>DATKDQ010000095.1:0-3080 GCA_035544635.1 Thermoanaerobaculia bacterium
GGACAGCGGGTGCTCGAGATCGGGGCGGGGATCGGCAACCTGACGCGGGCGCTCATCCCGCGCGAGCGCTACACCGCGACCGACATCAATCCGCACTACCTCGACTTCCTCGAGAACGTCGCCGAATCGCGGCCCTACCTCGACGTGCGTCACTTCGATCTCGCCGCCGCGGCGGCCGTCGAGCCGCTCGCCGGCCGCTACGACACCGTGGTCTGTCTCAATGTGCTCGAGCACGTGGCGAACGAGGCCCAGGGGGCGAGGAACCTGCTCGAGGTGCTCGAGCCTGGCGGCCGCGCCATCGTGCTGGTGCCGCAGGGCCCGTCGCTCTACGGCACTCTCGACCGCGTGCTCGGCCACCAGCGGCGCTACACCGAAGCGATGCTGCGGGCGGCGCTCGAGGGCGCCGGCTTCCAGATCGAGCGCGTGTTCGGATTCAATCGGGCGTCGCGCCCGGGTTGGTGGCTGAACGGCACCCTGCTCAAGCGCGAGCGGTTCAGCCGCGTCCAGCTCAAGGCGCTCGACTGGATGATCTGGCTCATCCGCCGCGTCGACGCGGCGCTGCCCTGGCCCGGCGTGTCGCTCATCGCCGTGGCGCGGCGGCCGAAGTCGGCAACCTCGCTCGACGCCGTCGAGCTCGAGCGTCGAACAGCCGCCTCGCGGTGAAGCGAGCGCCACCGCTCAGCCAACAGGACCCTCGCTCTCGGCCGTCCACAGCTCCAGCTCGTGGATCGACCACCAGGCCGCGGCGTCCTGTCCGGTCTGCTCGAGCCGGACGAACCGGGCCTGGGCGGGAGGATCCACCCTGACATGGAGGCGGGGCGCCGTGCGTTCCACCGGGGGGAGCGTGGCGTAGACGAGGCCGTCCATCGACAGGCTCACCACCAGGCCGCGAGGGAAGTCGTTGGCCGACCCCATGGTGTCGAGCCGGAGGTCGGTGACGGTGACGACGCTCGGGAGCTCGACCTGGTACCACTCGCCCCCCGCCTGGGGCTGGCCGCTATCCCACCGGGTACCGGGGTTGCGGTCGATGGCTCGTGCCGCCACGTCGGCAGGCTCCTCCCGGAACGAGGAGGCCCGCCACGACGCCGTGGCGCGCAGCGGCCAGCGCGGCCGGGCCGGCCCGTCGACCCGCACGCTGGTGAGCATGAGGCCGCCCTCGCGGGTGTAATGAGGCGTGACGACGGCGCTCGGATGACGCGAGACCAGAGCGTCGAGCGCGTCGGCGTGGTTGGGCGTGACGATGTAGAGGGCAGGAATCGGAGGTGGCCCGTGGGGCTCGATCACGGTCTCGGCGAGCACGTCCTTCACCAGCCGCCCCTTGGCCATGAAGGCGATCTCGCGTACCTCGACGGACCAGGGATCGCGGACGATGTGAACGTCGTACGACGGGTCGGCGGCGGCGACGAGCCGGCCGATCCGTGCGGCGGGCGCCGCGTTGTGACGGACGTGGTCGAGGTAGAGCTGCCAGTTCCGCCAGCCGACCGCGGCGATGAGAACCGCCATCGCGGCGGCGGCGAGGATGCCCCGCCGCGGTCCCCATCGATCGGCGACGGCGAGCAGCTTCGCCATCGGCACCGCGGCCAGGATGGCGGCAGGGATGAGCAGCACGACCAGGTGCGGCCAGAACGGAGGATCGAGGGCCAGCACGCCGCCGAGGAGAAGCGTACCGAACAGCCAGACCAGGAGCAGCATCGAGCGCGGCTCACGGATCCGCGCCACGGCCAATAGCACTCCGACCAGCAGAAACAGGGCGGTCACGGGATCGACCATCGCCGCCCGCAGTTCGAAGTGCGTGCTGGTGTCGCCCACGTGGGTGAACGTGCCCAGGCACCGCAAGGTGCTGTGCCACAGGACCTCGGCGAGCGAGTCGACGCCGTACACCGCGGCGAGGTGCGCGGTGCTGGTCGGGCTCCAGACCATCACCGTCTGACCGCGGCCGACCACGGCCTGGAGGTTCTGCAGCGCGAACGCCAGAAAGGGCCCGAACGCGGCGAAGAAGCCGAACGCCATCCCCAGGAACGCGACTCCGACCCGGCGGCGCAGCTCCGGATGCCAGAAGAGGATCCAGGGCAAGAGGACGATCAGGATCACCGGCATCATGCGCGCCGGGTAGTAGGTCTGCGAGCCCAGTCCGAGGAAGATGCCGGAGAGGACGAAGTCGAGAGCGTAGCCTCGCCTCAGCCCGCGCGCCAGGAAGAAGAACGTGAAGGTCATGAGACTCAGGGGAGTCGCCGTCGTGAACAGTCGGCTGAAGTGGATGTGCGTATAGCTGATCGCGAGCAGCGCGGCGGCCAGGAGACCGGTGCGCCGGTCGTAGAGCTCCCGAGCGAGGAGAAAGACGCCGAGGATGGAGAGCACGCCGTGGATCGCGGCGTTCGAGGCGGTGCCGGTGAGATCGTCGCCGGAGAGGCGCATGGTCTGCGCGAGCTGCCAGTACTCGAAGGCAGGAATGTCCGACCAGCTGGTGCGGAAGATGCGCCGCTCGAGCCCGTCGAGGAAGGTGCGCGCCTCCATTCCCTGCGACGCGATGTCGCCGTGGTAGTCGTCCGGGATCTCGCCCAGTCGGTCGAACCGGAGCCAGGCCGCGCCGAGGAGGACGAGCAGCAGACCAACGAGAGCGCCCGCCGGCAAGCGCCCGAGTCGCGGCCGGCGGGCATGGGCCAGAACGGCCGCCAACATGCTGGCCATCCAGAGCGCGCGGACCAGGGGCGACTCGCCCCACGCCAGCATGTGCATGAAGGCGGCGAGCGCCAGCGCGAGCGCAATCACCGTGCCCCAGACCGGACGCGCGGCGAAGCGCGCACGCGCGGTGGCCGCTCCGGCGCGTGAGCCCTCCTCAGGCCGCGGCGTCGCGGCGGGAGCGGGATCCGGTTCGGGGTTCATCGAGCGGCGTATCATAGACCGGTCCGCGCCGGCTGTCCGCCTCTGGGCGGCCGCGACAGCCTCTCCGCCGGCATTCCGTGCGCCGGTCGAGGGAGCCGGACGAATCGCATAACATGCCCAGGGCTCGTTACCACTGGTGACTCCGTGTCGGCGCGCGCTCTCGTCGTCATTCCGACCTACAACGAGGCCGGCAACAT
>DATKDQ010000096.1:0-29063 GCA_035544635.1 Thermoanaerobaculia bacterium
CTGGGCGAGCGGACGGAGAGCTTCGCCCTGTTTCTCTTCTGCGGTCTCTTACCGTTCATGGCGGTGAGCGAGGGCGTGACGCGCGCCGCCACCGCGGTCACCGACAACGCGCCGCTGGTCAAGAAGCTGCGATTTCCGGTCGTGCTGCTGGTGGTCACGGTGGTGGTGACGGCGCTGCTGCACGAGGGGATTGCGCTGGCCGTGTTCCTGGTGGTGCTCGCCGCGCTCGGCGAGGGGAGTGTGTCGAGCCTGGGCTGGCTCGCGGTCGCGGTGCCGCTCCAGGTGGCGCTCACCGTGGGACTGGGTCTGCTGCTCGCGGCGCTCCACGTCTTCGTGCGCGACATCGCGCAGGTGCTCGGCCTGGCATTCAGCGCGTGGTTCTACTTCACGCCGATCGTCTACCCGCTGCAGCTCGTGCCCGAGCGCTTCCGGGGCTGGATCGAGCTCAACCCGCTGACCGCGCTGGTCGACCTCTACCGCAGCGCGCTCCTCGGCGGTCAACCCACCGCCTCCACCGGCCTCGCCGTCCTGGCGGTGGCGGCGACCGCCGTCTTCGCCCTCGGCGTCGTCACCTTCCGGCGCCTCGCCCCGGCCTTCGCCGACGAGTTGTAGGGGAGGGGTCCCCGCGCACGGTGGGATAGGCTGCCGGCGATGTCCGGCGGCACGGTCTCGGCGAGCCGACTGACGAAGACCTATCGGGTGTTCGAGAGCCCGTGGCAGCGGCTGTGGGAGGCCCTGACCGGACGTCGGCTCCACCGTCCGTTCCACGCTCTCCACGACGTGAGCTTCGAGCTCGAGCCCGGCGAGGCGTTCGGCGTTCTCGGCGAGAACGGCGCCGGCAAGAGCACGCTCCTGAAGCTCGTCGCAGGAGTGCTCGAGCCGACCTCGGGCGAGGTCAAGGTCAGCGGGAAGGTGGCCTCCATCCTCGAGCTGGGGTCCGGCTTCCATCCCGAGTTCTCGGGACGGCAGAACCTGCTGCTGAACGCCGCCGCGCTCGGGCTGTCGCGCCGCGAGGCGCTCGACAAGCTGCCTCGGATCGTCGAGTTCAGCGAGCTCGGCCCCGCCATCGACCAACCGCTCAAGTCGTACTCGACGGGGATGGCCATGCGGCTCGCGTTCTCGATCGCGACGCAGGTCGAGCCCGACGTGCTGATCGTCGACGAGGCGCTCTCGGTGGGAGACGGCTACTTCCAGAAGAAGAGCATGGATCGCATGAACGAGCTGGTGCGCGGAGGCACCGCGCTCCTCTTCTGCTCGCACGCGATGTACTACGTCTCGACCTTCTGCGAGCGCGCGCTCTGGCTCTGCCACGGCCGCGTCGAGCGGCTGGGTGCGGCCCGCGACGTGATCGCGGAGTACGAGCGCTACCTGCTCGAGAAGTCGGCGCCGCCGAGCGCCGCCGGCACCGTGACCGCCGAGGAGGCCGCCGTCTCCCCCGGTCCCGCCCGTCTCACCGCCGTGACCATCTGCCCGCAGCGTGCGGATCGCGACGCCTGCCGCCCCGGAGAGCCCTGGGCGCTGCTCGTCGAGTGGGAATGCGACGACCCGCGGCTCGCCTTCCATCTCGGCGTGGGCGTCAACCGGGTCGAGGGGATCGAGGTCTTCTCCTGCGTGTCGATCGGGGCTCCAGGCTTTCCCGTGACCGGAGCGCGGCGCTACCGCGTGGTGCTCGAGGTGCCGCGGCTGCCTCTGGTGAAGGGCGACTTCGACGTCTACGTCCATCTCGCCGACGAGAACGGACTCCACGTCTACGACCGCGAGTGTCTGTCGCCGGGCTTCTCGGTGCGCGGAGAGGAGTACAGCTTCGGACTGGTTCAGGTCGAGCACGCCTTCACCATCGAGAAGGTCTCGGCCGCCGACCGCCGGGCCGCCTCGTAGGAGGCGTCCCCGGGTTGGTCGTCTTCCGGTGAGCTGCCTCGAGGTCGAGCTGCATCGGGAGCCCGTGACGGAGACGCGCACACCAACCCCGGCGCGCGCGGGCCCGCCGGACGTATCGGTGGTGCTCGTGCACTACCACGCGCCCGCGCCGGTCGCCTCCGCCGTCGCCGCCCTCCGGCGCGACCTCGAGGGCAGCCGCCTTCGAGCCGAGTGGCTGGTGGTCGACAACGGCAGCACTGCCGAGGAGCGAGGCGAGCTCCTGGGGCTCGGCCTTCCGGTGGCCGGGGGAGGGGTGAACCGCGGCTTCGCGGCGGGCGTGAACCTCGGGATCGAGCGCGCCTCGGCCGATGCGTTCCTCGTTCTCAACCCCGACGTCGTGGTGCTCCCGGGCTGCGTCCGCGCCCTCCTCGACGAGCTCGAGCGCGGCGCCGGAGCGGCCGCTCCGCGCCTGTACTGGGATCAAGACCGCCGCTTCCTGCTGCCGCCCGGCGAGGAGCGGAGCCGTGCCGGGGAGGTGCTCGCGCTCGCGGCCTGCCGCTGGCCGTGGTTCGCTGCGCGCGCGCGCGCGCGCTGGCGGCGCGAGGCTCGCCGGCACTGGGAGGCGACCGGTTCGCTCGTGAGCCTGCGCCTGAGCGGCGCCGTGCTCGCCCTGTCGCGCGCGGCATGGCGGCGAGTGGGGCCCCTCGACGAGGGCTACCGACTCTACTTCGAGGAGACCGACTGGCTGCTGCGACTCGCGGCGGCGGGGCTCGAGGCCCGCCAGGCGGCCGGAGCCGAGGCGCTACACGGGTTCGCGCACAGCACCAAGGACGAGCCGATGGCCTCCACCTGGTTCGAGGAGTCCGCGCGGCGCTTCCGTGCGGCGCACTACGGGAGCTGGTTCGCCTGGCTTCACGATCGCCTCGCCAGCGTGGTCGGCCGCTCGCTCGATCGCGCGCCGCGCCTCCCGGCCTGGCGCGAGGGCGTGCTCACGGAAGCGGTGATCGGCGCCGGGAAGGGGGCCCGTCCGGTGTGGCTCGAGCTCTCGCCCAATACCCATGGGTTCCCCGCGGCCGGCTCGCTGATTCAGGCCGACGAGCTCGCTCGATGGGTCCCGCCCTTCGGGCTGATGCGCGCGAGCGGGCTCGGCGGCATGAGCCTGTGCGTCGCCTGCGACGACGGACGCGAGCTCGGGCGCTGCTGGATCGAGGCGCCCGCCGCCGATCAGAACAGGTCGCCGTCGCCCATGGTGAGGTAGTAGCGCGTCCGAAGCTCGTCGAGCGGATCCTCGAGGAACGGCACGTAGACCATTCCGAGGTCCTGCGGCTCCGGCGCGACGTCGAAGCCCAGCGTCGCGAGCAGCTCGCTCCACCACGCCGGGTGGCGCGAGAACCAGCCCTCGATGCGCTCGGCCGCGGGCTCCAGAGGGTCGCCCGCGACGATCGCATGCCGCAGCAGCGCCGAGGCGGCGCCGGGGTGGCCGCGGTCGATCAGCGCGTCGCCCCAGAGCAGGCGCTCGCCGTCCCGGCGGAACACGCCCCAGCCCACGAGCCGCGAGCCGGCGTCGACGCGCAGGAACCGGAGCCCGGGGTCGGGACAGCGCAGGTAGCGCCAGTCGAGGTAGGCGCGGCGCCGCTCGACCAGCAGGCAGTAATCCGGCGCCAGACGCTCGAACAGATCGTCGAAGGCCCCGTCCAGCGCGCCGACGGACGACACCCGGTAGGGCCGGAAGCGGCGCGGCGGGGCCAGGTGCAGGTGGTCCGGGCGGCAGGTTCGCAGCTCGAGGTCCCACACCTTGCGGGCGCCGACGAAGAGCTGCGAAAAGCGCTGGATGTTGCCGGTGTTGAAGCCGTAGTTGAACGCCACTCTGCCGTCGCAGCGGCGCGCGTAGAAGTGCCGGGCGGTGCGCGCGAGGAGGCTGGTCCGGCCGCGCCCGACGGCGCGGTGGCGGCGGTCGGTCATGGTATCGCCGACCTGGTGGCAGAGCAGGGTCTCGCCGCCGCCGCGGCGCGCGCGGCGAAAAGGCACCGGATACGCCGCGTAGTGGGCGGCCAGGTCGCCGTCGGGGGAGAACGCGCAGCTGATCGCAAGCGTGCCGAACGGGTTGTCGCAGTACTTCCAGCGCCAGTGCTCGATCCCGCGCCGCGGTGAGAAGGAGGCGCCGAAGAGGCGAAGGATGGCGTCCTCGTCGCCCGCCCGGTACGGAAGGACCGCGTGCTCGCCGACGCGCGCCACCACCAGGACGGCGCGCGCCGGATGCGCGGGCGACGGGCCGCGCGCACCGGCCAGAAGCGGCGCGATCGCGACTCTGTCTTCGTGGAGGACGCAGTAGGCGGTCTCGTACAGCGCGCCGACCGCGTCCGCGACGCCGGCGCTCGGTGCGCCCTCGTCGACGGGCAGGACGAGGAGGACCCTGCCGTGCTCGACCAGCGCCGGGCGCAGCTCGGCGAGAAGAGAGTGCCAACCGCGAGCCGGGCGTTCGGCGGCCAGCACCACGGCCTCCCATCCGCTCGGCTCGAGAGCTCCCGCGCCGAGCGCGCCGCCGGCGCCGAACGGGCGGTGCTCGACACCCGGACGCGCCATCGCCAGCCCCGGACCGCCCGCGCCGCCGTCGAGGAGGAGCACGCGGCCCTCGGCCGGCAGCCGCGCGGTGAGCCGAGCGACCAGGTCGGGCGACGCGGGCGCCGCGGAGTCGCCGCTGCCGGGGGCCGGGGTGCTCACCGCGAGCGATGTTACCTGCGCCCGCCCCCGGCACGGTCTCCCCCGCCGCCGTTGCGATGGTCGCCCCCCAGCTGCCCGCTCACGACCGGGAGCGACATTGGAATAAGGTACCGGCCGTGCCGGAGCTCTCGGTGGTGGTGCCCGCCTACAACGAGGAAGCCCGCCTGGCCGTGACGCTGCCCGCGATTCTCGACTACCTCGAGGCGACGCGGCGCTCATTCGAGGTGCTGGTGGTCGACGATGGCAGCTCCGACGCGACCGCGCGCGTGGCGCAGTCGTTCGCCGGCCGCGGCGTCAAGGCGATCCGGATGCCGCGCAACCGCGGCAAGGGTGCCGCGCTCAGGACCGGCGTCCTGGCGTCGCGGGGTGACCGCGTGCTGCTCACCGACGCCGATCTCTCGACGCCGATCTCCGAGCTCGAGCGGCTGGAGCGGCACCTCGGCGGCGTGGAGATGGTCTTCGGCAGCCGTGCGGTCGAAGGGGCCCGGATCGATCACCCGCAGCCCGTGCTCCGGCAGTGGATGGGAAAGACCTTCAACCTCATGATCCGGCTGCTCGTCGCCGGCGGCATCCGCGACACCCAGTGCGGCTTCAAGCTGCTCGACGGCCCCGCCGCGCGCGCGGTGTTTGCCGATCTCCGGCTCGACGGCTTCGCCTACGACGTCGAGCTGCTCTGGCTGGCGCGCCGCCGTGGTCTGCGCGTGGCCGAGGTGGGGGTGACCTGGAGCCACAGCCCCGACTCGCGAGTGCATCTCATCACCGACAGCATCCGCATGGCTCTGGACGTCCTGCGCATCCGGCTGCTGCACTGGTCTCGCGGCGCCCGCGCCACCAAGCGATGAGCACCATGCCGCAGCCTCCGGGCGAGTGCACGGACGTGGCGTCGCTGGTGACCGTCGTGCTCGCTCCCCACTACGACGACGAGGTGCTGGGCTGCGGTGGGCTGCTGGCCCAGCTGGGGCGTTCCGGGACGAAGATCCACGTGGTGTTCCTGTCCGAGGGCTCGGGAGGGATCGAGGAGGTCGGCGATCGCCGCGCCTACGCGGCGCGGCGCCGGGCGGAATCGGAGGAGGCCGCCCGCGCTCTCGGCGTCGCGTCGAGCGAGCACCTCGGCCTGCGCGACGGATCGCTCGCCTCGAGCCGGGCCGCGCTGCGTGCCGGCATCGAGCGCGCGCTCCTCGAGCGGCGGCCCGACCTGGTGCTGGTACCGTCGCCGCTCGAGACGACGAACGACCACCGCGTCACCTTCGCCGCGCTTCACGACGTGCTGGCGGCGCTCGGCGCCGGCGCGCCGGGTGGCGGTGCTCTCGCCGAGGCGAGGGTGCTGGTGTACGAGGTGAACCACCCGGCGCATCCCGACCTCCTGGTCGACGTCACGCGTTCGCGCCAGGCGATCGAGGCCGCGATGTCGTGCTATCGCAGTCAGCTCGAGCGCCACGATTACCTCGGCGCCGCGCTCGGCCTGCGGCGCTACCGGTGTCTCACGCTCGCTCCCGGAGTGGAGCTGGCCGAGGCGTTTCGCCGGCTGCGAATCGACGACTTCCGCACCCGCACCCTGGCGCAGCTGATCGCGAAGCTCGGCGGCGTGCCGGCGCTCGACCAGGTCCGCGAGGGGCCGCTGGTGTCGGTCGTGGTGCGCACCAAGGACCGCGCGGTGCTGCTCGAGCAGGCGCTCGAGAGCCTGGCGGCGAGCAGCTATCGATCGATCGAGGTGGTGCTGGTCAACGACGGCGGGCAGGCTCCGTCGACACCCGCGGCGTTCCCCTTCGCGCTGCGCCGGGTGGACCTCGAAGGCAGCCGGGGACGCGCAGCGGCGGCCAACGCTGGCGTGGCGGCCGCGCGCGGGCAGTACGTGCTCTTTCTCGACGACGACGACGTGGTCGCTCCCGAGCACGTCGAGACCCTGGTCGGTCTCGCCCTGGGATCGGGCGCGCGCGCGGTGTACACCGATGCTGCGGTGGGCGTCTACGAGCCGGACCCGCGCGGGGGGTGGACCGTCCGCTCGCGCAGCGTGCCCTACAGCCGCGACTTCGACCCCGACCTCCTGCTGGTCGACAACTACATCCCGTTCCACACCCTGCTGGTCGAGCGGAGCCTCCATGCCGAGGCGGGACCCTTCGACGAGAGCTTGGAGTTCTTCGAGGACTGGGACCTCTTGATCCGGCTCTCGCGCCTGGCGCGGTTCCAACACCTGGCGCGCGTCACCTGCGAGTACCGGCACTTCCGCGGCGCGGCGCACGCGCTCGGCGAGACCAGCGACGGCCGCGCCGACTTCCTGTCGACCAAGGCGCGGGTTCTCGAGAAGCACCGCTCGCTGCGGTCGAGCGAAGCGCTCTCGCGCGCCATCGTCACGCTCCGCCGCGAGGCGGTGGAGGCGCGCATCGAGGCCGGCGACCTGAGCGCGCGCCTCGCCGAGATGGAGCGCAGCTATCACCTCAAGAACGGCGAGCTCGCGTCGGCGCGCGAGGAGAGCGAGCGCCGGGCGCGCGCGCTCGAAGAGCACGAGCACGAGTTCCGCCGCCGGTTCGAGCAGGAGGCGGAGCTGCGCCGCGGCATCGACGACCAGCTTGCTCACCTCGGGCGCACCTACGCCGAGATCGAGCGGCTGAACCAGGTGATCGCGGCGATCGTGACCGAGCGCGACCGTACGATCGAGGCGATGAAGGCCACCCGCGCCTGGCGCCTGCGCGAATGGTGGCAGCGGTTGGCCCGTCGGGGTGCGGCGGGGGGGGAAGACCGCCCATGATCGGCGCGGCGTCTCGGCCTTCGATCGCGCTGGTCTCGAGTGAGCCGCTGCGCGCCGTGATGGCCGGAATCGGCATCCGCTACGTCGAGATCGCACGCCACCTCGCGCGCGAGGGGCTGAGCGTGGCGCTGGTGCATCCCGGCCCGCTCGCGGATACGCCCGACGCCGGACCGGGCGTCGAGCCGCGGCTCTTCCGACGGGGAGGGCTCGCCTCCGTGCTCGGCGACTGCGGCGCGGTGGTCGCTCAGGGCCAGCTCGCGAACGACGTCGCGCTCGAGCTGCCGTCGACGCCGCTCGCCATCGATCTCTACGACCCGTGGCTGGTCGAGAACCTCCACTACGCCGAGTCGTTGGGGCTCGATCCGTACCGCAACGACCTGCGGAGCTGGGTGCTCCAGCTCGCTCGCGGCGACTTCTTCCTGTGCGCCTCCGAGGAGCAGCGCGACTTCTACCTCGGTTTTCTCACCGCGCTCGGCCGCGTCAACCCGCAGCGTTTGCAGCTCGATCCCGACCTGCGGCGGTTGATCGACGTGGTGCCGTTCGGCGTGCCCGACGAGCTGCCGCCGCACCGACCGTGGCTCGAGGCGGCCGCTCCCGGCGACGCGCTCCTCCTGTTCGGCGGCGTCTACGAGTGGTACGACCCGTGGACCCTGCTCGAGGCGCTCGACACCCTGCGTGACCTGCGCTGGCGTCTGGTCTTCGCCCGCAACCCCAACGCCGCGTCGACGCCGCAGCGGTTGCTGGGGCGCGTGCTCCAGTGGACGAGCGATCGCGGTGCGGCGTGGCGCGATCGCGTCGATCTGGTCGACTGGGTCCCCTACGAGCGCCGCTTCGACCTCCTGCGCGACGTTCGGCTCCTGGTCTCGACCCATGGCGACGGGCTGGAGATGCGGCTCTCGCTGCGCACCCGGTTCCTCGACGCCATGGCGGCGGGTTGCCCGGTGGTCACCAGCGAGGGCGGTGCGGTGGCGAGGCTGGTGCGCGAGAGCGGCGCCGGCTGGGTGGTGCCTCGCGGGGACGCCGCAGCGCTCGCGCGAGCGCTGCGCGAGGCGCTCGAGGCGCCCGACGCCGCGCGCGCCCGCGGGGAGGCGGCCCGCAACGCCGCTCGCTCGATGTCATGGTCGAAAGTGCTCGCGCCGCTCGAGCGGTTCTGCCGGGATCCGCTCGGGGATCCGACGCGAGAGCAGTTCGCCTGGAGGCCGGAGGCTCCGATCCCCGAGGACGGGTGGAGATTCCGGGTGAGGCGCGGTCTACGCTCGCTGCTGGCCCATCGAGGGAGGGGGCGGGGGGGTGCGGCCCACGGCGGGGGTTCGGGGCGGCGGGAGCGCCGCGCCGGGAGGGCGAGCTGAGGCGCCCGGAGCGAGTGTCGGTCCTGGTCCTGAGCTGGAACGGGCTCCGGCATCTCGAGACCCTACGGCCCGCGATCGAGGCGCTCGAGCCGCCGGGCGTCGACTGGGAGCTCCTCGTTCTCGACAATGGGTCGAGCGATGGCACCGCGGACTGGGTGCGCTCGCGCTGGCCGCGAGCTCGTCTGATCGAAAGCCCCTCGAACCTCGGGTTCGCCGCCGGCAACCGGCGGCTGGTGGAAGAGGCGAGCGGCGACGCCATCGCCTTCCTCAACAACGACACCCGGGTGGTGCCCGGCTGGCTCGCCGCCCTGGTCGCCGCGCTCGCCTCGGCGCCGAACGACGTGGCGGCGGTGTCGGGCCTGACTCTCGACTGGCAAGGAGAGCGCCTCGACTTCGGCCGCGGGATCATGACCTTCGACGGCCACGGCTTCCAGCTCGACTACGGGCGCCCCCTCGCGCAGGCGCGGCGTCCGGCGGCCGGCGCCGAGCTGTTGTTCCCCTCCGGCGGCAACATGCTGATCCGGCGCGATGCCTTCCTCGCGGCCGGAGGGTTCGACGAGGACTATTTCGCCTATCTCGAGGACGTCGACCTGGGCTGGCGGCTGTGGTCGGCCGGCTGGCGCGTGCTCCACGCGCCGGCCGCATGCAGCTACCACCGCGGCTCCGGCACGAGCGACCTCCTGGGGCAGAGCCATCGCGGTTTCCTGTTCGAGCGCAACGCGTTCCTCACCGCCTACAAGAACTACGAGGCGGGCCTCTGGGAGAGCATGATGCCGGCGGTCCTGCTCACGCTGCTGTCGCGCCTGGAGACGCTGATCGTCGAGAACAACCCGGGAGGGGAGCTGCTCACGGTCGATCCCTACGCCGGGCTGATCGCGAACACCGTCTCGTGCTCGCCGTCGCCGCTTCACCCTGGCGCCGGCGCACGGCCTGTTGGCGGCGCGCGGGCTCTCTGGCGCCGCGCCGTCGGGGCCGTGCGCGGCGCGGATCCTGGCAGGGGCCGCTCTCGAGCGGCCGGTGGCCCCGTGCTCGACGATCCGCGCACCATCGCCCATCACCGGGCGGCCTGGAACCTACTCGGCGGTCTCGACCGCGCGGCGGTGAAGCGCGAGCGCGTGCAGCAGATGCGGCGGCGCGGCGACGCCGAGATCTTCGCGCGCTTTCCGCTCTACCTGGTGCCGACCTACCCCGGCGACGGCACGCTGTTCGGGAGCGCCGGCTTTCGCTCGTGGCTTCCGCCGGAGGTGGCGCTTCTCGAGAGCACGCTCGAGGAGGTGATGGCGTGGCAGCGGTGAGCCGGCCCGGCGGTGGGCCGGGAGTGGGTGGCCGGTCCACGGCTGGGCGGGAGGTGGTGAGCCCGGCGGTCTCGGTCGTGATTCCGACCTGGAACCGCATGGATACCCTCCCGGAGGTGCTCGCCGCGCTGGAACGGCAGGAGGACGCGCCCTCGTTCGAGGTGATCGTGGTCGACGACGGCTCGACCGACGACACGCCGCGGTGGCTCGCGGGGCGGCCGGCGGGGGGGTTGGCGCTGCGTACGCTCGCGCAGGCCAATCGCGGCCCCGCAGCCGCGCGCAACGCCGGGGTGGCCGCGGCTCGGGGGCACCGGGTGGCCTTTCTCGGGGACGACACCGTCCCCTCGGCTGGATGGCTCCGTCGCATCCACGATGCGGTGGAGCGTCGCGCCGACCCGAGGATCGCGGTCATCGGGCGCACCGAATGGCACCCGCGCGTGCGGGTCACGCCCTTCCTGCGCCACATCAACCAGAACGGCGCACAGTTCGGGTTCGCCCTGATCGCGGATCCCGACAGCGTGCCGTTCAACTTCTTCTACACGTCGAACCTGTGCCTGGGGCGCAGCCTGCTCCTGGAGGAGCCCTTCGACGAGACCTTTCCGTTCCCAGCTTGGGAGGACATCGAGACCTCGTACCGCTTGCAGGCCAAGGGGATGCACCTCTGTTACGAGCCCGCGGCCGAGGTCTGCCACGACCACCCCACCGATCTCGACCGCTTCTGCCTGCGCCAGGAGAAGGCGGGGTACTCGGCCGTCGTGTTCCATCGGCGCCACCCCGAGCTCGGCCCCATGCTGGGACTGGGACTGGAGGGCCCTCCGTCGCCGCTCGGCATCGGGTGGCGGCTGGGCCGGGTCGTGGCCCGAGCATTGCAAAGACTTCCCCTCGTGACCCCGGGTCTGTGGGACGAGGTTCTACGCGGCCACTACATCATCGGCCTCAACCGGGGTTGGGCGGAGCTGGCTCCACGCTCCGCGGAGGCAGGAGGCGAAGCATGAGCACGCACCCACTTCCTCGCACCGGCCACGCCCGGGTCCGAGGGCGCCAGGCGGCGGCGGTCCTGTTCGCGCTCGCGCTGGCAGCGCCGCCGCTGCTCGCGCAGCGGCAGGCGCAGCCGCGGTCGGGCTCCTCGGGGGGGGACGGCGCTCCTGCCGCGCGGCACGCTCCGTCGGGATCGTCGCGCGGGCCATCGGGCGGCTCGTCGGCGTCTCAGCCCGCCTCGTCGCCGTCCCGTTCGTCCGCCGCGCGCTCCGCGGTCAGGCGCGACACCTCGTCACGAGCACCCTCGCCGCATCGTGATCCCGGCGAGGCCCGGCGACGTCACGGCTCGGGGCGCTTCTTCTACCCGTATTACCCCTACTCGCGCTTCAGCTTCGGGCTGGGCTACTACTCGCCGTACTACTACTCATACTACTACGGGTATCCCAACTATTATGGGTACCCTTACTACGACCGGTGGGGCTACCACATGCCGTACGGCTACCCGGCGGAGGGCGTGGCCTCGTACGGTCGTCGAGACCGCGGCGCCGTCGCGCTCAAGGTCAGGCCGAAGACGGCCGAGGTGTACGCCGACGGGCGGTATCTCGGCACCGCCGGCAGCTTCGACGGGTTCCCGAGCTATCTGTGGCTCGAGCCGGGCGTCTATACGCTCGAGCTGGTGCGCGACGGCTACTCCAACCTGGAGCGCGAGATCGAGGTCTTGCCCGGAGAGGTGCTCGAGTTCAAGCTGCGGCTCGACCGGGGTGTGTCACGGCGGCCCGAGATCGGGCGCGACGAGTACGACCGGAGTGCGCGCGAGCCGTACCCGCGGCGCGGACCCGGTGATTGGGACCGCCGGGAGCGTGATCCCGTGCGCGATCGAGCGCGGGAGCTCCCGCAGGACGTCCGGCGCCAGCCGGCGGGGCTGGTCTTCGACGTTCGTCCGGACGACGCTTCGGTCTATCTGGACGGCCGCTTCATCGGGACCGGCTCGGAGGTCTCGTCGTCGAGGTCGCCGTTCGTGGTGGACCCCGGCGAGCACGTGCTCCAGGTGGTCCATCCCGACTACGAGACCGAGCAGCGCGAGCTCTCGGTCCGGTCGGGGGAGGAGATGCTGGTCGAGATCACGCTCCGCGGCGACCGGATCTGATTCACCGGCGTCGGGAGTGGGTACCCTCGAAGACCGGGCGGCGGCGGGCCCGCCTCTCAGCTCGCCTTCGCGGGGGCCGAGGCCCGGCGCTCGATCCGGATCAGCTTCTCCTTCTTGCGCGTGCCGCCGATCCAGGCGCCGGCGCCGCCGCGCTCTGGCACCACCCGGTGGCAGGGTACCAAGACCGGAATCGGGTTCGCCGCCAGGATCCGGCGCACCTGGCTGGGCGCCTCGCGCCGCCCGCAGGCCTCCGCCAGCTTCTTGTAGGTCCAGGTCTTGCCGTAGGGGATGCGGCAGACCTCGGTCAACACCCGGCGCGAGAAGTCGTCGAGGTCGTTGGCGGTGAGGTCGACCGCGATCGCCGGGTCGGCGCGTACCCCGGCGAAGTACTCGGACAGCCGCCCGATCGCCTCGGTCAGGAAGTCCGTCAGCTCCACGTCGTGAAGGCTCTGGAACTGCTTGGCCTCCAGCGCCGAGGGCTGGACGACGAGGCGGGTGACGGCCTGATCCCGGAACTCGATGCCGAGCCGCCCGATCGGCGAAGGCATGAGAACCCGCGTGGCTTCCGCGCTCGGAGCCTCACGGAGGGCGGTGGGGCCGCCTTCCTTCCCGCCTTGGAGCATAGTCCGGCGCAGGTTACCACGGCTACCCTCGGCTCGTGAGCCCGGCCCGGGAGCGGGTAGTGGCTTCAGTCTCGTGCCCTGCCCCGGCCGCCTGGGTAGCCCGGGGAGCAGCCGGTTCTCAGGGCGTCGACGGGCCGGAGGACGGGGCGTCGACGGCCGCCCCCTGGGCGCGGTCGCGCCAGAATGCCTTCTGCCAGCGCTCGACGTTGCGGTTGTGCTCTTGGAGGGTGGGTGCGAAGACGTGCGAGCCGTCGTTGCGGCTCACGAAGTACAGGTGGCGCGTTTCCGCGGGGGCCGCCGCGGCGCGCAGGCTGTGCAAGCCGGGCGAGCAGATCGGACCGGGTGGCAGGCCGGCGCGGAGGTAGGTGTTGTAGGGCGAGTCGAGGCTGAGGTCGGGACGGCGGATGTTGCCGTCCCAGGTTCCCGCCTTCTTGAGCGCGAAGATGATCGTGGGGTCGGCGCCCAGCGGGATGCCGAGCGCCAGCCGATTGACGAAGACTCCGGCGACCAGGGGCCGCTCCTGGTCGAGCCCGGTCTCCTTCTCGACGATCGACGCCAGTGTGACCAGATCGCGCACCTTTCCGGGCGAGAGGGTCTGCCCATTCGGTCCGGGAAGGCGCCGCTCGAGCGTCCGCCGAAAGAGCCCCACCATCGTCGCGACGATCTCTCGTTCGGTGATGCCGCGGGCGAAGGCATAGGTCTCGGGGAAGAGATAGCCCTCGAGATCGGTCGCCGCTGGATCGAGGTCGTGGATCGGAGTCGGGTCCGACATGGCCTCGAGTAGGCGGCCCCGGGCGCCGAACCCTGCCGCCGCGATCGCCGTCGCGGTCTCCTCGAGCGTCAGGCCCTCGACGATGGTCAGTGGGTGGCTGGCGACATCTCCGCGCGCGATGCGATCGAGCACCTCGGCCGTCGAAGCCGGGCGATCGAACCGGTACTCGCCGGCGAGGAGCGGCGGATCGTCGAGCAGGTAGAGGAGATGGAGTCGCCCGAGACCGGCGCTCGGGATCACGCCCGCGGCCTCCAACCGCTCGACGATCGCCCGCGCCCCCATGCCGCTCGGAAGGTCGATCAGGACCTCCTCGCCCGCCCACCCCTGGTAGGGGCGGTGGACGACGCGCCAGCCCCAGACCGCAGTCCCCAGGGCGGTCGCGAGCGGGAGGAGCGCGAGGAGGGCGGCGGCGAGCGCGCGCGAGCCGGCCCGCGGGCGTGCCGGTGGCCGGGGGGCAGCCTCCTCGTGGGCGGAGGGGGCGGAGTCGCCGCTCAGATGCGCCTCCGGTCGGTCGCGAGGCTCCCGCATCGACCCCGCCTCCGGTCCAGCCAATCCTGCAGCAGGATCTGCGCCGCCAACGCGTGGATCGCAGCCTTCCGCCGCCGCTTGGTGGCGCCCGCCTCGCGCAGCCTCGCCTGTGCCTCGTAGCTGGTCAAGGCCTCGTCGTGCAGCACGATCGGGCGCCGGGTGGCGGCGCCGAGCTTCGCCGCGAAGCTGTGGGAGCGCAGCGCTGCGTCGCCGCGGGTGCCGTCGAGCCGGAGCGGCTCGCCGACCACGATGCCCCCGGCGGTCTCCCGGTCGGCGACCGCGAGCACGGCATCGATCGCCTGGCGGTCGCTCGAGCGGGTGACGGTGTCGAGCGCCACGGCCACCCGCTCGTCGTCGTCGCAGACCGCGAGGCCGATGTGGCGCTCGCCGAAGTCGATGCCGAGGTACCTCATCGAGAAACGCTCGCGCGGGGCTCTCGTCCCGGCGCCTACTTCGTCTATTGTAGGGCGGTCCTTCGCCCCCGCCCCACCGGCGCTCTCGCAGGGAGCACGGGACGCGGGATCCGCCGCCGAGGCCATCGAACGCTCCAAACCCGTGGTCGCCGTCGAGCATCGGAAGGCACGCGGATCGGTCGCCGGCGGCGTGTCCGGGAGCGTGCTCGCGGCGATTCTGTTCCTGGGCGCGGCCGCCCCCGCGCAGCCGCCGCCCGCGCCGACCTCTCCCGACAGCTCGGCCGCCGCGCCGGAGACGCCCCTCGACGCGGCGCCGCAGCCGCCACCGGAAGCCACGCCGGAGACGCCCCCGGAAGCCGCGCAGCCATCGCCGAGTCCGGCCGCGCCCACCGGAGACCCGCCGCCGGCCCCCGCGGCTGCCACTCCTCCCGCCGTGGCACCCGAGGGGCGACTGCGCTTCGAGGTCACGTTCGAGGACGAGGCCGGCGGCGGCAAGGCGGTGGCGCTGGCGGAGGAGCTCCGGCAGGAGGGCGAGATCTACGTCCTGCTCGGACGGGTCGAGATCTACTACCAGGACGTCAAGATCTCGGCCGACCGCGCCGAGCTCGACCGCGAGTCCAAGATCGTGACCGCGATCGGCAGCATCGTGGTCGATCAGGGTCCGAGCCGCCTCACCGGTGAGACCGCGAGCTTCCACCTGGACGAAAAGACCGGAACTCTGACGCAGGCCCGCGGCTACGTCTCGTCCGACTACTTCTTCAGCGGGGCCGAGGTGCGCAAGACCGGTGATCGCACCTACACTGTCATCGACGGAGTCTTTACTTCCTGCGCGCAGGACGTCCCGCCCTGGAGCTTCCGCGCGGCGCGCACCGACCTGGTGGTCGACGGCTACGCCAGGACCCGCGGCGCCGCCATGCGGGTGAAGAAGGCACCCGTCTTCTACCTGCCTTACCTGCTGTGGCCGGTGAAGTCCGAGCGCAGCTCTGGCTTCCTGGTGCCGAAGCCGGGCTACTCGGCGCGGCGCGGCGGCTCGCTCGGGCTCGCCTACTACCAGACCATGGGCCGGAGCTTCGACACCACCTTCAACCTGGACCTCTTCAGCAAGGAGTACCTCGGTATCGGCAACGAGCTCCGCTACCAGCCGACCGAGGGCACCAGCGGCATCTTCCAGGGCTATTGGCTGGACGACCCCGACCTCGGTCAGGCGCGCTGGCGCGTGCGCCTCGACCACCAGTCGCAGGACCTGCCGTGGGGGTTTCGCGGCGTCGCCACCCTGGAGGACGTGTCCGACTTCAACTACTTCCTGGACTTCGAGCGCGAGGCGCGCCAGAACAGCCAGCGCCAGCTCTACTCGAACGGCTTCCTCACCCGCAACTGGGGACGGCAGTCGTTGAATCTGCTGCTCGATCAGCGCGAGACGTTCCTGTCCCAGGAGTCGGTGGTCGAGCTGCGCCAGCTCCCCGAGATCGAGTACCAGCTCCGCTCGACCCAGCTCGGCGAGCTGCCGCTCTATCTGCAGATGCGCAGCGCGTTCCACTACCTGGACGTCGAGCGCCGCGCCGACTACGACCGTACCTACCCGCGGGCGCACCTCTTCCCGCAGCTCACGCTGCCGTTCCGGGCCTTCCCCTGGCTGTCGCTCTCGATCGATGCGCAGGCCGACCTCACCTGGTGGGGCGACAGTCTGCTCGTGGCCGGGGACGAGGCGATGGACGCCACCAGCGTCTTTCGGGGGGAGAGCCTGACGCGCGTCCTGCCTGGCGTCTCGACCGAGGTCGTCGGCCCCTCGCTGTCGCGCATCTACGAGGGGAGCGGCAAGCGATGGAGCCGCTTCAAGCACGTGATCGAGCCCCGGCTCGCCTACGCTTACCTCGGCGAGTACGACGATCGGGCTCGCATTCCGCGCTTCGACGAGATCGACGTCCTCAACGCCGCCAACCTGGGGCGAGTCAGCCTCGTCAACCGGCTGCTCGCCAAGCCTGCCGACGAGTCGCGCGGCGGCGGGCGGGAGATCCTGTCCCTCGAGCTCTTCCGCCTGTACAGCTTCGACGACGACCAGCCGCTCCAGCTCTCGCGCGACGGCACCCAGAGCCGGCAGTCCGGCCCGCCGACGCTGCTCCTGCGGTACAACCCGAGCCGACGCACCAACCTGCGTCAGGAGGTCCAGTTCAACTCGTTGTTCGGCCGGATCCAGTCGACCTCGACCGCGGGCAGCCTCGGCTTGGGCCCGCACCTGTTCGGCCTGCGCTGGACGACGCGTACCAACCCGGACGACGGCGTCACGCGTGCCAACCAGATTCGCGTCTCGAGTGACGTCGAGCTGGTTCCCCGCAAGCTGCGCTGGACCTCCTCGGTGAACTTCGACGCCAACGAGGCCTTCCTGCAGCTCCAGCGTCACATCTTCGAGTACACCGGGAGCTGCTACGCGGTGCGCTTCGAGTTCGGCGAGTTCCGGTCCCGCAGCGACCAGCGCAGGGACCGCGAGTTCCGCTTCTCGTTGAGCCTGAAGAACGTGGGCACGTTCCTCGACTTCTCTGGAGGGGAGCACGAGGGCCTCGAGTAGGAACCGGCGCCGGTCGCAGGCGGAGGGCGCGCCGTGCGCGGTCTGATCTTCGGCGCGTCGGGGCTCCTGGGCCGCGCGCTCCAGCGCGAGCTCGAGCGGCGCCGCGAGCCCTTCCTGGCGATGGACCACCGCGCCGCCGACATCACCGACCCGGCGCAGGTCGTCAAGGTCGTGCGCTGGTTCGAGCCCGACGTTCTCTACAACTGCGCCGCGTTCACCCGCGTCGACGACTGCGAGGCGCACGCCGAGCTGGCGCGCGAGGTCAACGGCCGCGCCGTGGCGCACCTGGCGGTCGCGTCGAGGTCGGCCGGCGCCATGCTGGTCCAGGTATCGACCGACTACGTGTTCGACGGCGCCGCGCGCGCTCCGTACGTGGAGGAGGCGGAGGTGGCGCCGCTCCAGGAGTACGGTCGGTCGAAGCTGCTCGGCGAGCGCGAGGCGCTGCGGTGGGAGCGATCCGTCGTGGTGCGCACGAGCTGGCTGTTCTCCGCCTGCGGGCCGAGCTTCGCGGCGACCATGGTGCGGCTGCTGGCCCATGGGGGACAGGGCGGGGGCGGGCTCGCCGGCGAGCAGCCGGTGCGCGTCGTCGACGACCAGGTGGGCTGCCCGACCTACGCCCCGTTTCTGGCGCGCGCCCTGGCCGATCTGGCGGCGCGCGGGGCACGCGGGGTCGTCCACTACCGCAACGCCGACGCGGTGTCGTGGCACGGCTTCGCCGCGGAGATCGCGCGGCGGGTGGCTCCCGGGCGGGCGGTGGTGCCGGTATCGACCGCCGAGTTTCCCCGTCCGGCGCGGCGGCCGGCCTACTCGGTGCTCGACGTGGAGCGCTTCGAGGCGATCGTGGGCCGCCCCGTCGAGGCGTGGCGCGACGGGCTCGACGAGTGCCTGCCCGAGCTGTTGGCGGCAGCGCGGTCTTTGGCGCCGAAGACATGACGAAGATCCTCATCACCGGCGTCACCGGCTTCGCCGGCTCCCATCTCGCCGATCTGCTGCTGGCCGAGCATCCGGAGATGCGGATCGCCGGCATGTACCGCTGGCGCAGCCCGATGGAGAACCTCGCGGCGCAGCTGGGACGCATCGAGCTCTACGAGACCGACCTGCGCGACTACATCTCGGTCCAGCGCACGCTCGACATGTGCCGCCCCGACGTCATCTTCCATCTCGCCGCCCAGAGCTTCGTGCCGGCGAGCTGGACCGGACCGGCCGAGACGCTGACCACCAACCTGCTCGGGCAGACCTACCTGTTCGAGGCGGTGCGCGCGCTGGGCCTCGATCCGGTGATCCAGATCGCCTGCTCGAGCGAGGAGTACGGCCTGGTGCTTCCGGACGAGGTGCCGATCCGGGAGACCAACCCGCTGCGGCCGCTGTCGCCCTACGCGGTGTCGAAAGTGGCGCAGGACTACCAGGGGTATCAGTACTTCCAGAGCTACGGGCTCAAGATCGTTCGCACGCGCGCGTTCAACCACACCGGGCCGCGGCGCGGCGAGGTGTTCGCGATGTCGAGCTTCGCCAAGCAGCTCGCCGAGATCGAGCGCGGAGCGGCCGATCCGGTGCTCAGGGTGGGAAACCTCCAGGCGGTGCGCGACTTCACCGACGTGCGCGACGTCGTGCGCGCCTACGTGCTGTCGGTTACCAGGGGGGAGCCCGGCGAGGTCTACAACATCTCCTCCGGCCGGGGGAGCTCGATCCGCGAGCTTCTCGATACACTCATCATGCTCTCCGGCCTGGACGTCGAGGTCAGGATCGACCCGCAGCGGCTCCGGCCCTCCGACGTCGAGATCCTGATCGGAGATTGCACCAAGTTCCGGGAGCGAACGGGCTGGACCCCCAGCATCCCGCTGGAGACCACGCTGCGCGACCTGCTCGACTACTGGCGACGACGTGTGAGGACGGCGCGATGAGCCCATCGGCCCCCGACGCTTCGAGGCCCGACCCCGATCTCGACACCCCGACGCCCGGAGATGCGCGCGCCGAGGAGCGGCTGCTGCGCTTCTACGACCGCCTGCGCCGGCGCGTGGCCGGCCGCGTCGCGAGCCGGGTGGGGGAGAGGTCGGCCGACATCCTGCTGCTCGCCCCCGACCTCTTCATCCTCCTGGTTCGACTCTTCCTCGATCCCAGAGTGCCCGCCGCGACCCGCTCGCTGGTGGGCGGCGCGCTCGCCTACTTCGTGCTCCCTGCGGACCTCCTTCCCGAGATCTTCCTCGGGGTGGGTGGATTCCTCGACGACGTCGTGCTGGCCGGCGCGGTGGTCTCGCACGTGTTCTCGAGCGACCTGCGACCGTTCGTCGAGCGGCACTGGAGCGGCCGGCACGACGCGCAGGCCGCGATCGAGGATGCCGTCCGCGCCGGGGAGGCGCTCCTGCCCTCCCGCCTGTACGAGCGGCTCGCCCGCGTGCTCGCCCGTCACGGCGTCGACCTCGGCCGCGCCCCTCGTCCCGGCAGCCTCGGGCTCGACTCCGCGACCACGGATGACGAGACGTACGACTACAGCCGAGTCACCTGAGGAGGTCTTGCGGTAGTCCCCCGGGTCTCCTGTACGACGGCCTGGCCGACCGAGACATGACGGGCAAAGTGAGCCACTGCCGGCCCCGCGGCGAACTTGTGAATTTTTTCACAAGCGGGTAGTGTAGGGCGTTGACCGCCGCGGCGACTCGGGTCAGCCCCGTACGGCACCGGCGCACGCGGAGCCCGCTCGATGCCTGAAGACTCCACCCCGGAAGGCGCGGCCCCGGCCCCGATCGCGGCGCCATCGAGCGGCGTGCGCACCTTCGTGGGCCTCTTCGTCGTTCCGCTCCTCGTCGTCATCCTGTGCGTCGGGATATTCGTCCTGTTCGGTTGGGCCGCCTACGAGCGGCGCAGCGTCGGGGACTACCTCCAGGACCTCCGCGACAGTCGCTCCTTCTTCGCGCATCGGCGCAAACAGGCCGCCTACGAGCTGTCCAAGATCCTGAGCGCGAACCCCGAGGCGCTGCGCGAGGATCACGGGGCGGCGGAAGAGCTGCGCCGGCTCTTCACCACCACCGACGACCTCTGGGTGCGCCGTTATCTCGCACTGGTGCTGGGACACACCGGCGACGAGGAGGCGGTGCCGCTCCTGGTCGAGGGCGCCGGCCACGACGACTCACAGCTGCGCATCTACTCGCTGTGGGCGCTCGGCGCGATCGCTCACTCCGGGGGTTTCGTCACGCTCGAGGCGGCGCTCACGGACACCGACCCGGGCATCCGGAAGACAGCGGCCTACGCGCTGGGCAGTTTCGAGGATCGCGCGGCGGCGGTCGCGGCCCTGGTGCCTCTGGTCGACGATCCAGTGGCGGACGTTCGCTGGAACGCGGCGCTCGCGCTGGCCCGGCTCGGCAGCACGGAGGGCGTCGAGGTGCTCGAGCAGATGCTCGAGCGCCGGCTGCTGGCGCAGATCCCCGGGATCACGCCGCAGCAGCAGGAGGAGGCGATGATCAGCGCGCTGCGTGCGCTGGTGCACCTGAGAGTGGTGCTCGATCGCGCGACGCTCGACCGCCTCGCCGAGGAGGATCCCAGCCTCAAGGTGCGCCAGGCGGCGATCGAGGCACGCAGAAGCCGCGACGCAGACTACGGCGGCTCGCGTCCGCCGCTCGGCTTCGAGCGGCAGGCCGGAACGCCTGCAGGGTTGACACCCCCTGACCGATTCGATTACATACGCCCGTTCCCGGCGAACCCGGGTTCTCTGCTCCCACTGCGACAGGGAAGAGTTTGATGGCCGAGCAAGATTCGAGTGCGTCGAAGGATCGGCCATCCGGAGAGCAGCCGGCGGCGGCTGCGCCGGGAGCCCGCGAGGGCGCGCCGGGGGCGGCCGCTGCGGCCGGGGCCAAGGCAGCGCCCGGAGCGGCAGCTCCCGGAGCGAAGGTCACGGCGGCTCCCAAGGCACGCGCTGCGCGACCCGCGGACACCAGCGGCGGCGTGACGCGCCGCGGCTTCTTCTCCTGGGCGGCGGTCGGCTGGGTGGGGTTCACTGTCGCCATCGGCGGCTGCATGGCCGCGTTCAATCGCTTTCTCTACCCCAACGTCCTCTTCGAGCCGCCGACCCGCTTCAAGGTGGGACGGCCCGAGGACTTCCCGGACGGCGTGGTAGACGAGCGATTCAAGGAGACCCGCGGCATCTGGGTCGTCAACCAGGAGGGGCGCCTCTACGTGCTGATCGCGATCTGCACCCATCTCGGCTGCCCCCCCAATTGGCTCGCCGAGCAGAACAAGTTCAAGTGCCCCTGCCACGGCAGCGGGTATTACAAGAACGGCGTGAACTTCGAGGGGCCGACACCGCGCCCGCTCGAGCGCGCCGCGATCTCGGTCGATCCCCAGGATGGCCAGCTCGTCGTCGACAAGGCGCGCAAGTTCCTGTTCGAGGCGGGTCAGTGGGACGACCCGGCGTCTTACATCTCGGTCGGCTAGGAGAGTGTCCGGGTAATGTGGCGTCGACCTATCGGAGCAGGGGCGCGCCGTCCGCGGCGCCAAAGTCATGCTGGCGGAGGGGCCGCAGGCTAGCGAGGACCGCTCTGAAATGCTCAAGAAACTGCAGAAGGGGTTCGTCAAGTCGCAGATCTGGAAGTCGATCTTCCGGGTCGGCATCCCCACCGACAATCGCAAGCGGGCTCTGGCGATGCTGGGGAACGTGGTTCTTCACCTCCATCCGGTGAAGGTCAAGAAGTCGGGCATCCGGATGAGCTACACCTGGTGCATGGGGGGGACGTCTTTCTTCCTGTTCCTGGTGGAGACCGTCACCGGCCTGCTGCTGATGTTCTACTACCGTCCGACGGTCGAGTACGCCTACGTCGACATGGTCGATTTACGCGAAGCGGCGGCCTTCGGCATCATGCGCGAGCTCCATCGCTGGGGCGCGCACGCCATGGTGATCACCGTCTGGCTCCACATGTTCCGGGTGTTCATGACGGGGTCCTACAAGCCGCCTCGAGAGTTCAACTGGAACGTCGGCGTCATTCTCCTCGTGCTCACCCTGCTGCTCTCCTTCACGGGGTACCTCTTGCCCTGGGACCAGCTCGCGATCTGGGCGATCACCGTCGGCTCCAACATGGCGCGCGCGACGCCGCTCCTCGGTCACGAGGGTCCCGGCGCCGCCATGCTCCAACTCGGCGGGCAGCCGTTGATCCACGTCGGGAGCGACGCCCGCTTCGCGCTGATCGCGGGTCGCGTCATAGGCGGTGGGACGCTGCTGCGGTTCTACGTGCTGCACTGCGTCGGGATCCCGCTGGCGGCGGCGTTCCTGATGGCGGTGCACTTCTGGCGGGTGCGCAAGGACGGCGGTATCTCGGGACCGGTCTGATATGCAAGCTCTCGCGGATTTCATCAACTTCCTCTCGGCGCCGCAGTTCTCGTTCACGCTTTCGATCGTCCTCTTTCTGGTGGCGATGCGCTCGCGCCGCCTGTGGACGAAGGCGGGTGGCCTGGCTCTGCTCGCCGCTGGCACCGGCTACTTCCTGCTGAGCCTCTTCAACCATGACTTCCGGCTCATCGTCACCAAGGAGGACAACGTCCCCATCGTGATGATGGTCTTCCTGGTCGGGTTCTTCTTCTGGCTGTCGATGCACAAGGCGTGGAAGAACGACCAGCTCACCGAGCAGGGAGAGCCGACGTTCGAGAAGACCGAGTCCGAGGACCGCATCTTCACCTGGCCCGACCTGGTGTTCTCGGAGTTCATCTGCATGGTCCTGCTCACGGTGGTGATGGTGGTGTGGTCGATCGGCCTCACCGCGCCGCTCGAGGAGCCCGCCAACACGTCGGTGGCGCCCAACCCGTCGAAGGCCCCGTGGTACTTCCTCGGCCTCCAGGAGATGCTGGTCTACTTCGATCCCTGGATGGCCGGCGTGCTGTTGCCCGGCCTCATCATCCTCGGGCTGATGGCGATTCCCTACATCGACACCAACCCGAAGGGGAATGGCTACTACACCTTCCGCGAGCGCAAGACCGAGATCCTCCTCTTCAACTTCGGGTTCCTGGTGCTGTGGGTGCAGCTGATCGTGATCGGCACCTTCCTGCGCGGTCCCAACTGGAACTTCTTCGGGCCCTACGAATACTGGGATCCCGCCAAGGTCGAGCCGCTGATCAACGTCGACGTGGCGGACTTCTTCTGGATCCGGATGCTCGGGGTCGGTCACCCGTCGCACTGGGTGCTGCGCGAGCTGCCCGGGATTCTGTTCGTGGTGGGCTATCTGTTCGTGCTGCCGGTGCTGCTCCCGAAGCTGAGGCTCACCAAGAAGTACTTCGGACGCTTCTACGACCAGATGGGCCCCGCCCGCTACTACTTGGGCATCAGCCTGGTCCTCATCATGCTGATGATGCCGATCAAGATGTATCTGCGGTGGGCGTTCAACCTGAAGTACTTCGTCCATATCCAGGAGTTCTTCTTCAACATCTGAGGACGCCTCCGTCCTCGGGTTTGCGGCCTAGGACCAAATATCGTGGCAGCTCCGACTCCTCCGCCCAAGACACCGGACCGTCACTACGACTTCCGATCGATGAACGTCGTGTTCGCGATCTCGTCGCTGGCGCTCCTGGCGATCACGCTGTTCATGGTGCTGCGCGATTACGCGCGGCCGTGGAAGCGAATGCAGGCCGAGTTCCGCGACCTCGACCGAGCGGTGGTCCGGCGGCAGCTCGAGGAGGAGCGCCAGCGGCTCGACCAGCAGCAGATGGCCGCAGTCGAGCAGGAGATCGCGGCGGCCGAGGCGGAGCTCGAGGCGCGGCGCGACGAGATCGCGGCGGTGGAGCGGGAGATCACCGCGCTCGACCGGCGCGTGTTCGCCGCCGACGCCCGCATGCGCGCGACCAAATCCGTGCTCGACGCCGCCAAGTACGAGCTCGATGTCGCACTGCGCGGCACCAACGAGGCCAGGAAGGACGCGCAGCGCGAGCGGTCCGCCGCGCTCACCGCGCGCTGGATCCAGGAGCAGCGCGCGCTGGAGGAGCTCGAGACCCAGCGCGCCGCGAGGCGGACGGAGCTCGCGGAGCGGCAGCAGACGCGGAAGACCGCGCAGGACAAGCTCGCCGAGCTCAACGCCGCGCGCGCCGGCATGGAGACGCGGCTGGCGACGCTCCAGAAAGACATCGCCTACTTCGCGCTCAACGCGCCGCTGATGGACTTCCTCCAACCCACCCTGCGCATCGAGCAGGTGATGCTCCCCGGTCTGTTCCACGACATCAACTTCACCACCATCGAGCGCGTCGATCGCTGCATGACCTGCCATCAGGCGGCCGACCGCGCCGGCTACGACGGCGAGGAGTGGCGCGAGCCCTACCGCTCGCACCCGCGGCCCGACCTCTTCGTCGCGGACGGCTCGCCTCACCCCTACAACCAGTTCGGCTGCACGGCGTGCCACGGCGGGCTCGATCGCGCCACCGACTTCGCGCGCGCCGGCCATACTCCGGCGAGCCCGGAGCAGCAGTCGCAGTGGACCGTCGAGCGCGGCTGGAAGAAGCAGAAGTACCTGGAGACTCCGATCTACCGGGCCGGCTACAGCGAGGCCGGCTGCATGGCCTGCCACGCCGACTCTGTGTGGACGCCGGGATCGCAGGTGATCGACAGGGGCCGCAAGCTGGTCAACAAGATGGGCTGCTACGGCTGCCACGAGATCGGTTACGCAGCGTTCACCGACCTGCCGAAGATCGGCCCGGATCTGCGCAAGCTGGCGTCGAAGACCAACGACGGGTGGGCTGCGAAGTGGATCGAGGCCCCGCGCGAGTTCCGCAAGACCACGTTCATGCCGCACTTCTTCTACCAGGAGAACATCCAGGGCGAGGCGAACCTTGCCTTTCAGCGCGCCGAGATCGAGTCGATCGTCGACTACCTCTGGGACCAGTCGGAGCGCCCATCGTTTCCACCGCCGCCCGCGGGCGATCCGGCACGCGGTGAGGTGCTGTTCGACTCGGTCGGCTGCACCGGCTGTCACATCATGGACGCCGCCGCCGAGCGCGAGGCCTACCTCGAGAATCTCGAGCGCCTGCACGGCCCGAACCTCGCCGGTGTCGGTAGCAAGGTGGAGTCCGGGTGGCTGTTCGCCTGGCTAAAGAACCCCAAGGCCTACCGGCCCGACGCCGCGATGCCGAATCTGCGCCTGACCGATCGCGAGGCCGCGGACTTGACGGCGTTTTTGATGCGCAGCCGCAATCCCGAGTGGGAGGATCCCGCCCGCCAGCCGGTCGACGCCGAGGCACGCGCGGAGCTGGTCAGGGGTTACTTCCAGGAGCTCCAGACCATCGAGCAGAGCGAGGCGCGCGTCGCCGCCATGAGCGACCAGGAGCAGTCGATCTACCTCGGCCAGCGCACCATCCTCAAGTACGGCTGCGCCGGCTGCCACACCATCGCCGGGTTCGAGGACGCCAAGCCGATCGGCGTCGAGCTCACCGAGGAGGCTTCGAAGCCGCTCCACCTCTTCGATTTCGGTCATGTCCACGACGTGCCGCACACCAAGCACGACTGGTTGCGCACCAAGGCGATGCGGCCGCGCATCTGGGATCAGGGCAAGGAGCTGGTCAAGACCTTCGGCGAGCTCTACAAGATGCCGAACTTCGGTATGTCGGACGCGGAAGCCGACGCGGTGACGACCGTCCTCCTCAGCTTCACCAAGGAGTCGGTGCGTGCGGAACGCAAGGCTTGGAATGCGGCGACCGGTCCGGCGCTCCAGGCGGGACGAAAGCTCGTCACCCGCTACAATTGCCAGGGCTGCCACCTGATCGAGGGCAAGGGGCAGGCGATCCGCACCGCGCTCCCGGAGGAGCAGCTGCCGCCCAACCTGGCGGCCCAGGGCGCCCGGACGCAGGCCGATTGGCTGTTCGGGTTCCTGCACGACCCGTCGAGCGTCCAGCTACGGCCGTGGCTCGACGTCCGGATGCCGACGTTCGAGTTCACGGATGAGCAGGCGAACACGGTGGTCGCCTACTTCCAGGCGCTCGAGGAGACGACGCCGTTCGCGTCCACCCCTGCACCGGCAGATCGCCGCGATGTGGTGGTGGGGGGCGAGATCTTCGCCATGCTCCAGTGCGGACGCTGCCACCCGGCGGGTGCAGAGGCGCTGGCTCAGCTCGGCGGTGGGCAGGCCGACCTGGCGCCGTCGCTCTTGCTCTCGAAGGGCCGGCTCCGGCATGGCTGGGTGCCGTCGTGGATCAAGGATCCGCAGAGCTGGATCCCGGGCACCAAGATGCCGACCAACTTCCCGTTGATGCCGGACGGCAGGTTCATGTCACCGCTGCCCAACGCGATCGACACCCCGCCGTACGTGGAGAACAAGAGGCGTATGCTGCAGCACTTCTCGTCCGAGGTTGAGCTCGACGAGTTCCTGGGCGACGTCGACCGTGTCAGCGCGGCGTTGCGTGATTACGTTTGGACTCTGTGAGACCGGCGCCCCGGCCCGTGGCTTCGGCCGACGGGCGCACCGATCCGATAGCTCGAGAAGGAGGATGGCGATGAACAAGCTTTCGACTCTAGGGACTCTGGCTCCGTACCTGATCCTCGCGGTGGCGGCTCTTGCCGGTTGCGGCGGCGGCGGCGACACCGCGCCGGCGGACCGCGCGCCTGCCGCGGACGCCGCGCCGGCGGTCGATCCCTCGCAGACCGGCTCGGTCGAGGGCGTGATCACGCTCGCCAACGGGCCGGATCCGGACACCGAGATCAGGATGGATGCGGATCCGGTGTGCGCCGGCCTGCATTCGGAGCCGGTCCACTCGCAGACGCGGATCACCGGCGAGGGTGGGGAGCTCGCCAACGTTCTGGTGTACGTGAAGACCCCTGGCGTCAGCGGCAGGGCTCCCGCCGAGCCGTTGGTCCTCAACCAGGAGGGCTGCATCTACAAGCCGCACGTGGCTGCGATGACGGTCGGTCAGACGCTCAAGGTCGTCAACAGCGACCCCACGCTCCACAACGTGCACGCGATCCCGAAGGTGAACGCCGAGTTCAACCAGGCCCAGCCGTTCCAGGGCATGGAGCTCGAGCGCAAGTTCGACAAGACCGAGCTGGCGATCCCGATCAAGTGCGACGTGCATCCCTGGATGCAGTCGTACATCTCCGTGCTGCCCCACCCCTACTTCGCGGTGACCGGCGAGGACGGCAGCTTCACCATCCAGGGTGTCCCCGCGGGCACGCACGAGATCGAGGCGTGGCACGAGACGCTGGGCACCCAGACCGGTCAGGTGACGGTCGACGCCGGCGGAAGCGCCGACCTGTCTCTGACGTTCGGTGCGGGGTAGCTGCGGAAATGCTGGTCGGCACTTCCTCCGGACCGAGCGGTCCGGCACGTGATCGGCGTGAGCGGCCAGGTCGTGGATAGGCATCCCCTGTGAACGCCGGAGAGCGGCTCATGAAGGCCGAGGCGGTGTCGATCGCCGCTGGCCAGGTGCGGTGGGGCGATCTGCTCGAGCTCGCCAAGCCGCGCATCACGCTGATGGTGCTCGTCACGGTGGCGGCGGGGGCTTTTCTCGCCGCCCCCGAGGCGTTCTCCGCGGGCCTTCTCCTCGAGACGCTGCTCGCCACCGGGCTCCTGGCCAGCGCGGCATCGGCCCTCAACCAGGTGATCGAGTCTCGCGAGGACGCCAGGATGTCGCGCACCCGCCACCGGCCGGTCGCGGCCGGGCGCCTCGACCGCGGCTGGGTGGCGGCGGGAGCCGCGGCCTCGAGCGTGCTCGCGATCGCGGTGTTGGCGTGGCGCGCGAACCTGCTCGCCGCCGCCATCGGCGGACTGACCGTCGTCTCGTATCTCTTCCTCTACACGCCGCTCAAGAAGCGGACGGCGTGGGCGACCGTGGTCGGCGCGGTTCCCGGTGCCCTGCCGCCGATGCTCGGCTGGGCGGCGGCGGCGGGCGAGATCGGGACCGGCGCCTGGGTCCTGTTCGGGATCGTGTTCCTGTGGCAGCTTCCGCACTTCATGGCGATTGCCTGGATGTACCGGGACGACTACGAACGCGGAGGCTTCGCCGTGCTGCCGATCCGAGACCGAAACGGCTTGGGCACTGCGCTCGCCATGGTGGTGCCGGTGCTGGCGCTGGTGACGCTCACCACGCTCGCGCCCAGCTGGGGCGTGGGGTCGATCGCGACGGCGGCCGGTGGTCTGGTGGCCGGTCTCGGCTTCCTCGGCGCTTGCCTCATGTTCTGGCGCCGCCGCCAGGTGGGAGCGGCTCGCACGGTGCTGCTCGCCTCCATCTTCTATCTTCCCGCGGTGCTCGCCGCGGTGCTGGTCGATCACTTGCCGCCGGGGGTTCTGGGATGACGGGGGCGGCGACTCTCGAGGCGCGCGTCGAGCGCGGCTCGCACGTGGAAGGGTGACTATGGAACTAGAGAAGCGAGACGCCGATGTAGGCCACGGTCACGCCGAAGCTCATCACGAGGGTTTCTGGCGCCGCTACGTCTTCTCGCAGGACCACAAGGTGATCGGCATCCAGTATGCCCTCACCTCGATGGTCTTCATGCTCGCCGGCTTCTCGTTCATGCTGCTGATGCGCTGGCAGATGGCCTATCCCGGCCGGCCGATCCCCTGGATCGGCGGTCTGTTCAGCGACGCCACCGCGCCCGGCGGGCAGATGCTGCCCGAGTTCTTCAACCAGCTCGGCGCCATGCACGGTACCGTCATGGTGTTCATGGCGGTGGTGCCGCTGGTGGTCGGCGCCTTCGGCAACTACGTCGTGCCGCTCCAGATCGGAGCGCCCGACATGGCGTTTCCGAAGCTCAACATGGCGAGCTACTGGTGCTTCCTGCCTGGCGGTCTGCTCATGATCTCGAGCTTCTTCCTGCCGGGCGGCGCGGCGCGATCGGGCTGGACCTCGTATCCGCCGTTGTCGGTCTTGGAGCCGGGCCAGACCGTGTGGCTGTTCGCGATGGTGCTGCTGATCACCTCGTCGCTCCTGGGCTCGGTGAACTTCATCGTCACCATCGTGCAGCTCCGGACCCGCGGGCTGACCTTCATGCGGCTGCCGTTCTTCGTGTGGGCGCAGCTCGTCACCGCGTTCCTCCTCCTGCTCGCGTTCCCGCCGCTCGAGGCGGCGGCCGTCCTCCAGCTCATGGACCGGCTCGCCGGCACCAGCTTCTTCATGCCGGAGGG
>DATKDQ010000097.1:0-2362 GCA_035544635.1 Thermoanaerobaculia bacterium
AGCCCTCGATCAGCTCGATCGGAGGCGAGGCGCGGGTCCGCGCCGCCGCTCTCGCCCTCGACAGGAGCCTCGAGCAGGGATCGAGACCGACCACCTGCTCGACCTGGTCCGAGTAGAGCGGGAGATTGAGGCCGGAGCCGATGCCGATCTCGAGCACGCGCCCGCGCGCGGCGGGCAGCAATCGGCTGCGATACGCCGAGAAGTCCTCGTGGCGCATCGCGTGATGGATGAGATGGGGAAGGATCCGGTCCTGGTAGAAGCCCATGGTGCCGCGCGGTCGAGACTCTTGATTCGAGACTTCTGGAGTCGAAGCCTGAGTATCCCACCATCCCGAGTCGGATGCGGTTGCCTCGGGCTGCTTGCGACCGCGCCGCAGGGAGCACACGCCGCGCCAAGGAGGAGCCGATGAGCCAGGAATCACAACTCGAACCGGGACGCCGGCGGCGAGTCCCCGCCGCTCGAGCGATCGGGTACGCTTGGCCCGTTCCTGCGGCGCTGGATCCTTCGCGGCGCTGCCGTCGATCCGGCGGCCCGCCGTTCGACCTATGGGGTAGACCGCGTGTTGCGGCGGCGAAGGCCTCCAGGCCGGCCGGCTCGAGCGCGGAACGAGAGGGATGCCGATGAATCTCCTTGCCGACCTCCGAGTGGCCTCACGGTCCCTGGCCAGGGTCAAGGGCCTGACTCTCACCGTGGTGATCACCCTGGCGTTGGGCATCGGCGCCAATGCCGCGATCTTCAGCGTCGTCCGAGGGGTGCTGCTGCGCCCGCTCGCCAACCGCGACGAGGACCGCCTGATCTACATCCGGCAGAGCGCGCGCGGGATCGAGATGGAGAACACCACGTTCTCGGTGCCGGAGATCGTCGACCTGCGCGAGAGCATCGAGACGGTGGCCGCCTTCGGCGACTTCTCGACCATCGGCTTCACCATGGTCGGTCTCGGCGAGCCGCGCGTCGTGCGCGCCGGTGTCGTCGGCGGGTCCTACTTCGAGGTCATGGGGCTGCGCCCGGTGATGGGCCGCCTGCTCGGTCCGTCGGACGACGGTCCCGACGCCGCCGGTGCGGTGGTCCTGACCCACCGCTTCTGGACCACCAGTCTCGAGAGCGACCCGACGGTGATCGGCAAGGTCGTGAGACTCGGCGACCGCACGGCGGAGATCGTCGGGGTGCTCGAGCCCTCCGTGCCCTATCCCGCCCAGACCGAGATCATCGCCAACGTGGTGACGAGCCCGCACCACCTGGACGCGACCATGGTGCACGGGCGCGTTCACCGCATGACCGAGCTCTTCGGCCGGCTCGCCCCCGGGGCCGACCTCGAGCAGGCGCGCGCCGAGCTGCGTGCCGCCCACAGCGCGATCCTGGGGGACCATCCCGAGGCGTATCCCGAAGAGGCCGACTTCCAGATCGACGCCGTCCGGCTGCGCGATCAGATCGTCGCGCCGGCGCGAACCGTGCTGCTGGTGCTGCTCGCCGCGTCGGGTCTGGTGTTCCTCATCGCCTGTTCGAACGTGGCGAACCTGATCCTCGCGCGCTCGGTGCGCCGCGAGGGCGAGCTCGCGGTCCGTGCCGCGCTCGGCGCGAGCGCCGGCGCCCTCCGGCGCACGCTCCTGGCGGAGAGCCTGCTGCTGTGCGGAGCGGGTGCGGTTCTGGGCGTGGCGATCGCGCGGCCGATGGTCACCGTCCTCGCGCGCTACGCCGCGCGCTTCTCGGTGCGCGCGCTCGACGTGACGGTCGACGCCACGCTGCTCTGGGTGGGAGTGAGCCTGGCCCTGGTGGCGGCGGTCCTCCTCGCGTTCGTACCCCGCCTGCCGCTGGCGGACGCGTCGCACGGGTTCGGCTCCTCGAGCGGCAGCGTGCGCATCACCTCCGGCACCAACCGCCGGCTGCGTGCCTTCGCCGTGACCCAGATCGCCGCCTCCTTCGTGCTGCTGGTGGGCGCCGGCATGCTGCTCGCCAGCCTGGTCGCGCTGCAGACGGTGAGCACCGGTTTCGACACCCGCAACGTGCTCGCCCTGGACGTGCCGGTCATGTCGTTCTCGCGCCCGCGCGAGCAGGTCGCCGAGTTCTACAAGGAGGCGCTGCGGCGCGTCGCGGCGGTGCCCGGCGTCGAGCGCGTGGCGGTGGGCACGGTCGTTCCGTGGCGCGACGCCGGTGGGTTCGGGCCCGGGTTCCAGTTCTCGGTCGAGGGCTATGCCAAGGCCGACGGCGAGGAGGATCCGCGAGCGCGGTTCCGCACCGTGTCGCCGGGGTTCTTCGCCGCGCTGGGCGTTCCGATCATCGCCGGCCGCGACTTCTCCGAGGCCGACCGGCGCGACGCCGAGCCGGTGGTCATCGTGAGCCAGAGCGTGGCGCAGCGCATGTTCCC
>DATKDQ010000098.1:0-2776 GCA_035544635.1 Thermoanaerobaculia bacterium
TTGCCGCCGCCGACCTGACGCGGTTCGCTGCGGCGCTCGAGGCCGCGAGCGGCGAGCGCTTCGCCGAGTACCGCTCCCTGCACCGCTTCTCGATCGAGCGGCGTGACGCGTTCTGGAGCGCGGTGTGGGAGCACTGCGGGATCGCGGCGCGCCGGCGTGGCTCCGTGGTCGTGGCCGGGGCGGACCGCATGCCCGGCGATCCGCGCGGCGAAGCGCCGCCCACGCGCTGGTTCCCCGAGGCGCGCCTCAACTTCGCCGAGAACCTGCTGGCCGGCCGTGGTCGGCCGGGGTCGGAGATCGCGATCGTTTTCCGCGGTGAGACCGGCGTGCGCCGCGAGCTGCGCTGGGACGAGCTGCGCGGCGACGTGGCCGCGCTCGCCGGTGCGCTGCGGCGCCGCGGGATCGGCGCCGGCGATCGGGTGGCGGCGCTGCTGCCGAACCTGCCGGAGACGGTGGTCGCGATGCTCGCCACCGCGTCGTTGGGCGCGATCTTCTCGTCGACCTCGCCCGACTTCGGCAACGCCGCCGTCCTCGACCGCTTCGGGCAGATCGAGCCCCGCGTGCTGATGGTGGGCGACGGCTACTTCTACGGCGGCAGGTGGTTCGAGACGGCGGCGCGGCTGCCCGACCTGCTGGCCGGGCTGCCGTCGGTCGAGCTCGCCGTGGTCGTGCCCTACGCCGGGATTGGTGCGGCGATCGCGAGCGGAGGAGGAGCTTGTCTGCTCGCGGACCTCCTCGCCGAGGCCGCCCCCGGCGGTGGTGCCGCCGATCCCGGGTTCGAGCCGCTGCCGTTCGACCATCCGCTCTACGTCATGTACTCCTCGGGCACCACCGGAAAGCCGAAGTGCATCGTCCACGGGGCGGGTGGAACGCTGCTCCAGCACGTCAAGGAGCACCGCCTCCACGCCGACGTGCGCCCAGGCGATCGCCTCTTCTACTTCACCACCTGCGGCTGGATGATGTGGAACTGGCTGGTGTCGGGGCTCGCCTCGGGCGCGACCCTCGTGCTCTACGACGGATCGCCGTTCCATCCTCTGCCCGCGGCGCTCTTCGACCTGGCGGCGGCGGAGCGGATCTCGATCCTCGGCACCTCCGCCAAGTTCCTCGACGCCGCGGCCAAGGCGGGCCTGGTACCGCGGCGCACCCACGACCTCGGCGCGCTGCGCACCGTGCTCTCCACCGGGTCACCGCTCTTGCCCGAAGGCTTCGACTACGTGTACCACGATCTCAAGGAGGACGTTCACCTGGCCTCGATCTCGGGCGGCACCGACATCCTGTCGTGCTTCGTCCTCGGCAACCCGACCGCCCCGGTCTGGCGCGGCGAGATCCAGTGCGCTGGGCTGGGCATGGCGGTGGAGGTCTTCGACCAGGAGGGGCGGCGCGTGGTGGGCGCACCCGGGGAGCTGGTCTGCACGCGCCCGTTCCCTTCGATGCCGCTCGGCTTCTGGGGCGACCCTGATGGCTCCCGCTACCGCGCGGCCTACTTCGAGCGTTTCCCCGGCGTCTGGCACCACGGCGACTGGACGATGGAGAGCGAGCGCGGCGGCTTCGTCATCTACGGGCGCTCCGACGCGGTGCTCAACCCCGGCGGAGTGCGCATCGGCACCGCGGAGATCTACCGCCAGGTGGAGAAGCTCGACCAGGTGGTCGAGGCGATCGCGGTCGGGCAGGAGTGGCAGGGTGACGTGCGCGTCGTCCTGTTCGTGAAGCTGCGGGACGGCGTCGTGCTGGACGACGCGCTGGAGAGGCGGATCAGGAAGGAGATCCGCGAGAACACCTCACCGCGGCACGTGCCGGCGAGGATCCTCCAGGTCGCCGACATCCCGCGCACGCGCAGCGGCAAGATCACCGAGCTCGCCGTGCGCGACGTCGTGCACGGGCGCGAGGTGAAGAACCTGGGGGCGCTGGCGAACCCCGAGGCTCTGGAGCACTTTCGCGATCGGCCCGAGCTCGGGACCTAGGAGGCCGTCCGAGCTTCGGACGGGCGCCAGGGTGTGGGCTCACCCCGTCCACGTTGGCGCACCGGTCGACGTGCTGGTGCACAACGCGGCGGCGGGGGCGCGGGGCGCAGCGCATCCTGGCGGAGTCGATGGCGCGCAGCCTGGGGCCGCGGGGAATCCACGTCGCCTACGTCGTGATCGACGCGGTGATCGATCTTCCCTGGACCCGCAAGCGGATGCCGGACGCGTCAGATGAGCGAGTACCCCGAGCCCTTGCGCTCGAACCCGATCCCCCGCCCGCTCTCGACCCAGCCGAATTCTTTCAGGATCTCCTGATCGTAGGTCACGCGCCCGGTGACCCGGTCGAGCGGCTCGGTGGCGAGGAGGAGCGTCGCTCTGGCCATCAGGTCGGGCGGCTCGGCGCGCGGGTCGTCGGCGTCCCTGACCAGCCGGTGGTGAAGGACGCCGGGCGTCGCCACCACCTGTGACGGGCTCACGCAGGTCACCGAGATCCCGTGCTGGTAGACCTCCGAGGCCAGTCCCTGAGTGAAGCGCTCGAGCGCCGCCTTCTCGGCGCCGTAGAGAGTGCCGCCGCGCGCCGGCGGCTCGGGGTAGGGGCCGCGCCCCGGACCGATCGCCGCGCCGCTCGAGATGTTGACGATGGCGCCGCTTCGCCGCGGGATCATGTCCGCCAGCACGAGCTGCGACAGGAAGAAGGGGCCGTGGAAGTTGACCGCCGTCGAGCGCAGCCACTTCGCGATCGGGAACTCGGCGACCGGGAGGAAGTAGGTGAGCGCGGCGTTGTTGACCAGGACGTCGATCGGGCCGTAGAGGCG
>DATKDQ010000099.1:0-3726 GCA_035544635.1 Thermoanaerobaculia bacterium
GTCCCTTCGTTCAGGATCGCGAGGTAGCGGTCGTACGCGAAGAGCCGATTGCGTCGCTTGCCCGTGAGCTCGCGCGCGATGCCGAGCTCGCGCAGCAGGTCCATCGCCGACGAGGCCGCCGGGAACGACAGGCCCGTCGCCTCGCAGACGGCTCTGAGCGAGAGGATGGGCCGGACCTCGAGAGCCTGATGCACGCGCAAAGCCGAGCCGGCGCGGCGGCCCTGCGCCTCGATACGGCGCCGATCCTCGCCGAAGGTCGCGGTGAGGCGCTGCGCCGTGTTCACCGCGCCCTCGGAGGTGGAGCGCACGCCCTCCAGGAAGAACAGCAACCACGCTTCCCAGTCGCCGCTTCTGCGCGTGCGATCGAGCAGCTCGTAGTAGGTGGCCCGGTTCTCCTTGAAGTAGAGGCTCAGATAGAGCAGCGGCTCGCGCAGGGTGCCGGTGTGGCAGAGCAGTAGCGTGATGAGCAGTCGGCCGATGCGGCCGTTGCCGTCGAGAAATGGGTGGATGGTCCCGAACTGCACGTGGGCGAGCCCGGCGCGCACCAGCACGGGAAGCCCCTCGTGCGCGGTATGGAGGAAGCGCTCGAGGTGGGCCATGCAGTCTTCGACCGCCGCGTGCGGTGGCGGAACGAAGGTGGCATTCCCGGGGCGGCTACCGCCGACCCAGTTCTGTGATCGCCGAAACTCCCCCGGCGACCTGCCGCTGCCTCGCCCCCGCGACAGCAGTACGCCATGGATCTCGCGGATCAGCCGATTCGAGAGCGGGAAACCCTCCCGCAGCCGGGCGAGCCCATGGTCGAGTGCCGCGACGTAGTTCGACACCTCGATGACGTCGGCGAGCGGGACGCCTGGGGCTTCGTCGAGCTCGAACAGCAGGAGGTCCGAGAGGGAGGACTGCGTTCCTTCGATCTGCGACGAGAGCACCGCTTCCTTGCGGACGTAGGTGAAGAGGAAGAGAGACGTATCCGGCAGCAGCGTCGAGACGCCATCCAGGCGGCCCAGTGCCAGCACCGCTGCCTCGAGCGCGCGCTGGAGCGACGGCGCGAAGTCGATCGGGGGGTCTGGCGGTAGCGGGGCCGGGATGAAGGCCCGCACGGATTCGCCGCCCACGATCGCCACCTCGTACTTTCCGGTTTCCGCGCGCTCCACGAGTCTTCCCTGCTTCTTCAACGGATCTGAATAGCGGCGAGCGCTATTAAGACTTCGAGCGGAAGTCTAAATAAAACCCCGGTGTGGCGGCAAGTAGCGAGCGAGACGCTGCTCAGAGCGAGGCGAAGTAGACGGCGTTGGGTGCGCCCGATCGCGCGACCGCGATGTCGGGGAGGCCGTCGCCGTCGAGGTCGCCGATGGCGAAGCCGTAGGCCGCGCCCGCGGCGTCGCCGAAGGGTACCGGGGTGAAGTCGCGGCCCGGCCCCTGGTTGAAGTACACCGTGGAGGGCGCCTCGACGTAACCGACGACGACGTCGAGGTCGCCATCGAGGTCGAGGTCGCCGATGGCGAGCGCGTACGGCTCCAGCGTGCCCTCGCCGAGCGACGGGCCCGCGGCGAAGCTCCTGCCGCCGCGATGGAAGTGGATGGAGACGCTCGGCCGCCGGTCGTCGATGGCGACGATGTCGGGCAGCCCGTCGCCGTCGAGATCGCCCACCGCCACCATGCGGAACGAGGCATCGGGCGGCCCGAACGGGATGCGCCGCGCAAACCCCGCGCGGCCGTCGTTGAGGTAGACGTGGCTCTGGCCGCCGTCCCGATGGGGCACGGCGAGATCGAGCGCGCCGTCGCGGTCGAAGTCCGCCGGCGTGATCGCGGTCGCCGGCTGCGGGGCGATCGCCAGGCAATCGCCGTCGAACCGGCCCGCGCCGCGATTGAGACAGACGAAGTTGGCGCCGCCGCCGCGGCTGCGGTTGGCGACGATGATGTCGGGGAGGCCGTCGCCGTCGAGGTCGCCGACGCTGGCGTTGCGCGTCGGCCACTGCGGGCTGCCGTACGTCGAGCCGAGGCGGAAGCCGCCCTTGCCGTCGTTCAGGTAGACCAGCTTGGCGTCGGGCCTGTCGTTGCTGACCACCACGTCCAGGTCGCCGTCGAGATCGAGGTCGGCGAGGACGGCCGAGTAGGAGCGGTCCGGCGCGTCGCCGAGGTCGCGCCCGGTCAAGAAGCGGCCCCGGCCGTCGTTGAACAGGACGCGGTTGGCGAGCGGCCAGTGCCGCCCCTTGGCGAGCACGATGTCGGGATCGCCGTCGCCGTCGAGGTCGCCGATGCTGACGTTGGCGGAGGTCTCCGCGGTCTCCTCCAGCAGCAGCACCCGGTCGTAGCGCGGCAGGTCTGCCCCGGCCGCGGCCTGCCCCGGCCGGGAGGCCGGCGCGGCCGCGGCGGCAAGGGCAATGCCCAGGGCCAGGAGAGCGCCCGTCGCGGGGGTGGTGGTGCCCATGGCCGGATTCGATTTCTAGCGGAGGACCAGCCGCAGGGGTTGCCCGTCGCGGGTGCGGAAGGTGGAAAAACCCCTGCGGTCGAGCGTCAGGATGTCGTAGCTCCCCAGGGCCTCCGCGAGGAGCAGCAGCGTGGCGTCGGCGAAATCCATCGGCGTGTCGGCGTACTTCTCCATCAGAGCGACGGCGTCGTGCAGCTCGGGAGGCCGGCTCAGATCGTAGATGGCGATGGGGCTCGCCGTGATCAGCTCGGCGAGCAGCCGCGGGCCACGGCGATGCTGCGCCACGAAATGCATCGCCTCGGTGATCACGGCGCTGGTGGTGACCAGGTGACCCGCGAACGGGTCCAGCAGGGCCGCCACCTCCTGGTGCGCCGGGTCGCGCGCATCGAGATACGCCACCATCGGCCCGGTGTCGAGCAGCCAGCGGATCACGAGCGCCAGTTGCGGCGATGGAGCTGCCGGCGCCACTCCTCCTCGGGTCGTCGCGGCAACTCGAGGCTCCCTCTGAGACGGCCGGCGCGCTCCCTTACGGAACCCCCGGCGACGGCGTCGTTCAGAATGTCGCGGACGACCTGCGAGAGGCTCTTTCCCAGGGCGGCGGCGCGCTTCTCCAGCTCCTCACGGAGCTTCTCGTCCGCCCGGATAGTGATCGTAGTATGCATGCACACAGTGTACTACAAGGGATCACCGGATTGGGCTCAGACCAGCTCGAGGCCCGGCACGTCGTCGAAGTCCGCGCGGTTCAGCGTCCAGAGGGCGGCGCCGCGCTCCAGGGCGTGGGCGGCGATGGCGAGGTCGATCTCGCGGCCGCGCGGGCGGGGGATTTGCCGGTAGAGAGCGGCGGCGCGGGACGCCTCCTCGGGGCCGAAGGGCAGCGCCTCCTCCCGCGGCAGGATCGCCTCCTGGGCCGCTATCTCCTCGGGGAGCCGCGGGCCCCGGAGCCATTCGTACAGCACCAGAGAGGAGATCGCCAGTCGATGTCCTTCGTCGATGAGCGAACGCAGGCGCGGCGCCGATCGTTGCGGCCCGGTGAGGCTGTCCACCAGGCAGGAGGTGTCGACGAGGATCACCCGGCCGCTCCGCCCCGGCCGCCGCCGCGCCGGGCCTCACGCAGCTTGGCGAGCTCGCGGTCGACCTCCTCGGCGGGGCGCGGCGGGACGGCCGCCAGGGCCTCGTCGAGCTCCTTCAGGAGGCGGCGGCGCTCCGACTCGCTCAGCCTGTCGGCGCGGGCCGCGTACTCATGGATCGCCTCCCGCACCACCTGGCTCTTGGCACGGCGCAGCCGGTCCGCCGTCTGCT
>DATKDQ010000100.1:0-3349 GCA_035544635.1 Thermoanaerobaculia bacterium
GAAGAGCTCGCTCAGGAAGCGCACCAGCTCCCGGTTCGCGGCGCCGCCGGCGGGTGGGGCGTGGACGCGCACCTTGAGCCGCTGGTCGTGGATCCCCGCGATCCCGGTCTTCGCCGCGCCCGGCACGACGTGGACGTGGAGCAGCAGACCTCGAGCGCTGCGGTCGAGGAACGTGAACTCCGTGGTCCGACCGAAGTGCTTCAAAGCGCGGGCGATTGTAACCGTCGTGGCTGTTATGATCCTCCAGCCTTCGTGAGACTCCATCGAAATACCGCTCGAGGCCGACGGCTCGAGGCGCGCGCCGCGAGGTCGAGGGGGCTATTGCTCGTACTGAGCCTCGCCGGTGTCCTTGGCTCAGCGCGCTCCCCAGCGCGGGTGCTCGCGGAGGAGCCCGCGAGCGGCGTCCCGGTCGAAGCCGCGGCCCTCACACGCGAGCAGGCGCGCGAGCTCGAGAGCCCCATCCCCTACGACGACGCGTCGATCCGCGAGGGTCGCAAGCACTACCTGCGCCTCTGCCAGAGCTGCCACGGCAGGGACGGCCGCGCGCTCGAGAGCTTCGACTTCGAGGCGACCGACCTCACGGTGCCCGATCTCTACCGGCACGGCTCGAGCGACGGCGATCTCTTCTTCTCGACTCGGGAAGGCGCCGGCATGGACATGCCGCCCTTCAGGGACAAGCTCACCGACCGGCAGGTGTGGGAGATCGTCTGGTTCCTGCGCAGCCTGGGGCCGGAGTCCGCGCGTCCGCAGCCGGCGGGCGGTGAGTCGGGCGACGGTTCGAGCGGGCGATCCGGCGCGAACCCAGGCGGAGCCGCGCTCGACCGGAGCGGCCGGTAGGCACGGCACGTCAGGAGGAGACGGCGTGACCGAGGAGAGAAAGGCCGATTCGAAGCCACCGAGCTCGGCGGGTCCGGCGGGCGTCTCCCGCCGCAGCTTTCTCAAGGAGGCGGGCGTCGGCGGAGCGGCCGTGGCGGCGCTGGGCGCGGCCGAGCGCGCTCTCGCCGCCGCGGCGGAGGGGGAGGGCGACGGCATCCGCATCCCCGACGAGGTCTCCGCCACCCGCGTCGAGACAGCGAAGCCCGCCGAGTTCCCGATGAACGGCGCGCAGGTGTTCGCGCGCGCCTGCCGCGAGGAGGGGCTCGCCGCCCTCTTCTGCGCGCCGGGCAACTACGCGGTGATCAACGCCCTCGCGGCCGAGGGCATCCCCACCTACGGTGGGCGCACCGAAGGCGGCATGTGCGCCGCCGCCGACGGCTTCATCCGGGTCACCGCCGAGGTGGCGGCGTGCTCGGGCACCGAGGGGCCCGGCTTCACCAACATGATCATGAACATCGGCGCGGCGAACGCGGCGCGCACGCCGCTCCTCGTCCTGGCCTCGAACATGACGATCTCGGGCGACGACACCGAGCAGAACATCCAGCGCGTCTACCAGCAGCCCACGACCGAGGGCATGAAGAAGTGGGGCAAGCGCCTCATCGATCCCAAGCGGGTGTGGGAGTACGCCGCCTACGCCTTCCGCAACCTGCGCTCCGGCGTGCCGCGCCCGGTGCATCTCGACTTCCCCGGCGAGGTGGCGCGCGCGCGCTTCGAGGACGCGGGCGCGCTCGAGTACTTCTACGACAAGTCGCGCTACCGCACCGAGGCCAAGCCCTGGCCGGCGCCAAAGGACCTGGCGAAGGTGGTCGAGATGATCAGGAAGGCCGAGCGCCCGATGATCGTCGCCTCGACCGGCTGCTTCTACGACCGCGCCTGGGACTCGCTCCGGGCGGCGGCGGAGAAGGGCGACATCGCGGTGGTCGAGTCGGGGTGCTCGCGCGGCCACTTCTCGGACGTGCATCCGCTCTCGGCCTCGACCGCGCCCGACGCGCTCCTGTCGGTCGATCTCGTGATCCTGGTCGGCCAGTACTGCATGCCCGGCATCGGCGAGTACGCGTTCGATCCCGACGCCAAGTGGATCCGGGTCGATCCCGATCCCGCCGACATCGGCCGCAACGTGCCGATCGATCTCGGCATCGTCGCCGGCGAGCGTGCCTTCCTCGACGCGCTGGCCGAGGCGCTGCCCGCGCAGCGGCGTGACGCCTGGCGCGCCGAGCTCGCCGCGGCGCGGGCGAAATTCGAGAAGGAGAACGAGGAGTACACCGCGCTCGGCTGGAAGTACAGCGCCCAGGCCGGCGCGGTGCATCCCGCGGTGATGGCGCAGGGGATCGCGGATCTCTTGTATGGCGGCGACGTGCCGCGAGACCAGACCACCGTCGTGTCAGGCGGCTACGGCATCGCGCGCGCCACGCGCCGCTACCTGCGCGCCTACCGCCCCGGCCAGATCCTGAACGGCGCCTACCAGTACGGCGCGATCGGCCCCGACGTGGGCTACGCCGTGGGCGCGGCCGCGGCGGTGGCGAACGGCGTCGGCCCGCAGGCTCCGTACCAGGGTGCCCCCGTGCTCGCCATCACCGGCGACGCCGGCATGGGCTACTCCGGCATGGAGATCGAGACCCTCGGCAAGTACAAGCTGCCGGTGGTGCTCGTCGTCTACAACAACAACGCCTGGGGCGTCTGGCAGTCCGGCACGCGCTCGGCGCGCTCGCTCCACATGTATCTCTTCCAGGAGAACCTGCGCTACGAGAAGGTGGCCGAGGGTCTGGGCGCGCGCGGCGAGTACGTCACGAAGGCCGAGGACTTCCTGCCGACGTTGAAGAGATCGTGGGAGATCGCGTCGAAGGAAGGCGTCTCGACGCTGATCAACTGCCAGGCGAAGAAGGAGTTCTGGACCAACGAGTACGCGCCGGGGATGCCGCAGAAGGTGGAGCCGGGGTGTATGGCGTACTACCACTAGGATCTCTGCGCCTCTCAAGTGTGACTAGCTCGGCTGGTGGCTCCTGCCCGGCGTTCGGTACGCGACCGACCCGTCTCAGAAGTCGCGCGCGACGATCTGCGCCAGCTCCATCGGAGAACCGGCCAGGAGTGTGGAACCCCCTCGCGAACCGCCTGATCTCGTCTTGTTCTGCGATCGAAATGCCCCGGGCGCCGCTCTCCGCGAGCTTCTCGCTCGCCGAGCAGGGACCACTTGAAGTGACCTGTATTGGGAGGGCTACGATCTTCACGCTTCGAGCCGCAGTCAACAGCGCGCCGACCGCGAGCCGATCAATCAGAAGCGAACGGGTTGCGCAGCGAGAGCTCGGGAAAGAGCGAGAAGTCGCGATCCCGTGTCAGCAGTGCTTCCACCCCGTGAGCCAGGCAGATGGCCGCGATCCGCGCATCGTGGACCACCGGACCCACGACACGAGGGCGCCGGACGAACGCCTCGAGGAGATCGAAGAAGTCCTCCGTCTCACCGATGAGACGGCAGGTC
>DATKDQ010000101.1:0-2955 GCA_035544635.1 Thermoanaerobaculia bacterium
CAAGGCGATCAAGGAGCAGAAGCTCAAGAAGGTGCAGGCGGCGATCCAGGAGGACGTCGTCCGCGTCTCCGGCCCCGACCGCGACACCCTGCAGGAGGTCATCGCCCTGCTCAGGGAGCGCGACTTCGGGATCCACATGCAGTTCACCAACTATCGGTCGTCGTAGGAGCATCGGCGTCGTGCTGCTGCTGGCGCCGCTCGTGCTCGCGATGCTGTTGGCGCTCGGCGGCCCTGCGCGTGGTGACGCCGAGCGGCCTGGAGAGACCATGCCGAACCCCTGACCGCGCGGCTGATCGAGGCCTTTCTCGACGCGCCCTGACTGCGCCTCGCCCGATCCCGAGGGATCGCGGCAGTCATCGCGGGCCCTCCTGGCCTGCGGGGAGCGACGATCTGCGGCCGGTACCGCGGCGCATGTGGAGAAGCTGGTGCGCGTGTGGCGGCGGGTCGACCGCGTCGAGGAGCGCGAGCGCGACGAGCGCCGGCGCGCCAGCCGCTACCTGCGCGCCTACACGGACGAGGACGGCATGGTCGTCGTGCGCGGGCGGCTCGAGCCGGAGGCGGGCGCGGCGCTGTTGCGGGCGCGGGCCGGAGCAGAAGCGCGCCGACGCCATGGGGCTGGTGGCGGAGAGCGCCCTGGCCGCGGGGCTCGACCCGGGGTCGCGCGGCGACCGCTTTCTGGTCGTGGTGCACGTGGACGGCGAGGTGCTGGCGGCGGACGGGCCGGCGCAGAGGCCGGCCCCTACGCCGGATGGCGAGAACCCTTGCGAGTGTAGGGGCGGGCCTCCGTGCCCGCCCGTCTGGCTTTCGAGGGACATCCCGGACGTTTCCGCGGAAACGTCCCGGCGACTGGCCTGCGAGGCGAGCCGGGTGACGGTGCGGCACGACCGGGAGGGCCGGGTGCTCGACGTCGGGCGCAAGACGCGGGCGATCCCGCCGGCGATGCGGCGGGCGCTTTCGGTGCGCGACGGCGGCTGCCGCTTCCCGGGCTGCGGGCTGAAGCTGTGCGACGCGCACCACGTCGAGCACTGGGCCGACGGCGGCGCGACCAGGCTCGACAACCTGCTGCTGCTCTGCCGGCGCACCAGCGGTCGGCGGGCGCGTGCAGCGCCTAGCGGGGAAGGAACACCTACCGCTTGACCGATGGTAGCTAACTTAGCTACTATCCAACTATGGGAGAAGCGAAGAACCATGGCTCCAGAGAGTGGGAATCCGGGGAGGAGAGCGCCATCAGCGCCACGGAGGCGCAGAACAACTTCGGCCGCGTGTTGACCAGGGCGATGACAGAGGGCGCGGTCACCATCACGAAGTACGACCGGCCCGCGGCCATGGTCCTCTCCATGGACCGCTACCGCGAGCTGACGGGAGAGGCGGCCCCCGAGCTGGACGAGCTGACCCGGGAGTTCGACGAGATGCTGGCCCGCATGCAGACCGAGGAGGCGGCCGCCGGCGTCGATGCCCTGTTCGAGATGGAGGCCGAAGCCCTCGGCCGGGCGGCGGTCCGGGCCGCGCAGACCGCAGACGATTGAGGCGAGCCCCGGCGTCTCCCGAGATCCTCGTCCTGGCCGGCACCAACGGGGCGGGCAAGAGCTCCATCGCCGGAGCGGCGCTACGCCTGGCCGGCGGGGAGCTCTTCGATCCGGACGCGGCCGCGCGCCGTTTCGTCGCCCGCCATCCGCACCTTTCGCCCGACGAAGCGAGCTCTCGCGCCTGGCGTCTGGGCCGCCGCCTGTTGACGCGCGCCATCAGGGAGCGCCTCCGCTTCGCCTTCGAGACGACCCTGGGTGGCCGGACCATGACCGGCTTGCTCCTCGAGGCCACCGCCGCCGGCATCCCCGTCCGCATCTGGTATGTCGGCCTCGCCTCGGTGGAGCTTCACGTCGAGCGCGTGCGAGCCCGGGTGCTACGGGGAGGACACGCAATTCCGGACCGGCGTATCCGGCAGCGATACGACGCGAGCCGCCGCAACCTCATCCACCTGCTCCCGCACCTCGAGGAGCTGAAGCTCTTCGACAACAGCCCCCACCGAGACCCGCTCGCCGGGGAGCCCCCAGAGCCCAAGATGGTGCTCCACCTGAAGAGCGGGCGCGTCCTCGGTGCGTGCCCGATGGCCGAGGTCCCGGTGTGGGCGAAGCCGATCGTGCGAGCCGCGATCCGGCTCTACGGTGGAGCGGGGCGAGGCTGAGGTGGAGCTCGCTGGTAGGGCGCCGACGCCTCAGCTCTCGGCCAGCTCCTTGAGCTTCTGGAGCGCCTTGGGCCATATTTCCTCGAACATCGCCTCGTGCTCCTCGGTGGTGTCCATCTCGACCGATACCTCGGTGCCGCCGTCGATCTCCTTCAGGGTGTAGCTCTCCCGCGCGCCGGCCCACTCCTTGACCGCCTCGCTCTCGGTGTCCTCGCGGCCGTCCTGCACCATCCCGAGGTGCTCGATGGAGACGTACTCGGGCGGGCGGCTCTCGGCGATGCGGGTGACCATGCCGCCGAGCTTGCCGTCCTCGCCGGGGGCCAGGAAGAGGATCTTGCTGCCGCGGCCCCAGTCCCCTTCGTAGTACGAGCCCGGCGCGAACGCCGACGTCCACTGCCGGTACGTGGTGTCGCCGAGCATGGTCTCCCACACCTTCTCCCTGGGCGCCTCGACGGTGATCGAAAAGTGCAGTCTCCGCATTGTCCGTCCTCCTGTGCTCGGTGGTCGTCCCTTGCATTCAACGTTTGTGCCCGAGGCGCAAGGGGCAGCCACGCTCCCCCCAGGGAGTGTTAGGATGCCCCCATGGCCGTCTCCACGAGAGACGCGCTGCCGGAAGCGACCGGGCCATGAGCCGCGCGGCGAGCCACATCCTGGCGGCGCTGGCCATCGGAGCCGGCGGGGCCGCGGTCGCGGCCGGCCTGCCCCAGGTGACGGTGACGCTCGAGGACGGGAGCGAGGTTCGGCTCACCGACTTCGCGCTCTACGTCTCGCAC
>DATKDQ010000102.1:0-5475 GCA_035544635.1 Thermoanaerobaculia bacterium
CGCCGGCCGCAGAGCACGGACGACGCGATCGCTCGCGCGTGGGACGGGGGTGCTGGCGCTCCTCATCCTGCCCCAGATCGTCGCGTTGCACGTGCTCCTCCACTTCGCGGGACCGGGGCTTCATCCCAAGGCGATCCTCAACACCCTGCGGCAGGTGGTGCCCACGCTGGTGGTCATCCTCGTGGCGGGCGTGGCACTGCGCTGCGCCTACGAGGCGTGGCGTGGAGGTGAGCGACGGTTCCTGAGCGACATCGCGACGCCGCAGTGGATCGCGGCCTCCGGCGTGCTGGTCCTGTGCGGCGGTCTCACGGTGCACGCCTACTGCTATCTCAAGCTCATGGTCCCGCTGGTACACCCGCGCATGTTCGACGGCGCGCTGTGGACGCTTGATCGCTGGCTCCTGTTCGGGCTGTCGCCCAACGTGTTTCTGCTTACCCTGTTCGCGGAGCCCGCGCTGCTGCGGGCGATCGACTGGATGTACGCCTTCCTGTACTACCCGGTGCTGCTCGCCTTCCTCGCGTTCTTCCTGTCGCTGCGCTCGAATCGGCTGCGGTTCGCGATGGCGAGCGGCTTCGCCGGCCTGTGGCTCGTGGGCTCGTGGCTGTACGTCCTGGTGCCGTCGCTCGGGCCCGCCTACCACTTCAGCGCGCTGTGGGACGCCAGCCGCGAGTTCCTCCCCATCAGCCACCTGACGCAGGTGCGGCTGATGGACAACTACACCAAAGTGCTGCGCATCCCCGAGGGCATGAGCCCGAGCGCGATCAACGCCGCGATGGGGATCGCGGCCTTCCCCAGCCTCCACGTGGCGTCGCAGCTCTACGTCGCGCTCTGGACCCGGCGCCTGGTGCCCAGGCTCGGCTTCCTTCTCCTGCTCACCGTCGGCGCCTTCTACGTCGGATCGGTGGTGACCGGCTGGCACTACATGATCGACTCGGTCGCGGGCCTCCTCATGGCGTGGGCCGCCTACGTGATCACGACCCGGGCGTGGGGCCTTTCGGGCTGGCGGAAGCGCGCGCCCGCCCGCCCTCTTCCCCGACGGCGCGGCGGCGCATGAGCGCCTCCTGCGCGACACTCGCCAGCCGTCGCCCCGCGGCGTCGTAGATCGCGCCGTGGAGGAGCCCACGGGCGGCGTGGGCCACCGGGCTCTCGCAGACGAAGAGCAGCCAGTCGTCGGCGCGTGGGGGCTGGTGGATCCAGAGCGCGTGGTCGAGGCTGGCGGCGGAGCGCTCGTCCCAGCGCATCGGATGGCGCAGGTTGAGGGTGGAGAGAAAGGCGGTGTCGCTGACGTAGGCGAGGACGGCCTCGTGGACCAGCGGGTCGTCGGGCAGCGGCCCGCGCGGCCGGATCCACAGGCGCTGCCGCGCCGGCCTGGGCTCGGACGAGCCGAAGGGATGCGGGTCGCACAGACGCACCTCGACGGCGTGGTTGCGGCTGCGCCGGCCCACGAGGCGCTCGCGCAGCTCGTCGCGGTCCGGCAGGCCGTCGGGCGCGGGCGCCTCCGGCGCCGGATCCTGGTGCGAGACGCCCTCCTCGGGAAGGCAGAAGCTCGCGGTGGCGACGAAGATGGTCCCGCCCTCCTGCTCCGCCTCGACCCGCCGGGTCGAGAAGCTGCCGCCGTCGCGCACCCGCGTCACCGCCAACCGGATGGGCGTGCCGTGCCGGCCGAAGCGGAGGAAGTAGGCGTGGAGGGAGTGCAGCCGGCGCGCCGGCTCGACGGTGCGGGCCAGCGCCGAGACGCTCATTGCGGCGACCAACCCGCCGAAGAGCCGGCCGCGCTCCGCGCCGGGGTCGCCGAGGAAGGTGTCCGGCTCCGAGGCCTCGTCGAGCGTCAGGCTGCGCAGGAGCGAGGAGAGCGGATCGCGGGTCGCGAGGCGCTCGCTCAGGGCTTCTTCTGCTGCAGCGACTCGTACACGGTCTGGATCCAGAAGCTCGCCGGGATGAACCCGCTGCCCCAGTCCTCGTACTCCGGGTCGAGCCCCGCCTGCTGCAGCTCCTCGAGCGACTTGCCGGCGTCGATCCCGGCCTTCACCGTCTGGAGCGAGTGCTCGAGCATGCGGTGGAACGACTCGAGGTCGGCGCGGGTGCCGAGCGCGCCGTGGCCCGGGATGATCTTCACGTCCGCGGGGAACGCCTCGAGCGCCATCGCCACGTTCTTCGCCATCCCCTGGACCGTGCCGCCGCTCGCGAGATCGACGAACGGGAAGCGGCCGTTGAAGAAGTGATCTCCCATGTGCAGCACGTTCGAGGTGGGGAAGTAGATCAACGAGTCGCCGTCGGTGTGGCCGGCGGGAGCGTGGATGAGCTGGATCCCCTCACCGTTGAAATGGATCGTCATCGCCTCGCCGAAGGTGATCACCGGCAGACCCTCGGGCGCGAGCGGCGGGACCTTGTTCCCGCGCACCGTCTGCTCGGTCGAGAGGCGAACGCGCACGTTGTCGTGAGCCACGATCAGCGCCTCGAGCCCGAACACCGGGTTGCCGCCGGTGTGATCGCCGTGCCAGTGGGTGTTGAGCACGAAGGCGAGCTCGCCGTCGTGGATCGCCTCGAGGGCCGCCTTGATCTTGTCGGCGAGCGGCGCGAACTGGTCGTCGACGATGAGCAGGCCGTCGTCGCCGGCCGAGACCCCGATGTTGCCGCCCGCGCCCTCGAGCATGTAGACCTTGCCGGCGACAGGGGTGGTCTTGATCCGGACCTGCGAGAAGTCCTGCTGCTGGGCCGCGAGCGGGGCGGCCAGCACGGCGAGCAGGGCGAGGACGGCGGGAGCGACGGTGGCGGGGGGCAGGTGCCTTGGACGGGGCATCGATCTCCTCCTTGAATCAGCGCACGGGTCGGGTTGAAGCGGAGACATCTTATCCGGCGATCCCCGGGGGGAGAAGCGATGGGTCCTTCGCTTTACGCTCCTTCGCCGGACAGATAGGCTCTCCGAATGATGAGCACCTCCCCCCGCGCTCTCGACGTCTCTCTCGCGAACGGCGCCTTCGGTGCGCGCGTTCTCCTCTGCGCCGTCGTGTCCCTCGCGGTCGCGCTCGGCGCCGCGGCGCAGGACGCCATGTTCCAGGGCAAGGTCCTCGACCCCAAGGGAAAGGGCGTCGAGGGCGCCAAGGTGACCCTGGAGAAGGCCGACGATCCAACGGTCACGGTGAGCGTCACCACCGACAAGAAGGGCGGTTACCGGCTGTCGATCGCGGACTCGGGAGAGTTCGTGCTGCGCGCCGAGAAGGCCGGGTTCGGTCCGGCCGAGCGTCTCGCCACGGTCGAGCCCGGGTTGCAGTACGGCGACGCCAACCTCCAGCTCCTGGACGAGGCCACCTGGAGGCAGAACGAGGCGGTCGAGGCGTTCAATGCCGGCGTCAAGGCGCTGCAGGCGGGGAGGGAGGAAGAGGCGCTCGCCAACTTCGACGCGGCGCTCGAGACCAATCCGGAGCTCGCCCACGCCCATTACGCCCGAGCCGCGGCGCTGCACGGGCTCGCACGCTGGAAGGACGCGGCGCAGGCGGTCGACCAGTATCAGCAGGCGCAGCCGGACGACACCCGGCCCGAGCTCTACCAGCTCGCGTTCGAGGTCTACTTCGAGGCCGGCCAGAGCGAGAAGGCGGAGCAGGCGCTGGCGAAGATCACCGACCCGGCCGCCCGAGCGGGGCTCGCGCCGCGCATCTACAACTCCGGGGTGGACCGCAATCGCCAGGAGGACTTCGACGGCGCCATCGCGATGTTCAAGAAGGCCGCCGAGCTCGATCCGTCGTTCTCTCAGGCGCACCAGAACGCGGCCGCGATCGAGTTCAATCGCCAGAAGTACGAGGCGGCGCTGGTCCATCTCGACCAGCTGCTCACCGCGAATCCGGGGTCGGTCGAAGGGCTGCGCATGCGCTTCTACGCCTACCGGGCCCTCGACGAGGACCGGGCGAAGAGCGCGCTCGAGGCCTATCTCGCGCAGGCTCCGGCCGCCGGGGAGGAGGTGGCGGAGATCGCGGGCGACGACTTCGACCGCGGCGACACCGCCGCGGCGACCAAGACGTTGCAGGCTCTGGTGGAGGTCAAGCCGGACGTCGCGGTGGCGCACTACCACCTCGGTCGGGCGCTCGCCTCGACCGGGGCCAACGCAGGCGCCAAGACCCACCTGCAGCACTTCATCCAGATGGCGCCGAGCCATCCGGACGCCGCCGCCGCGAAGGCGATGATGGCCGAGCTGTAGGGCCGGTCTCGGTCCCCGGGGCTCATCGGCGCCGCCGGGTCAGCGCGCGATCCGCTCGGCTGCCATGAGGCCCACCAGCGGGGCCACGCCGGGCAGCGTCTCGACCTCGCTCACCAGCGACACCAGCTCCTGCGCGCGCGGGATCCCCACCACCGGCGCGGCCAGGCTGTGAAACTTGGCGGTGAGACGGCGACCCTGCTCGCCGAGGTTGGGGTTGGGCTCGCCGACGTCGACGGTCGCGCGGTGCTCGCGGCCGTCGGTGGTGCGCACGGTGACCGGCGTCGCGGTCGGCGAGGTTTGGGCCACGACCGCGACCGTCACCCGGTCGCGCAGCGCGACCAGCTCGGGGCTCCGCATGCGCGCATCGGAGAAGGTGTCGAGCGCTCCGGTGTCGTCGCCCAGGAACCCGAGCGCGAGGGTGGCGCGCAGCGAGAACTTACCCTCGAGCCCGGTTGTCGGCGACTCGATGTTGCACACGTCGAGCGAGCTGCGCGGCACCTCAACCGTGATCGCCTCGATCGCGTCGGGTCTCAGGCCGCGCTCTTCGCGCAGCCGCCGCGCGGCATCGATCGCGGAGTGCGTGAGATAGCAGGCGGCGTGGTACTTGAACAGCGTCTCGCGCACCAGGAAGCGGTCGCGCAAGCGGTCGAGCGTCTCCAGGGGCGCGGCGCCGCGCGCCGCGTCGGTGCCCCAGGTCGAGGGCGTCGTCGCCGCCGCGCCTCCGTCCGCGGGCCGCGCAGCCGTGCCCCGGCCTGCGCCGGTCCCGGTCGCGCCGCGGAGCGTCTCCGCGAATCCCTGCCGGGTCTCGACCAGCCGCGGGTTCCCGGTGAACCCGCCCTGCGCGAGCAGTGCCGCGAGCAGCCCGTCGTGCGCCGCCTTGCCGGCGTGGAGCGGCTTCGCCATGCTGCCGAAGCTCGCCTTCAACCCGGCGGCCTGGGTGCCGGCGAGACCGAGGGCGTGAAGCCAGCGCTCGAGATCGAGGTCGAGCAGGTGGGCGCACGCCGCGGCGGCGCCGAAGGTGCCGAGCGTACCGGTGGCGTGGAACCCGGCGGCGTAGTGTCCGGGGTTGACCAGCGCGCCGAGGCGGCACTCGAGCTCGATGCCGGCGACGATGGCGGCGAGCAGCCGCTCGCCGCTCGCGCCCCGCGCCTCGGCGAGAGCGAGCGCGGCGGGGATGACCGGCACCGACGGGTGGCCGCTCATCGTGGTGTGGGTGTCGTCGAAGTCGAGCGCGTGCGACGCGGCGCCGTTGATCAGCGCGGCGAGGAGCGCCGAGGTGCGCG
>DATKDQ010000103.1:0-12388 GCA_035544635.1 Thermoanaerobaculia bacterium
CTCCGAAGGGGTGACTGGAAAGACTCGGGCCTGACCGATGAGTCGCTGGTGAGCCGCCAGGGAATCGAACCCCGAACCCGCAGATTAAGAGTCTGCTGCTCTACCAATTGAGCTAGCGGCCCTTGACCATTCGGCACTATAGCGGCGGGCTCGCCGAAACTCAAGCCAGCCGCACGACCGCCCTGCACGAATCGGACGATCTCCAGACGGTCAGCGGGAGCGAGCAGAGTGGCGGAGTACTCGGTGCGCTTCAGAATCTCTCCGTTGTACTCGACCGCGACGCCGCGCGGATGGAGGCCCAGCTCCTCGAGCAGCGTCGCCACCGTCGATTCGTCGGCCACCTCGCGCGGCTCGCCGTTCACGGCGATCTCGATCATGAGCGCCTCTCTCTCGCCCGGTGCTCGTCGCCTCCCGAACGAACCGCGGGCGCGCCGGGGTCCTTCGCCAGCCGGCGGGAGTCGCCCGGTCTCACAGCAGGATCTTCTCCTCGGCGTTGCCGAGAGAAGAGCGCACACCGACGATGAGCGCCGCCAATCCGCCGGCCGAGTCCGGAACCAGGAGCCGCTCCCGCCATCGCCCGCTGCCATCCGTCCGCCCGGAGGCGAGGAGCCGCGGTGGCTCGAACGGCGAGATCATCTCGACCCGAACCTCCGCACCGCCGATCGCGCGGGCGCCGGGCATGGCCAGGGCCTGCACCACGATCTCCGACTCCGCGCCCGCCCGCGGCGGCGGCGCGCCGGGATGGAGCACCAGCGTGAGGCTCTCCGGCACCTCTGCACCGAGGAACTCGGACACCATCTCGTCGAGCGACTGGCCGAGGTCCTCGAGGGCGCTGTCGCCGTCGGTCGAGTCGGGCCCGACCGAGGCGCCGATGGCTCGCAGCTGGAGCAGCGCGCGCACGTGCTGGTCGAACCGGCCGTGGCGAATCGCCGCGATCATCGTGCGGTGCTGCCGGTCCATCAGCTCGGCGACGTCGTGCTCGCCCAGGCCCTTGGCCAGAAGATCGGCGTAGCTCGTCCGCTTCGCGGCGAGCACGCGACCTCCGACGTAAATCAGGCTCACGATGAGGGGGTTCGCACGGCCCTTGTCCTCGGTCTGGATGTGGAACGCGACCTCGTCGTGGAGGATCTCGGTGTTGTGCCCGGTGAGCATTGGCGGCGGCGGGTAGACGGAGAAGGCGGGTCTGCGACCCCGGGGATATCGAGACATTGTAATTTCTTTCGAGCCGCCGCGGAAGCTTCCGCTCGGGGGGGATCGCCAGGTCGTCAGCGCTCGGGCCCCGGGCTCGACCAGAGCTGCCAGCCGAAGATCGCCACCGTGGCGAGCAGCAGGACCGTCCTCCCCGGCGGGAAGGCGTAGCCGCTGGTGAAGCCGAGCCGGGCCGCCGCCGAGAGCAGTCCGAGCCAGAGCAGGATGGGCACTGCGGCAGCCGCCGCCAGGGCGGCGCGGGCGAGGGTGGTGCGCGGCTTGAGCAGCGAGAGCGGCGCCAGCGGGTAGAGCAGCGGCGCCGCCAGGGCGGGGATCCAGATCGCCGCCACCAGAAACGCCAGACGAAAGAGATAACCCGGCAGATACGACCGCCCGCGTGCGCGGCGCTCCTCGGAGTGGGCGCCGGCCCAGCGCCCCGGCCGGCCGTCGAGCACCATGACGATCCAGAGCCCGAAGCCGATCCAGAGTAAGTCGCGCCGGATCCAGACCCGTCCCCACAAGGCGAGGAACTCGTCCTCGGCGCGCGGGCGTCCCTCGAGCGCGTCGAGGCGCCGGACGACGGCCTGCGTCGCAGTCGCCCAGCGAGCGAGCCGGTCGGCGTCCAGCCGCTCGATCCGATCGCCGGGAGTGTGCATCGCGCCGTACGGATGGAGCACGGCGAAATCGGTGAGGAGGAGCGAGGGGATGCCGGCGGCGTGAACGGCCGCGGCATCGGAGCTCCACGGCACGCGTGCGGTGCGGGTCAGGATCTGCGCGGCGAGCGGCAGGCGATGATCCCCGACCTCGAACCGGAAGCCCACCGCCGCTCCCGCCCGCATCGCGGCGTGCACCAGCCACGCCGGGGCGTGCGCGTCGGTCGCACCATCGAGCCCGGCGACCACGTCGAGCGCCACCGCGGCCCCGTCCCGATCGAGACCGACGACGTCGAGGTGAAGCGTGGCGAGTATCCGTTCCCGCTCGTCCGCCGCGAGCGACACCGCCCAGGCGCGGCTGCCTTCGAGCCCCGACTCCTCGCCGTCGAAGAAGACGACGCGAAGCGTGCGGCGCAGCGGCGTGCGCCGCAGCTCGGCGACTGCCGACAGGATCACCGCGCACCCCGAGGCGTCGTCGGCGGCACCCGGGCTTCCCGCCACCGTGTCGTAGTGAGCGGCGAGCACGATCTCGCCCGCCGCGGGGTCGGCGCCCGGGAGAAAGGCCTCGACGTTTCGCACCCCCCCGGGCTCCCTTGCGACGCGCACCCGCTCGAGCCGGAGCCGGCGCAGGCGCTCGAGCAGGAGCTGCTGCGCCTGCTCGTGCGCGGCGCTACCGGGCACGCGCGGTCCGAGCTCGGTGAGTCGCGTCGCCACCTCCAACGGGACGATCGCGGCGGGATCGATCTCGCCGCCGGCGGCGATCGATTCGTCCGGGGCGTTGGTCCCGCCGAGCGAGGGCGCTGCAGGCGGCGCTGACACACCCGAGCGTGAGGCGCCTCCGGGTGGCGCGGGAGCCTGCGCCACCGCGGCGGCCCATGCCCGCGGAGGTACCGGGGCGGCGACCGCCGACGCGATGACGAGCGCCAGCACGGCGGCGCGCCCAGAGTCCCCGGCGCTGAGCGAGAGGCGTTCGGTCAACGCACCTTCGACGGCTCGAGCACGCGCACGCGCGGCAGCGGCGGCGAGCTTCCCTCGCCCTCCACGAGCCATCGATCCCACCTCGCGAGGCTCGCCAGCAGGTCGTCGAGATCGAGCCCGAGCGCCTCGGGACGCCATGGCTCGATGCGCCGCCGCCCCTTCGCGAGCACCCGGCGCGCCACCTCGGGACGCCGCCGGTCCAGGTGATGGACCATCGCGACGGCGACCTGGATCAGCCCCTGCAACAAGCCCTTGGGCTGCGGCGTGGTCGACCTCCATACCTCCTCCCACGCCTCGTGCGCCTCGAAGAAGCGGGCCGCGTTGAAGAGATCGACGCCGAGCAGCAGCAGCCGCCGCCGCTCCTCCGGCTCGAGGTCGGGGTGGAGAACGGCGCTCATCGGTCACTCGATGCCGAAACGCCTCCGTTTCTCCCACAGCGACTTGCGGCTGATGCCGAGGAGCACAGCGGCGCGGCCCTGGTGGCCGCGGGTGTAGGCGAGCGCCTTGCGCAGCTCCTCGAGCTCGGCGTCGCGGAGCCGCCGCGGGCGCTGGCCGGTGGTGTCCTGCGGCGCCTCCGGGTTGAGCCTCTCGGTCGGAGACAGCACGAGCTGACGCTCGAGGAGGTTCCTGAGCTGACGCAGGTTGCCGGGCCAGGAGTAGCGTCGCATCCACTCCAGCGCCTCGGGGTCGAGCTCGAGCTCGGGGCGTTGATAGCGCTGGCGCAGGTCCTCGAGCATGCCGCCCACCAGCGCCTCGAGATCCTCGAGCCGGCGGCGCAGCGGCGGGAGCACGAAAGACAGGACGTCGAGGCGGTAGAAGAGGTCCTCGCGGAACAGCTGGCGCCGGATCCGCTCCGGCAGCTCGTTCGAGGCGATGGCGATGACCCGCGTGTCGGCCCTCATGTCGCGCCCGCCCAGGGGAGTGTAGATCCCCTCCGCCAAGAGACGCAGCAGCTTGGGCTGGGTCTGAAGCGGCAGCTCCTCGACGTGGTCGAGCAGCAGCGTGCCGCCGTTGGCCCTGCCGACCCGACCGGTGTAGTCGCGGGACGCGCCGCTGAACGCGCCGGCGCGATACCCGAAGAGCTCGCTCTCGAACAGCGTCGACGGGATGGTGCCGACGTCGACCTCGACCAACCGGCCGGTGCGCGTGTCGTTCGCCTCGTGCAACGAGCGAGCGAGCGACGTGCGGCCGCTACCGGGCTCACCCACGATCAGGATCGCGGAGTCGCTCTGTGCCGCGCGCTCGGCGCCGCGCAGCGCGCGGGCCATGACGGCCGAGGAGCCGACCAGGCGCTCGAGCGTGAACGCCCGCGATCTCACGGTTCGGCCGCGGGCTGGGCGTCGCGAAGGAAGGTGTCGGTCACGTCCGGCGCGTCGGACCAGATGTCCTCGAGCCGGTAATAGTCCCGCCGCTCTTGGTCGAAGATGTGCACCACGAAGTCCCCGTAGTCGAGCAGGATCCAGCGCCCCTGCTGAGCTCCCTCGAGGTGGTGTGGCTTGACGCCGCGCTCCGCCAGCGCCTCCTCGATCGCCGACGCGATCGCCTGCACCTGGCGGTTGCTCGCTGCACTGCAGATCAGGAAGTGGTCGGTGAAGTCGCAGATCGAGCGCAGGTCGAGCACCCGCATATCGAGTGCTTTCCGCTCGTCCGCCGCCTCCACGACCCGGCGCAGGTGGTCGTTCGGGGATTCTGAGGCGGCCCCGGTCATCGATACAGCCGATACTTGAGCGCGAAGTCTACCACCGGGTCGGGCACCCATCCCGCGGGCGGACGCTCGCCCCGCGCGAGGCATCGACGTACCTCGGTGGAGGAGATATCGAGCGGCCGGTTCGCGACCAGGCGGATCCTCGCCGGAACGAGCGCCGTCGGCGGGAGGGCACCCGCATCCTCGCGCCGCGCCGCCAGAGTGGCGCCGGGCCGCGCCAGCACCGCGACGTCGGCCGTCTCGAGAATCTCCTCGAAGCGGTGCCACGAACGGAGCTCCTGGAGGGAGTCGGCGCCGATCAGCAGGTGGAGCTTGTCGCCCGGATACTCCCTCCGGAAGTGCAGAAGCGTGTCGACGGTGTACGAGGGCGCCGTCTCGGAGAGCTCTAGGCCGGAGACCCACAGGCGCTCGAAGGCGAGCACGGCGAGCTCGGTCATCGCATAACGTGCGAGCGCAGGGGCGAGCCTGCGGTCCGGCTTGTGTGGCGGCAGCCCCGTGGGTAGGTACACCACGCGTTCGAGGCCGAGCTCCTCGAGCGCCTCGAGCACGGGACGGATGTGGCCCCAGTGGATCGGGTCGAAGCTACCGCCGAAGAGGCCGATCTTCACGGGTCGAGGCTCCTCCCCGTCGGGCCAGGCCGCTCGCTCACTCCGCGCGGCTCCGCACCCGCGCCAGCTCCTCTTCGAGCGCGTTGAGAAGCTGGGGCACTCCGGCGCGCGACACCGACGACACCTCGAAGACGCGCAGCTCGCGCCCGTCCGCCGCGTGCCGTAGCGCCAGGCGCCGCTCCTGGTCGGCGGCGTCGAGCTTGCTGCCGACCAGAAACCGGGTCCGGCGCAGGAGCTCCGGGTTGAATGCCCCGAGCTCCCGCTCGACCGTCGACACCTCGGCCCCGACGTCCTGCCCCCCCGGCGCGGCCGACAGGTCGACCAGGTGAACCAGCACGCGGCAGCGCTCGATGTGCTTCAGGAACTGTACGCCGAGCCCCGCTCCGCTCGCGGCGCCTGCGATCAGGCCAGGCAGATCGGCGATCACGAACGGCTCGCGCAGCGGGTCGATCGCCACGACTCCGAGCTGCGGCACCAACGTCGTGAACGGGTAGTCGGCGACCTTCGGTCGCGCCGCGGACACGACCGAGATGAACGTCGACTTGCCGGCATTCGGAAGGCCGACCAGACCGACGTCCGCGAGCAGCTTCAACTCGAAGCGTAGGAGACGCTCTTCCCCCTCTCTGCCGTCCTCGGCCCAGTCGGGCGCTTGGCGGGTCGCAGTGGCGAAGCGCGCGTTGCCGCGTCCCCCGCGTCCTCCGCGGGCGACCACCACCTCCTCCTCTCCGGTGAGGATCTCGGCGATGCGCTCGCCGCTGGTGGTGTCGTCGACGATCGTTCCGGGAGGGACGCGGATCCGGGCGTCGGCGCCGGAACGCCCCGCGCGGTTGGAGCCTTCGCCGTGGCGGCCTCGATCCGCCCTCACGTGCCGGGTGTGTCGCAGATGGTAGAGCGTGTTCAGGGAGCGATCGCCGGCCACGATGACCGACCCCCCGTCGCCGCCATCGCCACCGGAGGGCCCACCGCGGGGAACGTACTTCTCCCGTCGGAAGGCGACGCTGCCGTCTCCACCACGTCCGGCCTGAACGTGAACGGTCGCCTCATCGATGAAGACCAAAGCCGGGGTGGAGTGGAGGGCGTGCGGGGACGCGGCAGGGCCGCTGTGCTCAGTCGGTGGCGCCGGGTCGGACATGGACGAAGCGACCGCGCCGGCCCTTGTCCTGGAACGCGACCACGCCGTCGGTCTTGGCGAACAGGGAGTCGTCCGCGCCGCGGCCGACGTTCTGACCGGGGTGGAACACGGTCCCGCGCTGCCGGACCAGAATGGTGCCGCCCCGCACCTGCTGCCCACCGAAGCTCTTGACCCCGAGGTTCTTGGGATTGGAATCGCGGCCGTTCCGGCTCGATCCCTGACCTTTCTTGTGTGCCATTCCGAGCTCCTAACCGATGCCTTCGATGCGGACGCGCAGCAGGTTCTGCCGGTGTCCGTTGGTCCGCCGGTACTGCTTGCGGCGCTTCTTTTTGAACACGCGGATCTTCGGGCCGCGGACCTCGGCCAGCGCCACGCCGCGGACCGTCGTGTTCTCGAGCGCCGGGCTGCCCACGCGCACCTCGCCGTTGCCGCCGACCAGGAGAACGCGAGGAAACTCGATCGTCTCGCCGGCGGCGCCCACGCCCCGCTCGACCTCGATCACGTCGCCCGACGTCACCCGATACTGTTTGCCACCCGTTTCGATGATCGCGTACATGACCACGGCTCTTCTCTTGCGTTCGGTCCGTCTTACGTCGTGCCCGTCGGCCGCGGAGCGCGCCAGCCCCGGCGTCTCGCGGCGACGCCGTTCGAAGTCCCTTGAATACCACGCTTTGAGTGCCCGCACCCGAAGGCGGGCGATGGAAGTTACCACGCCGGCGAGCGACAATCAACCCGACGAAGCGACGCCCTCCTCGAGCGCCGGTGCCGCATGGGTCCGCGGGCGCGGCGGCGCCGCCGGCAACGAGACCAGCGCGCGGGTCCCCTCGCCCGGGATGGAGCTGTGGGCCACCTCGCCGTCGTGCTCGTGGGCGATCCGGCGCGCGATCGCCAGCCCGAGCCCGGTGCCGCCCTTGCGCGTCGAGTAGAAGAGCTCGAACACCCGCTCGGAGAGCTCGGGCGGGATCCCCACCCCGTTGTCCTCGACGCCGAGGACGACCCGACCGCCCTGCCGCTCGGCGGTGAGGAGGATGCGGGGTGGACGCCCTGCCTCCTCGGCGGCGGTGAGGCCGTTCTGGACCAGGTTGAGCAGCAGTTGCCGCATCTGGTCGACATCGACGTCGACCTCGGCGCCCGCGGTGCGGTCGGCCACGGCGACCTCGATCGAGCCCGACCGGAGCTGCCCGGCGAGCACCTCCCTTAGCTGCTCGAGCAGATCGATGGCGCGCACCCGGACCAGTGCCAGCGGCCGAGGACGCGCGTAGGACAGGAAGTCGGTGACCAGGTTCTCGAGCCGGGTGACCTCCGCCCGCGTGATCGCGAACAGGCGGCGGTTCGGGCGGTGATCGCCCTCGGCGGCCTCCTCCTCGAGCATCTGCATGTTGAGGTTGAGGCTGTTGAGCGGACTCCTGATCTCGTGCGCCAGCCCCGACGCCAGCGTGCCGACGTAGGCGAGCTGCTCGGCTTCCTTCGCGCGGCCCTCGAGCTTCTTGGCGCGCCGGACCAGCCACAGGATGAAGAGATAGGCGCCGACCAAGACCACCAGCGTGAGCACCGCGATCGGCGCGGCGGAGCGGATCAGGTCGGCGCGGAGCTGCCCCGCCCGCCGCTCGAGCTCGGCGCGGCTGATCCCGATCACGAACGATCCGAGCTCGCCGACCGGAACCTCCACCACGTCGTAGGGGATCTCGCGATGCAGCACCCTGGTCTCGATCGCCGGCGGGTCGGTGATGTCGATCCGGACCGGAGTGTCGGCCGACTCGCTGCTCTCGCGCCGGTTCTCGAAGACCAGCGTGCCGTCGCGGTCGAAGATACGCACGGTGGCGACGATCTCGCGCTTCGCCAGCACACGGTCGATGTAGGTCTGCGTCTCCTGCTCCTGCACCAGGGCGGTGAAGAGATCGGCGTCGCCCCCGCGCTCGATCTCGCCGGCGAGCTCCTGGGCGATCTGCTCGGCCTCGCTCCGGGTCTCGAGGAGGATGCGCCGGATCTCCTGCTCGGAGAGCGAGCGGAAGAGGAGCATCCCGAACAGGGCGAGATTGCAGAGGATGAGAATCCCCACCAAAATCGTGCCGTAGAGCAGGCGCCGCGAGAGCGTCGAATCGGTGTTGGCCATCCGGCGGAAGAATAGCAAGGGCGTGCGCACCCTCGACTTCGACTACGAGCTCCCGGAGGAGCGCATCGCTCGCGCGCCGGTCGAGCGCGGGAGCGCGCGCCTGCTGGTGCTCGACGCGCCTCCCGCCGAGCGGCACCGGCGAGTGTCGGACCTCCCGTCGAGGCTGCGCCCGGGAGATCTCGTGGTGGTGAACGACACCCGCGTTCTGCCGGCCCGGCTCCACGCGGTGCGCACGCCGAGCGGAGGTCGAGTCGAGCTCCTGCTGCTCGGAGGCGACGAGCCGACGCGCTGGCGGGCGCTGGCACGGCCGGCGAAGAAGCTGCGGCCGGGCGTCGAGCTCCGCATCGGCGGAGAGGTGGCGGCACGCGTCGAGGCGTGCGGCTCTGGCGGAGTCCGCGTGCTGCGATTCTCGGCCCCGGTGGCGGAGGTGCTCGAGCGGTTCGGCGAGGTGCCGCTCCCGCCCTACCTCGGGCGGCCGGCGGTCGCCGAGGACCGCGAGTGGTACCAGACCGTCTACGCCAGGGTGCCGGGCGCGGTGGCCGCGCCCACCGCCGGCCTCCATCTGACCCGCGAGATGCTCGCCGAGCTCGACTCAGCCGGCATCGAGTGCGCGCAGGTCACGCTGCACGTCGGGGCCGGCACCTTCAAGCCGGTCGTCGCCGATCGCGTCGAGGACCACCATCTCGACGCCGAGCCCTACGCGCTCGGCGAGGAGGCCTGCCGGGCGATCGAGCGCACGCGCGCCCGCGGCGGGCGGATCGTGGCGATCGGGACTACCGTCGTGCGCTGTCTCGAGTCGGCGGCGCTAGCTCCGGGAATGGTGAGTACCATTCCCTCCGCTAGCCATGATCTTGGCGCCGCGGACGGCGCGGGCCGAGCCGGATCGCCGGTGCCCGGCGCGAGGGAAACCGATCTCTTCATCCGTCCCGGCTTCCGTTTCCAGGTGGTCGACGTGCTCCTCACCAACTTCCACCTGCCGCGCTCGACGCTGCTCATGCTGGTCGCCGCCTTCGCCGGGACCTCGCGGGTCCTTGCCGCGTACCACGAGGCGATCGAGCGAGGGTACCGGTTCTACTCGTACGGGGATGCGATGCTCGCAGAGCGCCGTCCGCGGCGCCAGAATCAGGGCTCGCGGAGGGCAGGGTAGTCACCCTGCCCGGAGCGAGCGCAGATCCGGTGGGCCATGACGGCGGCCCCGTACCCGTTGTCGATGTTCACCACCGCGATGCCCGGCGAGCACGCGTTCAGCATCGTGAGGAGCGCGGCGAGGCCGCCGAAGCTGGCGCCGTAGCCGACGCTCGTCGGCACCGCGATCACCGGCGTGCGCACCAGGCCCGCCACCAGGGTCGGCAGCGCGCCGTCCATCCCGGCGACGACGATCAGCGCCGCGGCGCGACGAATTCGATCGAGGCGGCCGAGCAGCCGATGGACGCCGGCGACCCCGACGTCGTAATGGCGCTCGACGACGCCCCCCAGCCACTCCGCGCACAGCGCAGCCTCCTCGGCGACCGCCAGATCGGCGGTCCCCGCGGCGAGGACGGTGACCGGGTAGCTACACGACGGATCGGCGCCGCCCACGCTGAGGACGCGGGCGCGCTCGTCGAACGCCGCCTCGGGATGGCGCGCGATGAGGGCGCGAGCCTGTGCGTCGTTCAGGCGGGTGACCAGCACCCGGCCGTGGGCCGACAGCAGGGCCTCGACGATGCGCTCGAGGTCCTCGATCGTCTTGCCCGGCGCGAACACGGTCTCGGCGACGCCGCTGCGGATCTCGCGATGGAGATCGAGCTTGGCCTCGCCGAGGTCGAGGAATGGCAGCTGCGCCAGCCGCTCGATGGCCTCTGCGATTCCGACCTCGCCGGCGGCGACGGCGGTGAGCAGCGCGTGCAGCTCGTTCTCGCGCATGGATCAGAGCTTCGCGGCGAGAGGTCGCACGCGATCTCGGCGCTCTTCCGGGTCCAGCATCAACCGGTCGCGGCGGAGACGAGATCGGCTCCGCCCGAGCGGTAGCCTCGCGGATCGAGAAACGCCTCACTGAAGCCGAGCGCCAGAAGCTGGGGCTCGATCTCGGGCCACAGCCCGGCGAGCCGCTGGAGCTGGTCGCACCCGACCTCGACGCGAGCGCGCCCGCCGTCGTGCCGTACTCGAACTATCGAGAAGCCGCGATCGTGGAGCAGATCCTCGGCGGCCTCGATCGAGCGCAACTTGGTCATCGTCACCGGCTGGCCGTGTGGGATGCGCGAGGACAGGCAGGCGTTGGCGGGGCGGTCCCACGCCGAGAGCTCGAGTGAGCGCGCGATCGCGCGCGTGGTCGCCTTGTCGACGCCGTGAGCGAGCAGCGGGCTGTACACGCCGCGCTCCTCCACGGCGCGCAGGCCGGGCCGGTTCGGCCCGGGATCGGAGGCGTTGGTGCCGTCGCACACGGTGGCGCACCCGCGCCGCGCCGCCAGCTCGAGCAGGGTGTCCATGCGCAGCCCCTGGCAGACGTAGCAGCGGTGCCTCGGGTTCCTGACGAACTCGGGGCTCGCGAGCTCGCGGTAGGTGACGACCTCGTGCCGGATGCCGATCTCCCGGGCGAGCCGTCGCGCGTGGTCGAGCTCGCGGCCGGCGAGCGTCTCCGCCGCGGCGGTCACCGCCAGCGCGCCCTCGCCCAGCGCGCGCTGCGCCAGCACCGCCACCACTGCCGAGTCGACTCCGCCCGAGAACGCGACCAGCACCGGGCCGCGCGCGCGGAGATCGCCCGTCAGGAGCTCGATGAGATCGCTCGTCGGCACGCGGCCATCGTACCACCGGGAGATTGTCGTCCGGAGCCCGACCCGCGGCGCCTGATCGGGATCGCCAGGTCATCGCCGTGCAGGCGGCCGGGGCAGGAGCACCGGCACGAGGAAGAGGGCACTGAAGACGCCGAAGGCGAATAGAGAGACCAGCGGCGCGGCCTGCTGTGCCTCCGCCGGAGCCATCGCGCGGAGCAGATAGACGATTCCCGGCGGCCCGAGGAAGTAGACCAGGAGGATCCTGCGCCGCAGCGCCTCCGGTAAACCACGGCTCCGCGCGACGTAGATGTTGCCCGAGATCCAGCCGATCGCCGCGGCGGTCGAGTAGAGCGGATAGAGGCCGAGGTCGAGACTGCCCTGCAGCTCGACCAGCCCGAGGATCGCCAGCAGGTCGACGAGCCAGGCCGCCAGAAAGAACGCCACCAGGAGCGGCTCGAAGCGCAGCACGGATCGAGGGAGCGGACGCTACTCCGCACCTGCAGTGAAGCGATGATATGCCTCGGCGCTCATGAGCGAGGCCGCCTCTTCCGGCTTCGAGAGGCGCAGCCGCACCAGCCATCCGCGCTGGTGAGGATCCTGGTTCACGATCTCGGGACGGTCGGTGAGCTCGCTGTTGACTTCCACCACTTCTCCCGACACGGGGGTGTAGATCTCGGCGACCGCCTTGACCGATTCGATGGTGCCGATCTCGTCGTCGGCGTCGAACACGTCGCCTGGCTCCGGTAGCTCGACGAACACCACATCGCCGAGCTCCGACTGCGCGAAGTCGGTGATGCCGAGGACAGCGTGCTCCTCCTCGAGGCGGATCCACTCGTGCTCCTTGGAATAGAGATAGTCGTCAGGGTAGGTCGCCAACCTTGCTCCTCCTCGTCGGCCGCCTCCGGAACGTGCTGAATAGCACGTTCCTCCGGCTCACTGCTGTCTGGCGCCGCGGACGGCGCTGGCGCTTCGCGCCCCTCCGGAACGTGCTGAATAGCACGTTCCTCCGGCTCACTGCTTACGGCCTTCTAGCCGCCTGACCGGCGGTAGAACGGAAGCTTACGCACCCGCGCACCCTCCCGGCGATCGCGCACCTCGACCTCGACCTCGCCGTCCGCCACCGCGTGTTCGGAGTCGAGAAGCGCCATGGCGATCGACCGCTCGAGAAAGGGGGTCCAGGTGCCGCTGGTCACCGTACCGACCCGCCGGCCGGCGCTCCACACCGCGGCACCGGCGCGCGCGATCCGGCGTCCCGCGAGCT
>DATKDQ010000104.1:0-2087 GCA_035544635.1 Thermoanaerobaculia bacterium
TCCTCCATGATCCGCAGCTCGAAGTAGGTGGTGAAGCCTTCGTTGAGCCAGAAGTCGTTCCAGGTGGCGTTGGTCACCAGGTTGCCCGACCAGGAGTGGGCGAGCTCGTGCGCGACCAGCGACACCAGCGAGCGGTCGCCGGCGAGGATGGTCGGCGTCGCGAACGTCAGGCGCGGGTTCTCCATTCCGCCGAAAGGAAAGCTCGGCGGGAGCACCAGGATGTCGTAGCGACCCCAGCGGTACGGCCCGTACAGCCGCTCGGCGGCGTCGATCATCGCCTCGGTGGGCTCGAGCTCCCACGCCGCGCGCTCGACTACGACCGGCTCCGCGTAGACGCCGCTCGACGGGCCGAGCTCGCGAAACGCGAGATCGCCGACGGCGAGTGCCATCAGGTACGACGGGATCGCCTGCGGCATGCGGAAGGTGTGGACCCCGTCGGGGCTCGCCTGCCGCGGGTTCTCCGCGCTCATCAGGGCGAGGAGCCCGGGGGGCACGCGGACGGTCGCCTCGTAGGTGAAGCGCACCGAGGGCGTGTCCTGGAGCGGGATCCAGGTCCGGGCAAGGATCGCCTGCGACTGGGTGAAGAGGAACGGATGCCGGCCGCTGGCGGTTTGCCGCGGTTCGAGCCACTGCAGCGCCGTCGCGTCCGGGCTGGTGCGATAGCGGATGGAGACGCTCTCGGTGTCAGGCTCGAGGGCCACCGCCAGCGGGCGCCCCAAGAGGCCCTGGTCCGAACCGAGCGCGAATCTCACCGCCCCGCCGTTCTGGTCGAGAACCTCTACGACGTCGAGGCCCCAGGAGTCGAGCACCAGCTCCTTGGCCTCGGGCGCGCGCTCGATCTCGAGCACGGCAGTGCCCGCGAGCGAGCGCGCCTCGAAGTCGACATCGAGGTCGAGCCGCAGATGGCGGATGGATGCCTCCCAGGGGCGGGCGAAGGAGTGCGGATCCGCGGCGGCGTGTCCGGCCGGTGTCGGGGCCTGAGACGGGGGCGGCTGTTGCAAGACGGTCTCCTCCGCCGGTTGCGAGCACGAGGCGAGAACGAGAGCCCACGCCGTCAGTCTCGGGCGGCTGGTCATGGACCGCGCTGGAACAGGAGGATGCGGTACTCCTTGAGCCGCCGGAAGGCGTCCGGATCGATGCGCGGGCGAAAGTCCGACGCCACCCGCCGCTCGACCCAGTGAATCGCCATGCACAGACTGCGGTACTTGAGTTGGCGCCGCATCCAGCGGCTGAGCGGCCGGGTGCGCCCGCACTTGGCGCTGAAGTCGGTGTCGAGGTCGCGCAGAGTCCGCGTCAGGTGCTGGTCCACCAGGCGGGCCGCGAGCTCGAGAGTGGGGAGGACGGCCTCGCTGATGTCCTCGTCGAGCTGGAGCTCGAAGCCGGCCGCGCGCGCCTTCGTCCGCAGCTCGTCGATGGCGTGGCCACTGCGCTCGATGGGATGACGCCGCTCGCCGCGCGGGCGGCGCGTGAAGTAGTCCGCGATCAGCAGGTATCCCGGTTGCCGCAGGGCGCTGGCCGCCACCGCGAACAGGCGATCGAGATCGCGGACGTACTGCGAGGACTCGCTCATCAGCACCAGGTCGCAGTAGTCGCTCGGGACGAACTCCTCGAAGCGCGTCAAATGCTTCGCCATGAAGCCGTTCTCGATGCGAGCGAGCTGGTAGGGATCCGGCGAGAGCAGCGCCACGCGGTATCCGTGGTGCGCGAGCAGGGAGGCGTTGGTGCCGAAGCCGCACCCGACGTCGAGCACGTCGGCGACGGGTAGAGTCGCGATCACCTCGAGGAGCCGGTGTGCGTAGCGCTCCTGCGCGCGCCGCAGCGCCGTGAAGGTGAGCTCGCGATCGTCGCGGTCCCAGAGCCCGTAGTGGAGATGCTCGAGCCCGAGGGTGTCGTGGAGAAAGCGCAGCAGCGGATCCTGCGCCGGCAGGTCTTCGGTGGTCCGGGGCATCGGGATCTGAGCGGCTTCCTCTGGAATGGGGTCCTCCGTCGTGGACGCCTGCTTGCCTTCGCTCGCCGTCGGGCGACTCGGAAGCGCAGCGTAGCAGCTTCGCGCGCCACGCTCGCGTCGCTCCTCCAAAGCTTGACTC
>DATKDQ010000105.1:0-7807 GCA_035544635.1 Thermoanaerobaculia bacterium
AGGATCGGCGGGTCGAGCGTCATCCGGTAGCGCCCGTCGGGGAGCGGGACGCAGACCATCGGGACCACGGCGCAGCCGGTGACGGTCGAGAGGTACGCCGGGAGTCGACTGGTCCAGGCCAGCCGTCCGAGAAACGGCACCAGGATCGCCTGCTCGGGCCGAACCCGGTGATCGATCGCGATCCCGACCGCGCCGCCCTTCTTGAGCACCTTCAGGATGCGTGTCCCGGCGCGCCCACGATCGATCTGCACGTTGCCGTTGCGCTCGCGTAGCCGCTCGAAGTGCGCCGCGATGAAGGGGTTGTTCTGCGGTCGAGCGACGATGTGGAGCTTGCCCAGGAGCCGCCCCAGGGGATACCCCGCGATCTCCCAGCAGCCGTAGTGACCGGTCAGGACGAAGAGCCCCTTGCCCCGGGCATGCGCCCGCTCGAGGTGCTCGCGGCCGACGATCTCGAAGTGCTCGACGACCTGGTCCGAGCGTCCCATCGCCCAGACCTGCTCGTGATACAGCGCCCCCTGCGATGCGAAGCAGTCCCGCGCGAGTCGTCGCAGCTCGGCGGCGTCGCGCTCGGGGAACGCACGCGACAGGTTGTCGAGCGTGAGCCGGCGGCGGCGCCCGAGCACGGCGAAGGCCAGGAGGCCGACTCCGCTCCCCCAGCGGCGCAGCGCGCTCTGCGGGAGCCGGGTCACGATCCCGAACAGCGCGCGATAGGCGCCGTACTCGGCGAGATGCAGGAGCTGGCGCGTGTTCATTGCCGGCGGCGTGCGAGTGAGGGACGCGACGCGGGACGAAGGGAGCGCGGGCCGCGCGCGTCGGGCCGAGAGCGCAGGGCCGGCGTTCTTCGACGTGGCGCCGGCGGTTGGTCTCGGAAGCGGCATCGACGTCGAGCGGCCGAGCGCCAATCGGTGCTGCGATCCGTTCTTCGCGGCGCTCGACATGTTAGCAGCGGTGCGGCGAGCTCCCGCCGCGGCGACGGCGACTCGCTCTTACGAGCCTACAGGTACGGCGCGAACAGCCTCGCCACGCCGTCGCGCAGCCGCAGGGGCAGGGGCCGGCCCTCGATCTCCTCCCGGGCGAGCCGCCGGCTCGCCTGGATCCTGCTCTCGACCAGCTCCTCGAGCGCCGCGGCCAGCTCGCGGTCGTAGCACTCGACGTCGATCTCGAAGTTGAGGCGCAGCGAGCGCGCATCCCAGTTGGCGCTGCCGATGAGCGACCACTCGGCGTCGACGACCATCAGCTTGCTGTGGTCGAAGGGAGGTGGCATGAGCCAGACCCAGCAGTCGTCGCCCATCACCTGCGGGAGCTGCGCGGTGGCGGCCCACTCCACGAAGCGGAGGTTGCTGCGCTCGGGCAGCACGATGTCGACGCGCACGCCGCGCAGCGCCGCCAGCCGCAGCGCGGCGATGAGGACCTGATCGGGCAGGAAGTACGGCGTCAGCACGCACACGCGCCGCCGCGCCATCGCCAGCGCGCCCTGGATCGTGGTGCCGAGCGTCTCGAAGTCCTCGTCGGGTCCCACCGGGATGGCCCGGGCTTTGACCTCGCCCGCCGGCCGGATGTCCGCCGCCCAGGCTTCGCCATCCAGCCGCTCACCGGTGGCGAAGTGCCAATCGATCGCGCCGGCCGCGAAGATCTGCTCGACCACCGGGCCCTCGATCGCGAAGTGGAGGTCCTGGATGGGATGGCGCGGCGGCGGGTCGAGGTCGGGCAGGCAGCCCTCGCGGATGTTCATGCCGCCGGTGAAGGCCCGGCGCCCGTCGACCACCAGGATCTTGCGGTGGTTGCGCAGGTTGACGTACGGATTGGCGAAGGGCAGCGTGGGCGTGAGGAACTCGGCCACCGGCACTCCCCGCGCCCGCAGCAGCTTCGTCATCCGCGGCCGGCTGTAGCGAGCGCCCACGCCGTCGATCAGGACCCGCACCTCGACGCCCCGGCGCCGTGCCGCCGCGAAAGCTTCGAGGAACAGCCGGCCGGCGCGGTCGTGATCGAAGATGTAGGTGGAGAACAGGATCGAGCGCTGCGCCGCCGCGATCTCCTCGAGCATCGCCGGATAGGCCTTCGCGCCGCCGACGAGCGGCGTCACCCGGTTGCCCGCCAGCAGCGGATTGCCGGTGGCCCGCGCCACCAGCTCGACCAGGGGAGCGAGCCGCGCGGCGGCACCGCGCTCGAGGCCGGCCCGATAGACCAGCGCCGACTGCCGCACCGCCAGGAGCGGCCGCTCGAGCCGTGCGGCGCGCCGGCGAATCCGGTTGATGCCGAGGAGCCAGTAGAGGAGAGAGCCCAGAAAGGGCACCAGCCAGATCAGGCCCGACCAACCGATGGCCGCGCGCACGTCGCGCTTGTGGAGGACGGCGTGGCTCGAGGCGAGGATCGCGAGCGCGAGGTCGAGCAGGGCGGCAGCCGTGGGCCAGACCGCGGCCACTGGGGCGAAGAGCTGCTCGAAGAGCTGGACCAGCTCTCTGGTGAAGGTCGCCACGTCGGTTCGCCGGCTGCGCGCGCTCGGTACCGCGACTCGCCCGCCGTCAACTCGCCGCGCTCTCGCGCTCGCTCGCGAGCTCGATCTCGATCCAGGCGCGCCGCCCGATCCTTCGCGCCAGAGTCGAGAAGAGGTCGCTGAGGCGGCTCTGCCAGCCGTACTTGGCGTGTAGGGCGCGGCTGCCCGCGGCGATCCGCTCCGCGTCGTCGATCACGCGCGCCCGCGCCGGCAGCCAGGGCCCGAGCACCCTGCCGCGGAGGTCGCAGGCCGCGACGCGCGCCCGATCGGAGTTGCGCAGGCGCTTGACCTTGCCCGCATCGCCCGCGGAGTAGAAGTAGTAGCGGCCGGCGTGCTCGGCGAACCACACCGGGGTCTCGACCGCCGCGCCGTTCCTGCGGAACGTGGCGAGGTTGAGATAGCGCGCGCTCCGCAGGGGATCGGTCACGTGCGTGGATTCTAAAGCAGCGGCGGGAGGGGGCGCGCGATGGCGGCGCCGGATCGATCGCGGGGCGCTCGCGGATACCATTGGGGTCGGGAGGACCCGGGATGAGCGACGGAGAGTTCGCGATCGGGATCGACGTCGGCGGCACCAACATCAAGGCGATCGCGATCGACGGCGCCGGACGCGAGCTCGACCGCTACGGGGCGGCGACTCCGCAGGATCGCGAGCGGCTGGTCCCGGCGGTGGGCGAGATCGCGCGGCGGCTCGGCGTGGCCGACGCATCCTGGATCGGCCTCTGCTCGCCCGGCCTGGCGGCACGCGACGCACGCTCGATCGTGTGGATGCAGGGACGCATGGAGGCGGTCCAGGGGCTCGACTGGACTCTCGAGCTCGCCAGCCCGCGCCCGATCTGGGTGGCGAACGACGCCCATGCCGCGACTCTCGGCGAGGCGTGGCTCGGCGCCGCCCGCGACAAGAGTCACGTCGTGCTCCTCACGCTCGGCACCGGGATCGGCGGCGGGGTCTTAGTCGAGGGTCGGCTGCTGCGCGGAGCGATCGGTCGCGCCGGTCACCTCGGCCACATCAGCCTGGATCCGTTCGGGCCTCCCGACATCTGCCGGACCCCCGGGAGCTTCGAGGACGCGGTGGCGGACTCGTCGGTAAAGCGTCGCTCCGGCGGCCGCTTCGCCTCGACCGCCGAGCTGGCCGCCGCGGTCGAGGCCGGAGACGCACAGGCGGCGAGCATCTGGAGCCGCCTGGTGCGGTCTCTGGCCGCCGCGATCGCTTCCCTGATCAACGTCGTCGATCCCGAGGTCGTGGTCGTCGGCGGCGGCATCGCCCGCGCCGGCGACACGTTGTTCGTGCCGCTGCGTCGCGAGATGGACGACGTCGAGTGGCGCCCGCTCGGCGACGCGGTGCCGATCCTTCCGGCCGAGCTCGGCGAGTTCGCCGGCGCGATCGGAGCCGCACGCCACGCCATGCTCAACACCGCGAGCTGAATCGCGGCCGTCGCCGACGGTCCGGCCCGCGGCACCCCCTTCGCTGCCAGCGCCTGAACGCTCTCGCGCACGATCCGGGGCGGTCCTGTCCGACCAGCTCGAGCGTGAGTAGCGGCCCGCCCAGCCGAGTCGTCTCGCGGCCCTCCTTGACCACGAGTGCGAGGCCCTGGTCGGCCTCGAGCGACCGCAGCGCCGCCTCGAGGGCCGGAGCGTCGTCGGCGTCGACCTCCACCCGGAGGATGCCGGCGAACTCCCCGGCGAGGCTGGCCATGCGGCTCTCGAGCCAGTTGCCGCCGTGACGCGTGACCAGGGCGGCCAGCGCGTCCACCAGGCCGGGGCGGTCGGGGCCGAGCAGGGTGACCCGCGTACAATGGGCGCAACGCTGGAGCCTCCCCCCGGAGGGACCTTCACCGTGAGGATTCGATGCTTTTCTCCGAGCGACTCCTGCGGCGCCTCCCCAAGACCGACCTCCACGTCCACCTCGACGGCTCGCTGCGCATCGAGACCCTGATCGAGCTCGCGCGCGAGCGCGGCGTCGCGCTGCCCTCGACCACGCCCGAGGGGCTGCGCGAGCAGGTCTTCAAGGACCAGTACCGCGACCTCCCCGAGTACCTGCAGGGCTTCGCGTACACCTGCGCCGTGCTGATCGACGCCGAGGCGCTCGAGCGCGCCGCCTACGAGCTCGCCGAGGACTGCCTCGAGGAGGGCGTGCGCTACGTCGAGGTGCGGTTCGCCCCGCAGCTCCACGTGCGGCCCGGCTTCGACGTCGCGGCGGTGATCGCGGCGGTGGACGCCGGGTTGGCCCGAGCGCGCCGCGAGCACGCGCAGAGCGAGGCGGTCCGGATGCGTGGGGAGCCGGCCTTCAACTACGGCATCATCACCTGCGCGCTGCGCCTCTTTCGTCCCGGGTTCGGTCCCTACTACCGCAGCCTGTTCGACGTGCTCGACCGCTTCCCGGCGACCCAGATCTACGGCATCGGCTCGCTGGCCCTGGCGCGCTCGGTGGTCGAGGCGCGCGACCGCCTGGGTCTGCCGGTGGTGGGCTTCGACCTCGCCGGCGCCGAGGCCGGCCATCCGGCGTCGGATCACATCGAGGCGTACCAGTTCGCGCACCGGCACTTCCTGAAGAAGACGGTGCACGCCGGTGAGGCCTATGGACCGGAGAGCATCTTCCAGGCCATCACCAAGCTCCACGCCGACCGCATCGGGCACGGCACGCACATCTACTCGGCGAACCTGGTGCAGACCGAGGACGATCCCGACCGCTACGTCCGCCAGCTCGTCGAGTACGTCTCCGATCGCCGCATCACGCTCGAGGTCTGCATCACCTCGAACCTGCAGACCATGCCAGAGCTGCGCCGGGTCGAGGAGCACCCGTTCGGACGGATGGTGCGCGACAAGCTGTCGGTGACGTTGTGCACCGACAACCGGTTGGTCTCGAACACCTCGGTGACGCGCGAGCTCGAGCGCGCGTGCGAGGCGTTCGACCTGGGGCCGCGCCAGCTCCGCAACGTCATCATCTACGGGTTCAAGCGCAGCTTCTTCCCGGGCAGCTACCGCGAGAAGCGCGCCTACGTCCGCCAGGTCATCGACTACTACGACCGCGTGGTCGCCGCCGAGACTCCGGAGGCCGCCCGCCGCGAGCGCGGCTCCGACGAGCGGGTGGTCAAGGCCGGGGCGTAGGTCTCCTTCGCCGCCGCCCGCGCCGCGCGGATGCGCGAGCGCCCATGTATGATGGCCGCCTTCCGATTTCGAGAGGAGGTTCGATGGCCGTGAGACGTTTCCCGATCGAGGCGAGCCACATCATGATGTTCGCCCGCGCGATCAACGACGCCAACCCCATCTACCACGACGAGGACTACGCCAAGGGCACTGAGGTGGGCCGCGTCATCGCGCCGCCGACGTTCGCTCAGGCCTCCGCCCAGTTCGACCCCGACTACTTCCTGCGTCCCAAGGTCGACTCGCCCTGGTTCGGTTCGGGCAAGGAGCCGACGGGGCGCCCCGCCGGTGCGGGCGGAGGCGGTCCGGCCGGGCTCCACGCCGAGCAGGAGTTCACCTACCACCGCCACATCGGTCCGGGCGACGTGCTCACCGCAGAGGTGAAGCCGGGAAAGGAGTGGGAGAAGGAGGGCCGGCGCGGCGGCAAGCTCCGCTTCCGCGAGACCATCGTCGAGTACCGCGATCAGAACGGCGAGCTGGTGATCACCGGTCGCGGCGTCGGTGTCCAGCCCGAGAAGGTCGTCGAGCAGGGATAGGGGCCGGTCGGAGAGGAGAATCCAGATGGCAATCAAGGCGAGCGAGCTCGAGGTCGGCGACGAGCACGAGGAGAAGGTCGTCGACAACCTGTCGCGGACGCAGATCGTGATGTACGCCGGAGCGTCGGGGGACTACAACCCGCTGCATTCGGACGAGGTCTTCACCACCAAGGTCGCAGGCTATCCGAGCGTCTTCGCACACGGCATGCTGACCATGGGCATGACCGGGCGGATGCTCACCAACTGGGTCGGCGACGGCCGGCTGACGCGGTACGGAGTACGCTTCGTCGCGCAGGTGTGGCCCGGGGACACGCTGACCGCCAGGGCCAAGGTCGATGCGGTGCGCCAGGAGAGCGGGCAGCACTTCGTGGACCTCACGGTCTCGACGGTGAACCAGAACGGTCAGGATGTCGTCAAGGGCAGCGCCAGCGCGCGCATCGATCCGTGACGGCGCACCCCCCGAGAGGAGGAGAGCAGGCATGAGTGGGGAGACCACCCGCAGAGACGCGCTGCGCGCGGGCGCCGCCGTCGCGATCGCCGGCGTCGGGTTCAGCCGACTCGCCGCCGCCGAGCCCGTCGACCTGTCGAAGGCGATCACCCAGACCGCGGCGTTCCGGATCGACGGCGAGCGCGAGGCCGAGGCGGTGGCGGCGCTCACCGAGCTGGCCAGGGCGGTCGAGGAGAAGGAGCCCGGCGTGCTGGCCTACATCCCGCACCGGGTCGCGAGCGACCCGACGCAGGTCGTCTTCTTCGAGGTCTACGCCGACGAGGAGGCGATGCGCGCCCACGGCCAACAGCCCCATCTGGCGAAGCTGCGCGAGCACTTCGGCGCCGGTCTCTTCAAGCCGTTCGCCGAGGGCAAGGTGGTCGAGATCGTCCGGCTCGACCGCATCGCCGGCTTCAGCCGGTAGACCCGCCCCCGCTGTTGGCCGCGTCGCGCCGTTCGACGGGTGCGCCGCGAGCGGCTGGCCGGCTGGCCCCAGCCTTCCTCGGATGGCGTCCGGCACTCCCGCCGGTTCGCGATGATGGCCGCGCCACGCTTCGAATGCGGGGTAGCCCGCTCCCGGACCGGAGGCCATAGAATCGGCGACCAGTCGTGACGCAGCGCGACCACCAAACGCCGGCGGGGCCGGCCGAGCTCGATCCGAGGACGGCGCGCCCGATCCACCAGGGACACGCCTTCGAGGACTTCGAGGTAGGCCAGGTGTTCGAGCACCACTGGGGCCGCACTCTGAACGCCGGCGACAACTCGCTGTTCACGACGGTGACGATGTTCTTCAACCCGCTCTACACCAACGCCGAGTACGCGCGCGCCCACGGCCACCCCGACCTGCTCGTCAACCCGATGCTCGTGCTGTCGACGGCGGTCGGGCTCTCGGTCGAGGACCTTTCGGAGGGTGGCGGCCCGTTCCTCGGCGTGGACGAGCTGACCTTCCACCACCCGGTCCATCCCGGCGACACGCAGACGGCCCGATCGACCGTCGCGGCCAAGCGTGAGTCGGCGAGCCGGCCCAGGTTCGGTGTCGTCACCTGGCACACCGAGGCGTTCAACCAGCAAGGCCTGCGAGTGCTCGACTACAAGCGCTCGAACCTGGTCGCGAAGCGTCGCTCGGGAGACACTGAATAGCAGGCGGTG
>DATKDQ010000106.1:0-4092 GCA_035544635.1 Thermoanaerobaculia bacterium
GAGAGATCTGGGGCTACGCCGAGGAGGTCGACAGCCGGACCGTCGACACGCACATCCGCCGCCTGCGCAAGAAGCTGGGACCCGAGGGCGAGCGGATCGAGACCGTCGTCGGCATCGGGTACCGGATGCGCCGCTGACCGCCGGCGCCGGGGAGTCCTGCTAGCGGACGCTCAGCCTCCGGCCGCCATGTAGGCGTCGATGACGTCTCCGTCGACGGCCTTGATGGTGAGGCCGTCCGGGCCGCCGCCGGGGCGTACGACCTGCCTCGCCGGCTCACCGTGCTCGAGGAAGCCCTGGAGCTCCTGCGAGCCCTCGCGAAACACCCACAGCCGGCCGTCCTCGAGGGCGACGCGGAAGCCAGGCTTCGCGTACTCGGCGGCGGCGCCGGTATCCCGGTTGGCGGCAGCGGCCGGCAGGCCGGTGACGGCGAGAACCGTCGCGGTGAGGGCAAGGACGACGAGGCTGGTGCGGCGCATGGGATCCTCCTTGGCTCAGAGATCGGTCTAGGCCGTCGACTCATCCGAAGCGGCCGGTGACGTAGTCCTCGGTCTCCGGCAGCCGGGGGTTGCTGAAGATGGTCCAGGTCGGACCGTACTCGACCAGCCGGCCGAGGTACATGAAGGCGGTGTAGTCGCTGGTGCGCGTTGCCTGCTGCATGTTGTGGGTGACCATCAGCATGGTGTAGCGGCCCTTGAGGCTCTCGATGAGCTCCTCGATCCGTCCGGTGGCGATGGGATCGAGCGCCGAGCAAGGCTCGTCCATGAGGAGCACCTCGGGGTCGCCGGCGAGGGCGCGGGCGATGCACAGGCGCTGCTGCTGGCCGCCCGAGAGACTGAGCGCGCTCTGGTCGAGGCGGTCCTTGGCCTCGTCCCAGAGGGCGGCGCCCTCGAGCGCGCGCTCGCACGCCTCGTCCAGCCGGGCCCGATTGCGCTCGCCGTCGATCCGCAACGGATAGACCACGTTCTCGTAGATGCTCATCGGGAACGGGTTGGGCTTCTGGAAGATCATCCCCATGCGCTTGCGCAGCTCGATCACGTCGACCTTGGGATCGAAGATGCTGCGCCCCTCGAGCAGAATGTCGCCCTCGTAGCGCACGCCGTCGATGAGGTCGTTGATGCGATTGACGGACCGCACCAGCGTGCTCTTGCCGCAGCCCGAGGGACCGATCAAGGCGGTGACCTTGCCCCAGGGCACCGCCATGGTGACCGAGTCGAGCGCCTTGACCTCTCCGTAGTAGAGCCCGAAGCCCTGGAGCACCAGCTCGGCGCGCTCGGCGAGGACTTCCTCGTGCGTCTCGCAGGGCGGGGTCTCGCCGCGCTGAATGGCGGCGAGGCGCCGCTGCGGCCGGGACGCGACCCTGCCGCTCTCGAGCGGTCTCATGGAGGGCGCCGCCGGTCGCGCCGGCGCGGCCCCGGCGAGCTCGGTTGTGTCCTTGGTCCTGGTATCCGGCATCGAGCCTCCGCGCCGCTCAGAACTGCGCCGCCACGAAGCGGCGGCGCAGACGCGTGCGCAGCGCGATCGCGGCCAGGTTGAGGAACGCGATGATGGAGATGAGCAGCAGCGTCGTGGTGTAAACCATGGGCTTGGCGGCCTCCGAGTTCTGGCTCTGGAAGCCGAGGTCGAAGATGTGAAAACCGAGGTGCATGAAGCTGCGCTCGGCGTGGAGGAAGGGAAAGATGCCGTCGACCGGCAGCTCCGGCGCAAGCTTGACCGCCCCCACCAGCATCAGCGGGGCGACCTCGCCCGCGCCCCGCGCCATCGCCAGGATCATGCCGGTCATGATCCCCGGCATCGCCCGTGGCAGGACGATGCGACGGATGGTCTGCCACTTGCTCGCACCGCAGGCGTAGGAGCCCTCGCGCATCGAGCCCGGCACCGCTGCCAGTGCCTCCTCGGTGGCGACGATGACCACCGGCAGCGTGAGTAGGGCCAGGGTCAGCGACGCCCACAGGATGCCTCCGGTGCCGAAGGTCGGGCTCGGCAGCTTGGCGGCGTAGAAGAGCTGGTCGATCTGGCCGCCGACGATGTAGCAGAAGAAGCCGAGACCGAAGACGCCGAAGACGATCGAGGGCACTCCGGCGAGGTTGTTGACGGCGATGCGCACCGCCGAGGTGAGGAGACCGGCCTTGGCGTACTCGCGCAGATAGAGGGCGGCGAGCACGCCGAAGGGCAGCACGGTGAGCGCCATCAGGAGCGTCATCACGACGGTGCCGAAGATGGCCGGGAAGACTCCGCCCTCGCTGTTCGCCTCGCGCGGGTCGGCGCTGAGGAACTCCCACCAGCGCGACAGGTAGACGCCGGCCCGCTCCAGCGCGCCGAGTTGGTTCGCCGGATAGGCGCGGACGATGTCCGCCAGCGACAGCTCCTGCTCGGTGCCGGCGCTGGTCTCGACCGCGATGGCGTAGCGGGCGTTCTCCCGATCGAGCTCCTCGATGCGCTCGCGAATGCGCGCGAACTCCTCGTCCACCTCGGTCTCGGTCGCGGCGAAGCGCGCCTCGGCTTCGCGGAAGGCCCGGGACTCCGGGCCCTGACGCAGCTCCGCCGTACGCTGCGCCAGTCGCGCCGCCTCCAGCCGGTGGTTGATCTCGCCGACGTCGTCGATTTCGAGGGCACGACGCTCGGCCCAGCGGCGCCGCACCGGGGCGTGGTGCTCCTCGAAGCGCGCCCAGACCGCGGCCGGCTCGGTCGCCACCGCCTCGCCGTCGACCAGGAAGCGCCGTGGCTCGCCGTAGAAGCGGCCCCATGCCCGGCGCTCGAAGAGCAACGCCCACTCCGGCTGGCGCTCGCCTCCGGGGGCGATCTCGAAGTCGCTGACCCACCGGAAGTGCTCGCCGGTGAGCTCGAAGTTGCCGGTGCGCACCAACCGCCGCCGATCCCAGCCGCCCTCCGCCTTCACCACCGCTCGCACCGCCGGCGCCAGCTCTACTGGCAGGCCGTGGAACGCCTGCTCACCCGGCTCGTAGGCGTCGCGGCGGGTGACCTCACCCATGAGCACATCGCCCGACAGGGTCTCGACCCGGACGATGGGTCGCGGCCAGAACGTGGCCAGGCCCTGATACGCCACCAGGGCCAGGAGCCCGACGATCATGGCGACGGAGATCAACATGCCACCGCCCGTGAGCCACAGCATCGGCTCGCCGGTGGCGAGCAGGCTGGTCGCTCCGCCCGCGCGGCGGCGACGAGGCACCGGGGCGCCGCGGCGCGTCGCGGGCGCATCCACCATCTGCGGAGTCCTGGTGGCCGTGGTCATGCGGTGGCGGAGGTCATAGCTGGTAGGCCCTCCTGCGGAAGCGTAGGCGGATCATCTCGGCCACGGTGTTGAGCAGGAAGGTCATGGCGAAGAGCACGAGGGCCGCCAGAAACAGGGTTCGGTAGTGCGTGCTGCCCTGCACCGCCTCGGGAAGCTCGACCGCGATGTTGGCGGAGAGGGTCCGGAACCCGTTGAAGATGTTCCAGTCCATGAGCGGCGTGTTGCCGGCGGCCATCAGCACGATCATGGTCTCGCCCACCGCCCGCCCGAGGCCGATCATCACCGCCGAGAAGAGGCCGCTCATCGCGGTCGGGATGATGATCCTGGTCGCCGTCTGCCACTGCGTGGCGCCGGCGCCGAGGGACGCCGCGCGCAGGTGCTCGGGCACCGCCGAGAGAGCATCCTCGGAGATGGTGTAGATGATGGGGATGATGGCGAAGCCCATGATGAAGCCCACCACCAGGGCGTTGCGCTGCACGTAGGTGTCGAAGACCCCGCCGCGCGCGTCGAGACCGAGAGCGGTCAGCGCTCCGGCCAGCGCCGCCGCGACGGCGACGACCGCGAGACCGCCGAGGAGGAAGCGCGCCGCCTCGAGGCGCGCGAAGCGCTGCCGCGGCAGTTGGTCGAAACGCGCCCGCAGCCACGGCACCACGGCGCCGGCCGCCAACCACGCCACCGCGAGCGCCGCCACCGGGGTGCAGAGGATCATCCAGCCGCCGAAGGCGGAGCCCACCCTGCCGGTCAACCAGGCCTTGACGTCGCCGGCGAAGAGCACGCGCTCGAAGGGCCCGGCGAAGAGCCAGGCCAGGGCCACGCCGGCAGGCACCATCGCAGCCATCAGG
>DATKDQ010000107.1:0-7833 GCA_035544635.1 Thermoanaerobaculia bacterium
GCGAGACGCAGGGTGCGGCTCTGGTAGCGGAGGTCGCGGCGGATCCCCAGCGGCAGCCGCGGGCCCGGCACCTCGATCATCTCCGGCACGCGCCCGGGGCGCAGCAGGTAGGGGTCGGGGAGACCCGAGTTGGCGAGCTCGATGGTGCCCGCGCTGGGGTCGTAGAGCGCGAGCGAGAGCGCGACGAACTCGCGCTGCGTGAGCTCGGCGCACAGCTTGTCGTTGAGGAGATCGAGGGTCTCGGTGACACTGTGACGCTCGACGATCAGCGGCGTCATCGCCTTCACCGACGCCGTGATCAGGCTGGCGCCGATTCCCTTGCCCGCGACGTCAGCGACCACGAGGCCGAGCCTGCCGCCCGCGACCTGGAAGACGTCGTAGAAGTCGCCGGCGACGAAACGGGCCGGTAGGTTGCGCGCCGCCACGCGGTAGCCGTCGCCGCCGAGCTCGGCCGGCGGCAGCAGGCGCCGCTGGATCGATCGCGCCAGCTCGAGCTCGCGCTCGGCGAGCTCCTGCTCGCGCCGTGCGCGGATGGCGCGCAGCTCCGCCTCGCGCGCCTGCACCTCGAGCTCGAGGTTGCGGCTCTCGGTCTCGCGCGACGCCTCGAACGCGATCAGCAGGTAGTGCACGACCACGGCGAGAACGTAGAGCAGGACGCCTACCGCGAAGAAGAGGACGAGCATGCCGCGGAAGCGATCCGAGGTGCCGTCGAAGCGCGGGAGGCGATCGAGCAGGTGCGCCCAGGCGAGCCCGCCGACCAGCCAGACCGAGCTCGAGATCGCTGCCGCCAGCCCGTGGGCGGCGATCGGCTGGACGATGTCCTTGGTGTCGAGCGGCATCGCCTGGCAGGGATACCAGGCGGCGAGACAGACGAAGGCGTAGAGCATCCCGAGCGGCAGCGCGAGCGCGGTCGCCTCCGGCCACGGCATGCCGCTCGAGCTCGAGACCAGCGCGACCAGGAGGCCGCTCCCGGGGAGCCAGGCGCCCAGGTACAGCCAGAAGCGCTCTCTCTGGGCCAGGATGGGATGCATCGGACAGCCAGGCTCGCCGGCTCAGTTGCGCATCTCGACGCCGCCCATCATCGCCAGGCCACGGACGATCAGCCGCTGGCTCTGGTCGACCGGGCCCCGGCCGGTGCAATCCTCCACCCCGCCGAGGATCGCGGTGACCTGCGAGTCCACCACCCAGTCCTCGGGCACCCGGATCTCGACGCCGCCCCAGAAGGCGAAGACGTCGAGCACCGCCGGCGGATTCGCGATCCGCGCCTCGCGCAGATCGACCTCGCACCCGCCCATGACCGCGGTGAAGTCGCCGCCCTGGAAGTCGGGGCTCGAGCTGCGGCGGCTGGTTCCGCCGAGCACGGCGAATCCGGTGAGCCGGTCGGCCGACGGCTCGCCGCGCCGGCTGGGCCGCATCGCGCGCTGGACCAGAAAGAGGCCGGCGACGATGAGGAAGACCGGCCAGAAGTCCACGGGGTGGAAGTCGACCAGGGCGACGTGGTAGAGCGTCCACCACGCGCCGAGCAGGATCCAGATCCCCGCCGTCACCCAGGCGCCGGTGCGGCCGGCGTCGACCAACTTGGCGATCCCGACCGCGACCAGGAGCAGCGGCCAGTACTGGAGAGCTTCGCCAGCCTCGAGGACGTCGAGGTTGTCGAGGGTGAAGACGACGCCCGCGAGCAGCACCGCCACTCCCAGGACGAGACGCGGCGTGAGCCGCGGGGGCGGATTCGGACCGTTCACTGTGGTCATGAAGTGGTTGCCTCCCCGCCCAGCGCCTTCGGCGCCGGCTCAATCGCCCGCCTCTCCTGCTACGCAGGACGGCGACCCGGGTTCGGCTGACCGCCGGGCGGGACGGGACCGGGCGACGGCGGCGGGAGCGTGGGCCGATGATAGGGTAGATCCCACTTCTCGAGCGGCCGGGGGCGATGTGGGTGGTGGCTGGCTCGCGAGGTGAACTCATGCGCAAGCGTTACGTACCGGTCGTCGGGCCGCGCCTCAAGAAGCTCCTCTTCGTAGTTCTCGGCCTGTTCGCGCTGCTCGCGGTGAACTCCGCATACATGGTCGGCGTGACGGCGCTCGAAGCGGTCACCGGCCAGACCTACCAGAACTGGTTCTACCTGGTGATGTTCCTGCTCCACCTCGCGCTGGGGGCGCTGATCGTCGTACCGGTGCTGGTGTTCGGCGCCACTCACCTGTGGAACGCGATCACCCGGCCCAACCGCCGGGCGGTGGTGGCGGGCCTCGCCCTCTTCACCACCACGTTGGTCCTGCTGGTGACCGGCATCCTGCTCACCCGCGTCGAGGGCGTGATCGTGGTCAAGGATCCGGCGGTGCGGAGCGCGCTGTACTGGGCGCACGTCATCGCTCCGCTGGTCGTGGCCTGGCTGTTCGTGCTCCATCGTCTGGCGGGCCGCCGCATCAAGTGGAGGATCGGCGCGCGCTGGGCCGCCGTGGCCGTCGTCTTCGCCGGCATCCTGCTCGTGGTGCAGGCGCAGGACCCGCGCCAGTGGCACGTGGAGGGTCCGGCCAGCGGCGAGCGCTACTTCTTCCCTTCGCTCGCGCGCACCGCGACCGGCGACTTCATTCCCGAGCGGGTCCTCTCCGACACCGCGTACTGCCAGGAGTGTCATGCCGACGTTCACGACACCTGGTCGTCGAGCGTCCATCGGTTCAGCTCCTTCAACAACCCGCCCTACCTCTTCAGCGTCCGCGAGACCCGCAAGGTCGCGTTCGAGCGCGACGGCGACGTCCACGCGTCGCGCTTCTGCGCCGGCTGCCACGACCCTGTGGTGTTCTTCTCCGGCAAGTTCGACGATCCCGACTTCGACGACGAGCAGGACCCCGCCGGGCAGGCCGGCATCACCTGCACCGTCTGCCACTCCATCTCGCACATCAACAGCCCGCGCGGCAACTCCGACTTCACGATCGAGGAGCCGATCCACTACCCGTTCGCGTTCAGCGAGAGCCCCACCCTGCGTTGGATCAACCGGCAGCTGGTCAAGGCGAAGCCCGAGTTCCACAAGAAGACGTTCCTCAAGCCCCACCACAAGAGCGCCGAGTTCTGCGGCACCTGTCACAAGGTCCATCTGCCGCAGGAGCTCAACAAGTACAAGTTTCTGCGCGGCCAGAACCACTACGACTCGTTCCTGCTCTCGGGCGTCTCCGGCCACGGCGTGCAGAGCTTCTACTACCCGCCCAAGGCGCAGGCGAGCTGCAACGGCTGCCACATGCCACTGCTCGGATCGGAGGACTTCGGCGCCAAGAACTACGACGGCAGCGGGACGCTCTCGATCCACAGCCACCTCTTTCCGTCGGCGAACACCGCGATCCCCAAGCTGGTCGGCCGTCCCGACTGGGTGATCGAGGAGCACGAGAAGTTCAATGAGGGCGTCATTCGCGTCGACCTGTTCGGCGTGCGCGAAGGCGGCGCGATCGAGGGACCGCTCCACGCGCCGCTGCGGCCCGAGGTGCCGGCGCTGGTGCGCGGGCAGACCTACCTGGTCGAGGCGGTGATCCGCACCGTGAAGATGGGTCACGAGTTCACGCAGGGCACGGCCGACTCGAACGAGGTGTGGTTGGACCTCGAGGTGACCAGTGGCGGCCGCGTGATCGGCCGCAGCGGCGGCATGGACGAAGGCGGCCGAGTCGATCCCTGGTCGCACTTCGTCAACGTCTACATGCTCGACCGTGAGGGACGGCGGATCGATCGGCGCAACGCGCAGGACATCTTCGTGCCGCTCTACAACCATCAGATCCCGCCCGGCGCCGCCGACGTCGTGCACTACCTGCTCGAGGTGCCGGCCGACGTCGAGGGCCCGATCACGGTCTCGGCCAACCTGCGCTATCGCAAGTTCGACACCACCTACATGCGCCACGTCTACGGGCCCGAGTTCAAAAACGACCTTCCGGTGATGGGGCTCGCCACCGACGCCGTGACCTTCCCGGTCGACGCTCCTGACCAGGTCGCCAACGCGACGCCGCCGTGGCCGGAGTGGGAGCGCTGGAACGATTACGGCATCGGCCTCCTGCGCAAGGGCGGTAAATCGAAGGGGCAGCTCCGTCAGGCCGAGGAGGCGTTCCGGCGGGTCGAGGTCCTGGGGCGGCCGGACGGGCCGCTCAACCTGGCGCGCCTCTATCTGGCGCAGGGCACGGTCGAGGACCTGGCGGTCGAGGCCCTGGCCCGAGCCGCGGCGTTCGATCCCCCGGCGCCGGCGTGGTCGCTCGCCTGGTGGAGCGGCCTGGTCGACAAGCAGAACGGCAAGCTCGACGCCGCCATCGCGAGCTTCCGCAGCCTGGTCGAGGCCTCCTCGCCCGAGCTGCGCGAGCGCGGGTTCGACTTCAGCAAGGACTACAACCTTCTGAACGAGCTGGGGCTCACCCTCCACGAGCGCGCCAAGCAGGAGCGCGGCCCGGACCGGCAGGCGAGGCGGGCGGAGCTCCTCGCCGAGGCCGGCTCCTGGTTCGAGCGCACGCTCGCGATCGATCCCGAGAACGTGACCGCCCACTTCAACCTCTACCTGCTCGGCAAGCAGCTCGGCGACGAGGCGGGCGCGGCCGAGCACTTCGAGGCCTACAGGCGGTACAAGCCCGACGACAACGCACGCGATCGCGCGATCGCGCGCGCCCGCGCGGCGGATCCGGCCGCGAACCATGCCGCCGAGGCGATCGTGCTCTACGACCTGCAGCGCCCCGGCGCCTTCGAGCTTCCAGTCGAGGCGCACCTGGTGCGCCAGGAGGCGCCCTCCGGTTGACGGAAGCCGACCAGGAACGACGTCCGCGCGCCGGGTCGGAAGGCGATCCTCGAGCCGGTGCGGCGGCGGTCGAGCCGCCGTCTCCGGACCACGACGAGGACTGGGTCCCGGAGGACGACGCGGTCATCGGCCGCGCCTTCCGCGTGTCGCTGCTGGTGCTGGCGGCGGCCGGCGTCGCGGTCGCCGTCGGGCTCGGCGTGGTACGCCTCTTCGGCGAGGACCCGTTGGACCGGGCGATCGCGGCCAACGCGCCGGCGCGGGTGTCGCGAACGGCCGAGCCTCCGGCGGTGCCGTTCACCGACACCACGGCCGAGTGGGGCATCGCCTTCGTCCACCACAACGGCGCCTACGGCGAGAAGCTCCTGCCCGAGACCATGGGCGGCGGAGTGGCGATCTTCGACTTCGACGGCGACGGCGACCAGGACCTCTTCTTCGTCGACTCGACGCGCTGGCCCGAGGGGCCCGCGACCGCGCCCGCCGGGGCGCTGGCGCTCTACGAGAACGACGGCGCCGGGCGCTTCCGCGACGTCACCCAGAACCGGGGCCTCGACATCGAGATCTACGGCACCGGTGTGGCCGTGGGCGACTACGACAACGACGGCGACGTCGACATCTTCGTCGCCGCGGTCGGCCGCAACCTGCTGCTGCGCAACGAGGACTCCGGCCGGTGGTTCACCGACGTGACGGCCGAGGCGGGAGTCGGCGGCGATCCCGCGGAGTGGTCCTCGTCGAGCGCCTTCCTCGACTACGACCGCGACGGCGATCTCGATCTCCTGGTCGGCAACTACGTGCGGTGGTCGCGCGAGATCGACCTCGAGCTCGACTATCGGCTCACCGGGGTAGGCCGCGCCTACGGGCCGCCGCTCAACTACGAAGGCACGTTCCCCTACCTCTATCGCAACGACGGTGGCGGCCGATTCACCGACGTCAGCGCCGAGGCCGGCGTCCAGGTGACGAACGAGGCGACCGGTGGGCCGGTGGCGAAGACGCTCGGCGCCGTGCCGGTCGACGCCAACCGCGACGGGTGGATCGACTTCTACCTGGCCAACGACACCGTGCGCAACTTCCTGTTCGTCAACCGGCAGGACGGCACGTTCGAGGAGGTGGGCGAGCTCTACGGCCTGGCGTACGGCCCCGATGGTGTCGCCACCGGTGCCATGGGCACCGACTGGGCGTTCTACCGCAACGACGACGAGACCGCGTTCCTGGTCGCCAACTTCGCGAACGAGATGAGCTCTTTCTACGTGTCGCAGGGCGACCCGACGCTGTACACCGACGAGGCGATCACCGCCGGCATCGGCGCACCGAGCCGGCGCCTGCTCAGCTTCGGCGTCTTCTTCTTCGACTACGATCTCGATGGACGCCTCGACGTGCTGCAGGCGAACGGCCACCTCGAGGAGGAGATCTCGACCGTCGATCCCAGCCAGACCTACCGCCAGCCGGTGCAGCTCTTCTGGAACGCCGGGGAGGGTGCGCTGGTCCCGGTCGCGGCGGGCTCCCTGGGGGATCTCGCGCAGCCTCTGGTGGCGCGCGCGGCCGCCTACGGCGACCTCGACGGCGACGGCGATCTCGACGTGGTGATCGCCCAGGCCGGCGAGCGCGCGGTGGTCTACCGCAACGACCAGAGCGAGGGGCACCACTGGCTGCGCGTCAAGCTCGTGGGCAACGGCACGACGGTGAACCGCGACGCGATCGGAGCGACGGTCGAGCTCAAGCTGGGCGGCGAGACGCTGCGCCGAGCCGTGGTGCCGTCGCGCAGCTATCAGGCGCAGGTCGAGCTGCCGGTGACGTTCGGTCTGGGCGATGCCGAGACCGTCGAGTCGATCGAGGTGCTCTGGCCCGACGGCACCAGCAGCCGGCACCCGGTCGGCGCGGTCGATCGGCTGATCGCCGTCGAGCAACCGGCGTTGGAATAAAGCAGGCCGGGGATCAGGGCCGCCGGAACACCACCGCGAAGCTGCCGAAGCCCCACTCGTCGATGCGCCGCTCGAGCTCGAACCCCGCCGCGGTCAGCTCTCCGATCACGATCTCGGGCGACACGCCGTGCCCGCCGCGATTCGCCGGCGCATGCTCGACCGGGAACAAGCGCGAGAGGAACCAGCTCGGCTCGAAGTCGATGACGACCAGACGTCCGCCCGGCCGGATCGCACGGAAGAGGCTGGCGTCGATCGCCGCCGGATCGCCGAGGTGATGGTAGACGTCACGCAGGTAGGCCGCTTCGCAGCACGCGTCGGCGAGCCCGGTCTCCGTCTCGCCGGCCTCGACCACCGTGACGTTCTCGATCCGCCTGCGCTCGATGGTGTCGCGCATCTGGCGTAGACGCTTCGCGTCGATCTCGGTCGCGAGCACCTGGCCGCCCGGCCCCACGCGCTCCGCGAGCGCGAACGCCACCCGGCCCTTGCCGGCCCCGACGTCCGCGAGCCGGCTGCCCGCCTCGAGCTCGAGCGTCTCGACCAACCGGTCGATCTCGGCGGCTTGCTCCTTGCGCTGATAGAGGAGCAGCACCGCACCGCCGGCGGTCAGCACCGCCAGGATGCCGATACCCCAGCGGCCACGACGGGACAGGCTCCTGCTCATCGATCGGGAGGACGAAGCTCGCAGTCGCCAGGTTTCACCGGGCGGCCGCGGAGCTTCCGGGCCGAGGACGGCGCTGCCTCCGGAACGTGCTGGATAGCACGTTCCTCCGGCTGATGCTGTTTGGCGCCGAGGACGGCGCTGGCGCTTCGCGCCCGCACAGATGGGACGCGGTTACTGGGACACACTCCTAGGGCTCGCTCGGCGCAGCTGCGCTGGGCGATGCCGGCGCGTGCTCGTGCTCCCCGGTGGGAGCCGGTCCCGAGGGTGCGGTCGCGGCGCTCGGCGCGGTCGCGCCCGCCGGCTCGATGCGCCCCCACATGTGGCCGCCGAACTGGCCGTGCTTCCAGGTACCGGCGTAGAGGCCGTCGTAGAGCAGCACTCTCGCCGTGAAGGTGCCGAGCCCGGGCACCGTCTGCTCGGTCATGGTGATCATCGGCGTCGAGCCGGCCCACTCGATCGCCACCGGGACCGGCAGGGTGTGCTCCTGGGTGCCGTAGCTCATG
>DATKDQ010000108.1:0-4375 GCA_035544635.1 Thermoanaerobaculia bacterium
CCGGGCGCTCGATGGGCGGCCGCTCTCGGGCACCACCGGCGCGGTGCTCGACCCGATCGCGAGCCTCCGCCAGCGCCTGCGTCTGGCCCCCGGCGGGTTCGTGCGGCTCGCGTTCTCGACCGGCGTGGCCGCGGGCCGCGACAGCGCCCTGGCGCTGGCCGACAAGTACCACGACGCCGGCGCCGTCTCGCGCACCTTCGCGCTCGCGTTCGCCCACGCCCAGAGCGGGCGGCGCCACCTCGGCATCTCCAACGAGGAGGCCGTCCTCTTCGAGCGCCTGGCGTCGCGCGTGCTCTACACCGATGCCTCGCTGCGCGCCGCGCCCGAGCTATCCGCCAGGAATACCCTCGGCCAGGAGGGGCTGTGGCCGCACTCCATCTCCGGCGATTCGCCGATCCTCCTAGTCCGGGTGGTCGAGGAGGACGATCTCCAGCTCGTTCGACAGGTGCTCCAGGCGCAGGAGTACTGGCGACTCAAGGGCCTCGCGGCCGACGTCGTGGTCCTCAACGAGAACCCCGTCGGCTACCTCGACGCCATGCAGGCACAGCTCGAGGCGCTGTTCGACCAGGGGCCGTGGCGATCGTGGAGGCAACGGCCGGGAGGCGCCTACCTGCTGCGCGGCGAGGGGCTCTCCGAGGGGGAGCGCACGCTCTTCGCGAGCGTGGCGCGCGCCGTCGTGAGCGGTGATCGCGGCGCGCTCGCCCATCAGCTCGACCGGCTCTACCCGGAGCGGCCCACGCCCGAGCCGGTGCCACTCGTCGCCGGCGGAGCGCCCGCGGCGACCACCCCCGCCGTGGAGGCCACCGCGTCTTCACCCGAGTTGCCCGACCTCGTCCTCTCCAATCGCCTGGGCGGCTTCACCCCGGATGGGCGGGAGTACGTCATCCACCTCGACGGCGACCAGGAGACGCCGCTGCCGTGGGTGAACGTCATCGCCAATCCCGACTTCGGCACCATCGTCACCGCCTCCGGATCCGCCTTCACCTGGTCCGGCAACAGCCGCGAGAACCGGCTCACGCCTCATGCCGGAGATCCGGTGAGCGACCCCACCGGGGAGGCAATCTTCGTGCGCGATGACGAGAGCGGCGAAGCCTGGACGCCGACGCCGGGTCCGATGCTGCGGCGGCCCGGCGACGGCCGCTGGATCATCCGCCATCGCGCCGGGATCACTCGCTTCGCCAGCGCGTCGCATGGCGTGCATTGCGACCTCGAGGTGTTCGTCGACGCGGCGGACCCGGTGAAGCTCTCGCTCCTCACGCTCACCAACCAGAGCGGCCGGGCGCGGCGGCTCGCGGTGTTCGCCTTCTGGGAGTGGGAGCTCGGCCCTCCGCGCCAGGGACATCGCCTGCACGTGGTGACCGAGCGCTGTGCCGCCACCGGCGCGCTGCTCGCTCGCAATCCATGGAACAGCGACTTCGCCGCGCGCGTCGCGTTCGCCCACTCGAGCGAGCCCCTGCTCTCGGCGACCGCCGATCGCACTTCGTTCCTCGGCCGCAACGGCTCTCTCGCCGCCCCGGCGGCGATCCAACACCAGGAGCTCTCCAACCGCTTCGGGGCCGGCCTCGACCCCTGCGCCGCCTTGCAGGTCCCGATCGTGCTCGCGCCCGGAGAGACGCGCCGCCTGGTGCTCCTGCTCGGCCAGGGACGCGACCTGTCAGAGGTGCACGACCTGCTGGCTCGCCACGGAAGCGTCGAGGCCGCCGGGGCCACGCGCGAGCGGGTGATCAGGGCCTGGGACGACACGCTCGAAACCGTCGAGGTGCGCACGCCCGACGACTCCTTCGACGTGATCATGAATCGCTGGCTCCTCTACCAGACGGTCGCCTCCAGGCTGTGGGCCCGCTCCGGCTACTCGCAGCCGGGCGGCGCTTTCGGCTTCCGCGATCAGCTCCAGGACGTCATGGCCCTCGTCACCGCCCGTCCGGATCTCGCGCGTGAGCATCTGCTGCGCGCCGCCGGTCGCCAGTTCGTCGAGGGCGACGTCCAGCACTGGTGGCATCCCACGGGCGGCCATGGCACCCGCACCCGCTGCTCGGACGATCTGCTCTGGCTGCCGTTCGCGGTCGCGCGCTACGTGCGCGAGACCGGCGATGCCGCGATCCTCGACCAGACCGCGCCGTTCCTCTCGGCACCTCTCCTCCCCGACCAGGACGACGAGGCGTACGTCAGGCCGGCGGTGTCGGCGGAGCGGGGCTCGCTCTTCGAGCACTGCCTGCGCGCCATCGACCGCGGCTCGACCACCGGCGCTCACGGCCTCCCGCTCATCGGCAGCGGCGACTGGAACGACGGCATGAACCGGGTCGGCCGCGAGGGGCGGGGCGAGAGCGCCTGGCTGGGTTTCTTCCTGCACGGGATCCTTCGTGACTTCGCCGCGCTGTGCGAGGCCCGCGGCGCCACCGCCCACGCCGAGCGCTACCGCGCGCAGGCGGCAAGCTACTCCAGCGCCCTCGAGCTGGCGTGGGACGGCGAATGGTACCGGCGCGGCTACTACGACGACGGCACGCCGCTCGGCTCCGCCTACAACGACGAGTGCAGGATCGACTCGCTGCCGCAGACCTGGGCCGTGCTCTCGAGGGCGGTCCCCGCGCGCTTCGCGGACCGCGCGCTCGACGCCGTCCGCGCTCACCTGGTGAAGCGGGGAACCGGCGTCGTGCTGCTGCTCACCCCGCCTTTCGACCAGTCAAGGCAGGATCCCGGCTACATCCGCGGCTACCCGCCAGGCGTGCGCGAGAACGGAGGGCAGTACACGCACGCCGCGGCGTGGGTGGTGATGGCGATGGCGGCGACGGGCAGCGGCGACGAGGCGGTCGAGCTCTTCCACCTGCTCAACCCGATCAACAAGAGCCGCACGGCGGCCGGCGTCGACCGCTACCAGGCCGAGCCGTACGTGCTCGCGGGCGACGTCTACTCTCACCCCGAGCACGCCGGGCGCGGCGGCTGGAGCTGGTACACCGGAGCCGCGGGATGGCTCTACCGCGCCGGCCTCGAGAGCATCCTCGGCCTCAGGCGCCACGGCGCCACGTTCGCGGTGGATCCCTGCATCCCCTCGTCGTGGCCCGAGTACACCATCGTCTGGCGCTGCGGTCGATCACGCTACCAGATCACGGTGACGAACCCGGAACGGCGGTGCCGGGGGGTCGCGGCGGCGGAGCTCGACGGTGCGCGTGTCGATCCCCACGCGATTCCCCTCGCCGACGACGGCGCCGAGCACGCGGTGCGGGTGGTGATCGGGAAGGCAGCGCCGCTGCCGAAGGTCGGCGCCGGGGCGAGACGCGCCGCGAGAAGCTCTTAACCTAGCTCGCCGTTCCGCGGCATCGCCGCTTGCAGGAGCGGAGCCCGGCGCGATTCGGAATACCATAGTATTCCTGATGGTGCTACCATCGGAGCCATGAAAATCGGCGTCTCTTTGCCCGACGACCTGATCGCGTTCGCCGACGAGGAGGCTGCGCGCCGCGGCACGTCGCGATCCGCCCTCCTCGCGCAGCTCCTGCAGGCCGAACGCGTCAGGGCGCAGACCAGCCGGTACCTGGATCGCTACGGCTGGGACATCGCGGAGAACGAGGCGTCCTGGCAGGAGTACCAGCGGCGCCGCATGGCGGAGGAGTACGCCGGCGATGAATGGTGAGGCACTGCCGCGGCGCGGCGAGGTGTGGTGGGTGCGCGCCGACAAGCGGCGCCCCGTCGTCGTGGTGCAAACCGACCAGGTGCGTGAGCCGCGAGTGCGCTCGTTCCTCGTCGTGCCGTTGACGAGCCGGCTCCATCTCGCCGAGCTGCCGGGAAACTTCCGGTTCGACCGGCGATCGACGGGGCTGCCGAAAGCGTCCGTCGCGAACGTCTACGACGTGCAGAAGGTGCTCCGCTCCGACTTCATCGAAGCGGTCGGCGTGCTGGCGAGGGAGGACCTCTCGGCACTCGGCCAAGGCCTTCGCCTGGTGCTCGATCTGTAGAGACTCCGGGTCACGCACCTCTCCCGATCGCGATCAACCGGTCGTCGGTGCGCAGGTAGAGGCGCCCGCCCGCGATCGCGGGCGAGGCCACGATCCGACCGTCGATGCGGTTGCGCGCGATGAGTCGGGGCTCGCGCTCGGGCGCATAGACGAAGGTCTCGCCGGTCTCGCTCGCGAAGTAGACCTTGCCGTCGCCCGCGACCGGCGAGGCCGAGAAGATGGCGCCGGTGCGCTCCTGCCACAGCTTCTCCCCGGTGGCCGCGTCGACGCAGGTGACGATCCCGGTGTCGCCGCCCATGAACAGCAGGCCCTGGTACAGGAGCATCGACGACACGTACGGCGCGCCGGTGTCGGACTTCCACACCACGCGTGTGGCGCTCACGTCGCCGCCGCCGCGAGCGCCGGGCCGGACCGCGAAGTACGGCCCG
>DATKDQ010000109.1:0-2872 GCA_035544635.1 Thermoanaerobaculia bacterium
TCCTGCGAGGTAGCCGATCAGGGCGAAGGGATCGCGCCCGACCGCCTCCGGAATCCACCACGCGCTGTAGCCCCAGCTCTCGAGGCGCTGGGCGAAATCGACCGTCTCGCGCGCCTTGAATCCGTCGGGCCACGTCCACACGCCGAGCTTGCCGGGGTTGTCGAGAATTTTGCTCATGATCCGCGGAGGCTATCCCAGACGCGGGCGCCAAAGTAGCGCCGGAGGATGCGCCGTCCTCAGCACGACGTGGTGGTAAGCGCGAGAACTGGCGGCAGCGTTCCGGAACTAGGGAGCCCGTCCGTGCAACGGACGGGCGACGTGCGCCGTCCTCGGCGCCAGAGAACCAGAGATGACTGGCTGGGGAAGGTGCTACCAGCACCTTCCCCAGCTAGCTCGCGGCGGCGGTCTTCTTCGGTTTGGTTCCGAACAGCCGATCGCCCGCGTCGCCCAGCCCCGGCATGATGTAGCCGTGCTCGTTGAGCTGGCGGTCGACCGCCGCGGTGTAGATCGTCACGTCGGGGTGGCGGGCGTGGACGTACTCGATCCCCTCGGGCGCCGACACCAGCGCCACGAAGCGCACCCAGGCGGGCGAGTGCCTCTTCACCACCAAGATCGCCTGGTGCGCCGAGTGGCCGGTCGCGAGCATCGGGTCGAGCACGATGGCACCGTGTCCCGCCATATCCTGCGGCAGGTTCACGTAGTACTGCACCGCCTCCAGCGTGTCGGGATCGCGGTAGAGACCGATGTAGCCGACGCGCGCCGAGGGGAAAATCTCGAGCATGCCATCGAGGATCCCGTTGCCCGCGCGCAGGACGCTCACCAGCACGACGTCCTCGTTCTCGAGCACCGGGGCCTCCATGCGCTCGAGCGGCGTCTCGATCTCCTTCTGCGCCAGCGGCAGGTCGCGGGTGGCCTCGTAGCCGAGCAGCATGCTGGTCTCCTTCAGCAGCCGGCGGAAGTTGGCAGTGGGGGTCTCGCGCGCCCGCATCTGAGTGAGCTTGTGGAGAACCAGCGGATGATCGACGACGACGAGGTCTTTGCTCATGATCGGCCGCCTATGGTAGCGGAGGAGGGTGCTGGTTGGCAGTCTGGCGCCGAGGACGGCGCGTCAACGGCTCGAGCGCTCGATGCGGTCGAGCTCTTGGAGCGACATCCGCTCCGTCAGGTCGCCGATTGCCTCGCGGCGCCACCATGCTCCGGTTTCGCGCCGCTCTCCCCAACTCGTGAACTCGTAACGGTAGTAGCGCAGGCGGACGTAACGCGGAGGCCGGTCGCGCCACTCGCGCGTCCCGATCAGATCGAGCACGGCGTGCTCGCCTTCGAGCACGCGCCGCAGCAGCGTCCTCAGCCATGCCGCCTCCCGCGGCGCGAGCGCGGCGAACCACATCTGCCAGTCGAGCCGGGGGTGGTGCGGAGCGGCCAGCCGCGGGCGCCGGTGGACGTCGCCGGGCTTGAAGCGGAGCTCGATCTCGCTCCAGCTGGTCCCGTCGGCGCTCGCTTCCAGCACGATCTCGGGACGCAGGGTGGTCATCGACCGGAACAGGCCGTAGCCGTTGATCGAGCGTAGCGGCGCGATGGCTTCGAGCGCGGGGAGCGCGGGCTCGAGCAGGCGGCGCTCGCTCCACTCCACGGCCGCGGCGAGCGTCCCGGTGGCCCGCGGCCGCGCGGTTCGCGCCAGCTCACGTACCGTCACGAGCAGGCTCAGGGCGGCGAGCGCCGCCGCCAGCACGCCGCGCAGGGTGCCGGGCCAGCCTCCGCGGCGCATCGCCCGCTCCAGGGCGCGCGAGCTCGGCGCGCCGAGGCGGCGCTCGCGCAGCAGAGGCAGCACGCGCTCGATCTGGCGATCGTCGAGGAGCGCCGTCGAGAGCACGATCGTGAGCAGGTTGAAGAAGCCGTAGTTCCCGGTCCACGCGATCGCGAGCTGAAGCCCCACCAGGAGACCGAACGCGAGGATGCGTGCGCGCGCGCCCACGACAATGAGCCAGGGCGCGCCGATCTCGATCAGGATCACGATGGCGACGCACGCGGCGCCGATCCACGGTGGGAGCTGATGGGCGAACCAGCTCGTCCACCATGGCAGCGGCTGCGTGTAGTAGTGGTACTCGAGCGCGGTGAGCTTCCACCACGTCGGATCGAAGGCGAGGAGCTTGGTCGCTCCCGACAGGAACATCAGCTTCCATACCAGGAAGCGCATGAGCCAGATGCCGACCCCTGGCGGCGGTGTTCGCTCCGTGAGCCCGGCTCGGCGCCGCGCCGGAGCGAGGAAGAGCGCGACCAGGCCCGATTCGAGCAGCAGCACGTCCCACTGGAAGCTCATGAAGTCCTGGCCGCCGACAACGATCGAGAGATAGAGCGCCCACAGCGCCGCGTAGCACCCGAGCGGCCAGAAGCCGGCGATGGCGAGCAGGGAGATCGCGACGCCGGCGGCGCAGATGAGGTGCAGCAGCGCGCTGCCTGGGGCGAGCCAGAGGAGAGTCGGCGCGCGCCAGTACGCCTCGCTCCCGAGGCGCTCGCCGATCGCCTCGAGGAACGCGTTCGCGGGGAGCAGGCCGCGCGGTCCTATCAGGCCTTCGGCCTGAACCCAGAAGGAGGCGAAGGCGATCAGGTAGACGGCGGCGAGCAGGCGGAGCAGCAGGCCGCGGACGAAGTAGGTGGTTGGGGGAGCTTGGCTCAAGTCTCGTCGGAGCTGGCGATCGTCCAGGCGGCCTCGGCGGTGGGACGGACCGAGGCCGCCACCTCGGACGCCCACGCGCTCGCCGCCGTGCCGTCGCGCACCCGGCCGGCGATGCCCTGAGCGATGCCGGCGCCGCGGAACAGGTTGTACACCAGATAGAAGCTCCAGTGGTCGATGCGCTCGCGCCCGGTGCGGCGG
>DATKDQ010000110.1:0-7382 GCA_035544635.1 Thermoanaerobaculia bacterium
TCCGGAGCCAGGCGGACGGGCGCGCGGCGTAGCAGGCGGCACGCCACCCGGAGATCGCGGCGAACCGCGGCCGCCTCGAGGCGGCTGAGCCGCGCGCCGCGATAGCTCTCGAGCAGGTAACGATCGATCACACCCGCCGCCGGTCCGTACGCCGCGGGCAGGTGCCGCTCCACCCACTGGCGCAGCGCGAGCGGACCGGTGGCGGCGCCGATCGCCGAGTCGCTGCGGGCCGCCGCGGCCCGCAGCGCCCGGTACGAGCGGGTGGCGATCGGCAGCGGCGACCGCGCGCGCAGGAACAGCACGGCGAGCAGGAGGACTACGGCCACGGCGGCGATGGCCAGGATCGTCGGCCCTAGACCGAAGTCGCCGACGCGCGGTCGCGCCGTCTGGTCGAGATCCGCGAGGGGCGAGCGGCCGCGCGTGAAGAGCCCGAAGCGGCTCGACTCGTCGGGCTGGCCGATGCGCCGCACCGCATCCCGCAGGCGCAGCAGGAACCCGACCTGATCGAAGAAACCGTAGGACATGACGTAGCGGTCCCATCGGAACTCGAGGTAGTCCCAGGCCTGTCGCAGCACCATCCTCATCGTCGGATCGCCGGTCAGGGCGGGCCGCCCTGCCGCCGGGGTTGGGTCGAAGGTGGTCCAGCCGATCTCGGGAAGCCACGCCTCCACCCAGGCGTGCGCGTTCGACTGACGGACGATGTAGTAGTTCTCGAGTGGGTTGAACTCCGCGCCCATGAACCCGGTGGCGAGCCGCGCCGGGATTCCCACCGAGCGCAGCATCAGGATCATCGACGACGCGAAATACTCGCAGTGCCCGCTCCGGTACTGGAACAGGAAGTCCTCGATCGGATGCTCCGCGCGCCGTCCCAGGAAGTCGAGCGTGTACGAGAAGTTGTGGTTGAGATACTGCTGGATCCGGTACGCCGCTTCCGAGGGCGGGAAGCCGTCCGCGAGCTTGCGAGCGAGGTCCGCGACGCGCGGCGTGATCCCGCCCGGATCCAGCGTCGGCTCGTCGGGGTCGTCGAGGTCGGGCGCAGCCGACCGATAGACCGGTCGCGAGCTGACGCCGACGCGGTACTCGAGCAGCCCGGTGCGGGGCTGCATCATGAGAACGCCGCCCGCGATGTCCAGGTACAGGCGCTGCGAGAGCTCGACGGACAGCGTCTCGACCGGAAGGATCAGCGTGCGGGTGTCGATCGGCTCCAGCCAGATCCTGACCTTTGCCGCCACCTGCCCCTCCGCCAGGCGGTAGAGGTTCGTCGCCGCCGGACGCAGCAGCTCGTGCTGCGATTGCGAGCGCAGCCACGAATTGTTCCGGAACGCGTCGTAGGTGGTCCCGCGCAGGAGCGACGGAGGCCGGAACGTCGGATCCTCGGGCTTCATCCGTAGAGCGACCGCCGGATTGGCCCGGATGCTCCCGACCACGTCGAGGTTCACCTCGTCCCGGAACCCCGCAGCCTGTGCCGTCCCTACCGTGGCCGCGCCGCCCATGAGATAGGGCGTGCGCAGCCGCGGCAGGAACGCGAAGAACGGCACCGCGCCGGCCACCGTGAGCGCCGCGAACGCCGCCACCAATCGGTATGGCCGCAGCCGTCTTCCCGGCACCACGTTGGGATAGGTGCCCTCCAGGTGGAGCTGGAGGAACCGCAGCAGGATCACGAGCCAGAGGACGAACGCCGCCAGCAGGTAGAGCAGGATCAGAGGATGGACGCTGGTCGCCATCGCGGCGACGAAGAGGAAGAAGAGGAGAACGGCGACGTGCCACTTCTCGCGCTCCCGGCGCATGCCGAAGAGTCGCATCACCAGGCCGAAGAGGAGAAGCTCGACCATCGGACGCGCGATATGCGCCCCGCCGATGTCGCGCAGCCGAACCAGGAAGATCGGCAGGTACACCAGTCCGGCGACGTTCATCGCCCAGCCGGGCAGCGACGGCTCGCGTCCGCGCCAGGTGCGCGCCAGGAAGTAGGCCACCGCCCCCAGATAGAGGACCAGAACGGGCCAGCTCACGACGCCCTGCGGCCGGGGCTCGTTCAGAGGAAGCGGGATGGCGACCAGCAAGGCGAGGCTGCCGAGCAGGAGCTTCTTCTCGCGCGAGAACGCCAGTGGGGCGGCAGGCTCGCGCCGGCGGCGGCGCAGGCCGAGGCGGCGGAGGAGTCCACGCGAGGGCGGCGGTGCACCGAGCCGGGCGGCGGCGCTGGTCGTCACGCCGCTCCCATGCTCGCCGTCTCGAAGCGCTCCTCGAGGCCGGACCCGCGGGCGAGCGGCTCGTCGGCGGCGGGCGCCGGCGGCAGGAGCGCCAAGGTCTCGAGGATCCGGCGGCGCTGGCGCTGCCCGCCTCCGAAGTCGATCCGCTCCGAGCGCGTCACGAGCTCGACCTCGAAGCCGGCCGCGAGGTAGGCGAGCACGGCGGCCGCAGCCTCGCTGATGCGCTGCTCGAGACGATCCTCTCCGGCCGCGCCCTGCGCGGGGTCCAGGGCATTGTCGACCACCACCGTGATGCGGCGGCTCCGCTCGGCCTGGCGCTCCATGAAGATCAGCTTTCCGGTGCGCGCGGTCTGCTTCCAGTGGATCCGCCGCGGATCGTCGCCGGTACGCAGCGCGCGCAGGCTGTGGAGGTCGTGGCCCCAGCCGGCACGGCGATCCTGCGTCTCTCCGATCGCCGTGGTCGAACGGCGCACCAGGTGGCGGCCCGCGACCAGGCGCGGGAACACCAGGACCTCGCGATCCAACCGCTGGCGCATCCCCTTGCGGAAGAGCCCGAGCGGGAAGAGCGTCGCCAGGTGCGCCGCGCCGATGCGATGCAGTCCGCGGCGCGGAAAGGCGAGCTCGATCACCGCGCCGCGCCGTCCGCCGCGCGGGAGCGAAGAGCACAGCAGGGTCGATGCCTGATCCGAGAACGAGATCAGGAGCAGCCAACGCGGCAGCACCCGGCCGCGGTTCGTGATCTCGACCTGGAACGCCGCCGGCGAGTCGGCGAAGACCTCCTCGGGCGGGGTGAGCTCGACGTCGACCCGGCGCACGTCGTTGCGGGAGAGGACGCCCGACACGATCAGCGTGGCCAGCATCAGGGCCACCACCATGTAGAGCGCGTTGTTCCCGGTGTTGGTCGCGGCGATGCCGAGCAGCAGCGTCAGCGCCACGAACCAGATCCCGACCTTGGTCGGGCGGATGCCTTCAGGGACTGGTCGGCGCCCCGGCCGGTGCCGCGCCCGGAAACGGTCGGACGCGGCGGGGGCTCGATCGGCGAGAGCGATGCCGTTCACGTTCGACCGCGGTGGCGGCTTCTCCATCGGGTCAGAGCGGCACCGGAATGCGCGAGAGCACGCCGCGCAGAGCGCTCCTGGTCGCCTTGATGCCGCCACCCGACCGCAGCATGACGCGATGCGAGAGCACCGTGAGCGCGGTCCGTTGGATGTCGTCGGGGACCGCGAAGTCGCGCCCTTCGCACACCGCCATCGCCTGCGCGGCGCGGAAGAGGTCCTGCGCCGCGCGCGTCGAGACACCGAGCGCGAACTCGTCGCCCGCTCGCGTCGCCTCGGCCACCGTGAGGATGTAATCGGCCAGCTTCTCGGCGACGCGCACGCCGGCGACCTGCCGCTGCAGCGCCACCAGCTCCGCGCGGTCCACCACCGGAGCGAGGCTCGCCAGGATGTCGTCGACGCCGCCCGAGAGTAGGAGCTCCCGCTCCTCCGCGCGGGGCGGGTACCCGAGCTCGAGCGACATCAGGAACCGGTCGAGCTGCGACTCGGGCAGCGGAAAGGTGCCCTGAAACTCGAGCGGGTTCTGCGTCGCCAGCACGACGAACGGATCGGGCAGGTCGAAGCGCTCGCGATCGACCGAGACCCGGCGCTCGCTCATCGCCTCGAGCAGCGCCGACTGCGTCTTCGGCGTTGCGCGGTTGATCTCGTCCGCGAGCACGATGTTGGCGAAGAGAGGGCCCGGCGAGAACTCGAATGCCTCGCGGTCGCGCCGGTAGATCGAGACGCCGATGATGTCCGAAGGCAGCAGGTCGCTGGTGAACTGGATGCGCTGGAAGTCGAGGCCGATCGACTTGGCCAGCGCCTGCGCCAGTGTCGTCTTGCCTACCCCGGGGACGTCCTCGATCAGGACGTGGCCGCGCGCCAGGATCGAGACCACGGCCAGCCGGATCGCCTCCGGCTTCCCGCGCACCACCATCTGGACGTTCTCCTCCAGCCGGCGGATGGAGTCGGCGATGGTCTCGTCGCGCGGAAGAACGCGAGTGGCTTCGCTCATGGAACGGGAGATTCTCTCATGAAACAACGTAGCTTTGCCATAAATGTATAACTATCCCCTCCGCCCCTGCGCCTCGCCGCGCCGTCCTCGCCTGCCCTGCAACTGATACGGAATCGAGGGCACAAAGCGATGCTCCGCCCGAGCCCTGAACGACACGCCGCCGTCGAGCTCCAGCCTACTCGCCCCGGAACTCCCGGTAGTCCGCGCGCTCCTCGGGCGGGATGGGCGTGCGCACCTCGACGAAGAACCCGTCCCCCTCCTCCCAGTCGACGTTCTCCAGCACGTGGGTGATCTGAATGCCGGGACCGCGCCCGAGGCTCGAAGTGTCCACCCAGAGCGAACGGCGGTCCTTCACCCTGCGGGCGGCATCGACGTGCTCGAGGTCGAGCGTGACGCCCGGCAGGTACTGCTGGCTGGTCGTCGACAGCAGGATGTCGAGAATGGCGTCACTCCGGACCGGGGGGGCAGCCGCCGCAGGCTCGGCGTCGGCCGCCGGGTCGAGCTCGGCGGCCGCGGCTGGCGAAGCGCCCTCCGCCTCGGCCGCCGTTGCATCGGCGACCGCCTCCGACGTCTCGTCGTCCATCACCGAGAGCGGGTCCTGCTTCACGGTCAGTGACTTGAGCTCCGCCGTGTACTGCGAACGGATGAGCTCGGTTTTTTCCTCGGGCGTGAGCTGCGGGCCGCAGGCCTGCGCGGCGAGCAGCAGGAAAGCGAGAATCGCGGCGACGCGGGTGCGAGACCAGGACATCGAGCCTCCTTCCGGTCGGTTCGGGCGGACCGATCGAGGGGTTAGCAGTATAACGGAGGCGGCGAGGCTCGGCGGCCCTGCCGCGGAGCTCGCAGCACGCCCGGTCTCAGGGCTCGACCGCCGTCGCCTCGGCGCGAGGCTCCGCCGAGGCGCTCCGCCAGAGGTCGCCGAGCCCCCCTTCGAGCACCAGCTCCGGCTCGAGATCGACCCCGGAGTCGCGGCGCACCGCCGCGCGCGCCTCGAGCATCAGCGCGAGCACGTCGGCGGCCCGCGCGCCGCCCAGGTTGACGATGACGTTGGCGTGCTTGGGGCTGATCTCGGCGCCTCCGCTCCTTGCCCCCTTGAGCCCGGCGGCCTCGATCAGCCGCCCCGCGTGGTCTCCCGGTGGATTACGGAAGACCGAGCCGGCATTGGGCAGCCCCAAGGGGAGGCTCGCCCGGCGGCGGCGGTTGAGCTCCTCGATGCGGGCCAGCGCCTCGGTCGCCGAGCCCGCGCGGAGCTGGAAGGTGGCCGACGCCACCACCACCCCCGAGCCCTGGAGCACCGTGCGGCGGTAGCCGGGCTCGAGATCGGCCGGACGATACCGCTGGCGACGACCGTCGCGGTGAATCCCGGTGACTGTGATCAGGACGTCCTTCATCTCGACCCCGTAGCAGCCTGCGTTCATCACCACCGCGCCGCCCACCGTCGACGGGAACCCCGAGAACGCCTCGATGCCGCGGAGACCTCGGGCGGCGGCCGAGCGGGCGAGCCGCGGCAGCGGGACCGCTCCTCCGGCCCGCAGCCGATCGCCCATGACCCGGCTGCGCGCGAAGACGCCGCCGAGCCGGGCCACGACTCCCGGCAGCCCCTCGTCCGGGTAGAGGACGTTCGAGCCCAGGCCCAGGAGGTGCAGCGGGACGCCTTCGGCACGGACCAGGCGGAGGAGCGCGACCAGGGACCGCTGGGTGTGGGCGGTGACCAGGAGCTCCGCAGGACCACCGATCCGGAGCGTCGTGAGCGGGGCCAGCGGCGCGGAGCGCTCGATCTCGAGGCCGTCGATCGCGCCGATGGCCGGGAGCAGAAGCAAAGCGCACGCCGCCGGGGACGATCCGGGTGGCGGCTGCGCCGGCAGCCGAGAACCGGACCGGGACGGCGGGGCGGGCCGCGCCGGCCGGGTCAAGGACCACTCACGGTGCCGCGGGCGCACGGAAAACGGACGAGCCGCTTCCAGGGTCCGGCGTGATGCGGGCCTGCAGCGAGACCCGGCCGCGACTCCTTGACTGCCACGGAGGCCTTCGTTACCATCGATCGCGTCCTACCGGCTGCGCAGCCGCCCGCGCTTTCTTCCCTTCACGGGTGCAGGTTCCGTCCGACAGCAAGAAGACCCCGGCGGGGCATCTTCCGTCTTGGACGTCGCCGCCGCACCGACGAGCGCAGTATAGAACGCAGTACCCGGTCCGCCGGCGCGCGCGGACAGGAAGGAGCCGTTTCGATGAGTGACGTGTCCACGGAGAAGGCGAAGGCGATCGAGAGCACCCTCACGCAGATCGAGAGGCAGTTCGGCAAGGGCGCGATCATGCGCCTCGGCCAGCGCGACTCGCTGGGCATCGAGTCGATCCCGACCGGGTCGCTGGCGGTCGACTACGCGATCGGGATCGGTGGCTTCCCGCGCGGGCGGGTGGTCGAGATCTTCGGGCCGGAGTCCTCCGGCAAGACCACGCTCGCGCTGTCGGTGGTCGGGCAGGCGCAACGGCGCGGCGGCGCGGCCGCGTTCATCGACGCCGAGCACGCGCTCGACGCGGAGTACGCGGTGAAGCTCGGTGTCGACATCAACAACCTGCTGGTGTCGCAGCCCGATTCGGGCGAGGAGGCGCTCGAGATCGCCGAGATGCTGGTGCGCTCGAACGCGCTCGACGTCGTGGTGATCGACTCGGTGGCAGCGCTGGTGCCGCGTGCCGAGCTCGAGGGCGAGATGGGCGACTCGCACGTCGGCCTGCAGGCTCGCCTCATGTCGCAGGCGCTGCGCAAGCTCACGGCGATCGTCGCCAAGTCGAAGACCACGCTCGTCTTCATCAACCAGATCCGCGAAAAGATCGGCGTGATGTTCGGCAGCCCGGAGACGACCACCGGCGGCCGCGCGCTCAAGTTCTACTCGTCGGTCCGGATCGACATCCGGCGCATCGCCTCGCTCAAGGAGGGTGAGGAGGTCGTCGGCAGCCGCGCCAAGGTGAAGGTGGTGAAGAACAAGGTGGCGGCGCCGTTCCGCCAGGCCGAGTTCGACATTCTCTACGCCGAGGGCATCTCCTTCCGCGGCGAGCTCGTCGACCTCGGCGTGATCCACAAGCTGGTCACCAAGAGCGGCGCCTGGTACGCCTACGGCGAGGTGCGGCTGGGTC
>DATKDQ010000111.1:0-6249 GCA_035544635.1 Thermoanaerobaculia bacterium
GCGCCGGCCTCGCCCCCGAGCCGCGCTCCCTCCCACACCAGGAGCGCGGCGCTGGCCGCGTGGTACAGGGCGCTCGCAGCGCGGCTCGCCTGGACCTCGAGCCCGCCCTCGGTTCCGACTCTTCCCACCAGGGCAACCGCGCGATCGAGGCTCGAGCGTGCCGCGGCGGAGAGCTCGCTCGGTGCCGCCGTCGCCGCGTCGAGCCTGCGATGGAGCGCGCGCGCGAGCACCCGGTGGGCCCCCTCCTTCGCCGCGGCGCGCGCCACCACGTCGAGCGCGACGATGTTCGAAGTGCCCTCCCAGATCACACCGATGTGCGCGTCGCGCACCAGGCGCGCGTTCACCCACTCTTCGATGTAGCCGTTCCCGCCGCGGACCTCCATCGCGGCGGTGGCCACCTGGATGTTGTCGCGGCAGGCGCGCAGCTTGAGCAGCGGTGTCAGGATGCGCAGCGCCGCCGCCTCCTCCTGGGGCGCCGAGGCCGCGCCATCGCGCGCCGCTTCATCGCAATCGCCGGCGCCGGCCGCGTCCATCGCCGCGGCGGCGTAGAGCGACATCGAGAGCGCCTGCTCGGCCGGCACCAGGATCTCGAGCAGCTGCCGGCGCACCATCGCCATCTGGTCGAGCCGGCGCCCGAAGGCACGCCGCCCGCGCGCGGCCGCTCGCGCCTCGTTCCAGCAGCGGCGCATCATCGCGGCGGCGCGCACGCCGTGCGAGAGGCGCGACAGGTTGACCTGCTCCATCATCTGCCGGAAGCCGCGCCGCTGGTCGCCGACCAGCCACGCCTGCGCGCCCTCGAGCACGATCTCGCCGCTCGCCATCGAGCGCGTGCCCAGCTTGTCCTTGAGGCGGACGATCCGGTAGGCGTTGCGCTCGCCGTCCTCGAGATGACGCGGCATGGCGAAGAGCGTAAGCCCGGCGGTGCCGGCGGGCGCGCCGCGCGGGCGCGCCAGGAGGAGTGCCAGGTCGGCGTCGGCGTGCGAGCAGAACCATTTCTCGCCGTGGAGCCGCCACCGGTCTCCGTCGCGCACCGCGATCGATTCGACGGCGCCCACGTCGGATCCGCCGGCGCGCTCGGTGATGAACTGGGTGCCCTTCCAGATCGTGTCGAGGTCCTGCGACAGCATCCGCGGCAGGAGCCGCGCCTGGAGATCCTCGCTCCCGAAGCGACGGATCAGATGGATCGAGGTGTCGGTGACGCTCACCGGGCACAGGAGCCCGAACTCGGCCTGCACGAAGAGGTACTGGAACGCGTACTTCGCGACCGCCGGCAGCGGCTCGGGCCAGCCCAGGACGCCGCCGCGGTGGGTCATCGCGTGCAGGCCGAGCTCGCCGAAGGCGAGCGCCTCCATCTCGCGGTAGGCCGGGTGGTACTCGATCCACTCCCGGTCGCGCCCCCAGCGATCGCGCGCGTGGAGGACCGGAGGGTTTCGATCGGCGGCGGCGGCGAGCTCGTCGAGCCGGCCGCCGGCGAGCACGCCGAGACGGCGCAGCGCCGGCTCGAGGTGAGCGAGGAGAGCCGGTGCGAGGTAGAGCGGCAGCAGGCTTCGCAGCGACGCATCGAGCTCCCAGAAGTCGGCGCCGCGGCAGTCGGGAGCGACGTGCTGCGCGCGCCGGTCGGCCGGCGCGCTCTCGAGCTCGAGGGTCGGCTCGTGGTCGGATGGGTGGCGCATACCTCGCGCTACTCGGCGAAGCTGGAGCGGGCGCGCACGCCCCACCCGCCGTCCTCGCGCGTCACCAGGTACAGGGTGTCGAAGGTCGAGATGGCGGCGCCGGCGGCATCGCGGCGCGTAGCGCGCAGCGCCACGACGACGCCGTCCTTCGCCACCTGTACCGGCTCGATCGAGTCCCACACGCTCGCCTGCCAGCCGAGCCGCTTCGCGAACTCGTCGAAGTCGAAGGCTTCGCGGTAGGCGTCGCCGTTCGGCCAAGATCGCACCTCGCCGCCGGCGAGACGCAGGTGCGGGTAGTGGAAGGTGCTCACCCACGCCTCCTCGTCGCGGGCGTTGAAGGCCGCCATGTACGCCTCGACGACCGCGACCGCGGCGGAGGCCGCCGCCTCGCGCTCCTCTTTCGATTCGAGGACGGGCCCGGCCGCGAAGCGCGCCTGGATGCCGATCGAGCCGGAGCGCTCGGTGACGACGTAGGTCACCTGGGTGGTGAAGATCCTCGAGCCGTCGGCGCGAAACCGCGCGTACCGGCCGGCGACGTGCGCCTTGCCGGCTCCCAGGTGGACGACGCGCGTCGAGTCGAGCGCGCTTCGCACCCATCCGGTCGCGGCGACGCGCGCGAAGTCGATGGTGGCCGCGTACTCCTCGGCGGTGGCGTAGACCTCGCCGCCGCCCCCCGGGCTCGGCCGTACGTGCGGGTAGTGGAGCGTGGCGGCGAACGCCTGCGGATCGCGCGTGTTCCACGCCACCATGAAGCGCTCCACCGCGGCCACCGCCTGCGCCTCGGTGAGCGCCGCCGCCGGGGCTAGACCGGCTCCGGCGGCGGCGATCGCGGCCACCAGGAGGAAGATCGCCGGCGGGCACCGAGAAGTGGTCATGGGTGCGATCCTATGCCGTCGGCGGCTTGCCCGCTTCCCTTCCTGGACCTGGCCGCGCGCTGGGTGATCTAAGATCGCGTACTCACCCTCGTCGATCCAGGAGATCGGAATGCATAGCGCTCTCTACCGTCTCTCGAACCGGTTCCGCATCCTCGCTGCCCTCGCCATCGCCGGCGCGCTCGTGCTGTCGCTCGCGCCGTCCGCGGGCGCCGCCGTGGACGCTCCTGCCTCGGCGCGGGGGCCGCTCCAGCCGATGGACATCTTCGAGCTCGAGCTGGCGACCGATCCGCAGATCTCGCCCGACGGAACGCGCGTCGTCTACGTGCGCCGCTTCTCGGACGTCATGACCGACAAGCGCTGCTCGAACCTGTGGATCGTCGGCGCCGACGGCACCGGTCACCGCCCGCTCACGACCGGCAACCACACCGACAGCTCGCCACGCTGGTCGCCCGACGGCCGCGAGCTCCTCTACCTGTCCGATCGCGAGGGCTCGACGCAGATCCACCGTCGCTTCATGGACACCGGCGAGACCGCGCGGGTCGCCCACCTCACCGAGTCGCCGGCCGGCATCGCCTGGTCGCCCGACGGCAGGTGGATCTCGTTCGCCATGCACGTGCCCGCGCCGCCGCGGAAGATCGCCGAGATGCCCGCCGCGCCGGAGGGCGCGAAGTGGTCGCCGCCGGCCCGCGTCATCGACCGGTCGGTCTATCGCTTCAACCGCGTCGGCTACCTCGAGCCCGGGTTTACCCACGTCTTCGTGCTGCCGGCCGAAGGCGGCACGCCGCGCCAGATCACGAGCGGCGAGTTCCATCACGGCGGTCCGGCGGGCATGTCGCAGGAGGAGGCGGTGTGGACTCCGGACGGCCGCCATCTGATCATCTCGGCGGTGCGCCGCCCGGACTGGGAGGACGAGCGCGTCAACACCGAGCTCTGGGAGTTCTCGGTCGCCGACGGCTCCGCGCGCGCCTTGACCGACCGCGCCGGGCCCGACGGCTCTCCCGCGGTCTCCCCCGACGGGCGCAGCATCTCCTACGTCGGCTTCGACGACCGCTACCAGGGCTATCAGATCCGGCGTCTGCACGTCCTCGATCGCGCGAGCGGCGAGTCGCGCGTGGTGACCGCCGACTTCGATCGCGACGTCTCGACGCCGCGCTGGGCGCCCGACGGCTCGGCCGTCTACTTCCTCGCCGACGAGCGCGGCAACACCGGCCTCTGGCGCACCGACCTGCGGGGGCGCGTCGAGCGCATCGCGTCGAACGTCGGCAGCGGCACGTCGGCGTACGGCGGCGGGCGCGAGTTCACGCTCGCCGCGGTGCGGGCCGGAGGTGGCGGGGCCGGGCGCGACGTCACGTTCGCCGTGACCTACTCGCGTCCCGACGTGCCGGGCGACATCGCCATAGGTCGTCCCGGTAGCGGCACGCCGAAGGTGCTCACCACGGTGAACGCCGACCTGTTCGCCATGCGTACGCTGGGGGACCTGGAGGAGATCGTCTATCCGTCGTCGAAGGACGGTCGCGAGATCCAGGGCTGGATCCTCAAGCCGCCCGACTTCGATCGCACGCGCCGCTACCCACTCGTGCTCGAGATCCACGGCGGCCCGTTCGCCAACTACGGCGACCGCTTCGACCTCGAGAAGCAGCTCATGGCCGCGCGCGGCTACGTCGTGCTCTACACCAACCCGCGCGGATCGACCAGCTACGGCGAGGAGTTCGGCAACCTGATCCATCATGCCTACCCGGGGGACGACTTCCACGATCTCGACGCCGGGGTCGATGCGGTGATCGCGCAGGGGTACGTCGATCCCGAGCAGCTGTTCGTGACCGGCGGCAGCGGCGGCGGCGTGCTCACCTGCTGGACGATCGGCCACACCGATCGCTATCGCGCCGCGGTCACGGTCTACCCGGTCATCAACTGGTACAGCTTCAATCTGACCGCCGACATCGGCGGGTTCACGTCGAAGTACTGGTTTCCGGGGTTGCCCTGGGACCACGTCGAGCACTACGAGCAGCGCTCGCTCCTCTCGGTGGTGAGGAACGTGAAGACGCCGACCATGGTCCTGACCGGTGAGGAGGACTGGCGAACGCCGATGTCGGAGTCGGAGCAGTACTACAAGGCGCTCAAGCTCCTGGGCGTCGAGGCGGTGCTGGTTCGCGTGCCCGACGAGCCGCACGGCATTTCGCTCCATCCCAGCCACCACATGGCCAAGGTGCTCTACATCCTGGGCTGGTTCGACCAGCACCGCACCGACAAAAATCTCGCTGGTCAGCCGACTCTGCCGCCGGCTGGTGCGTAGAATGGTCGGAGCAGCGTCGGCGCCGAGGCATCGGCGCTCGATCTGGCGGGGCACCTCGGACGGGATGGCTCGCGCGTGACAAGCCATGGCATCTCGACTTATGCAAGAATAGCCATTTGAGATCTCTCCGGGTGACGATGGCACCGCCGAAACCCATGGACGCGCGCAGCGGGCTCGAGGTCGGATCCGTGGAGCCGAGGCTTCCGCGCACGTTTCGGTCACCTCGGAAGCTGCCCTACCTCGGCCGGGTGGTGGCTGGGATCCTCGCCTGGATCCTCCTCGTCATCGGTCTCGCCGGCCTCGTCCTTCCCGGCGTCCAGGGGGTGCTCACGCTCGCCCTGAGCGCCACCATGTTCTCTCTCACCAGCACGCGCGCGCACGAGCGGCTGCGCTCCGCTTTCCGGCCTTGGCCCAAGGGGTGGCGGCGGGTGATCAAGGTCCGCCTCACGCTCGAGCGCCGGCTGGCCAAGCTCCGCTAGCTCCGGAAATGGTGTTTACCATTTCCGGAGCTAGCCACGTCTTCGGCGCCGCGGACGGCGCTACGCTCCGCCAGCCGCTCCATCCTCGCCGGCCAATCGATCTCTGCGACCGGAAGGACGATGTGCCCGCGGCCTTCGAGGATCTCGAGCTCGGCGTCCGGTAGGAGACGGGCCATCTCCCGCGCCTGCCGCACCGAGTCCACGATGCGATCGCGGGTGCTGGCGAACAGGGCGACCGGCTGGCGCACGCGGCCGAGCTCGCCGCGCAGGTCGAGCCGCTGGATCATCTGGAGGCGCGCCGGATAGCCCTCGCTCATCGTCCAGGCCGGTCCGGCGCCGCGCCAGGCACGCGGGGCCGACCGCCAGGGCCCGGGAGGGTCGCCCGGCGTCGCGTCGCGCGGAGGCGCTCCCAGGAACTCCGCGATCGCATCCGCCTCGCCCGCCCCTCCGAACAGGAGCCTCGGCCCGAACAGCCGGCGCCCGAAGGAGAGCATCCAGGCGGGCGTGCAGCGCGCGCCGATCCGCGAGCAGCCGAGGCGGGCCCGGTGCCGGAAGTGGGGAAAGGCGTTCACCAGGGCCAGCCCGGCGACCGAGGACGGGAAGTCGAGGGCCGCACGCAGGGCGACCGCGCCGCCGAACGACTCCGCGAGCAGCAGCATGCGATCGACGCCGCGGAGAGAGACGGTCTCGACCGCGCTCGCCGCGAGGTGGTGGTAGGTGCGGTGCTCCGGATTCGCGCTCAGGCGATAGCGCAGCCGCAGCAGGCGAAAGCGCTGCTCGAGGCGCGCCGCCGTTCCGAACAGGAGCTGTCCGGAGCCGTCGATGCCCGGTAGGTAGATCAGTGCCGGCCCCTGACCACGGTCGGATAGGACTTCGGTGAACATCGGCGGCGGACCGTGAAGCGGTCCGATCCGATGCTATCCGGGTCG
>DATKDQ010000112.1:0-22305 GCA_035544635.1 Thermoanaerobaculia bacterium
GTGCACGGGTTCGAGCCGCACGTGCACAGCCTGCAGATCACCGGCCTGTGCCGCGAGTGCGCCGGCGAGGAAAGGGAGGGACGCCGGATCGGGATCGCCAGGTGATGGACGCGCGCCGTCCTCGGCGCCAACAGCATCTAGCCGGAGGAACGCGCTACGCAGCACGTTCCGGAGGCTAGGAGTGTGTCCGAGTAACTGCGTGCCATCTGTGCGGGGCGCGAAGCGCCAGCGCCGTCCTCGGCGCCAAGCAGCAACTAGCCGGAGGAACGTGCTATCAGCACGTTCCGGAGGCTAGGACGCGATCCGCAGCCGCGCCCATCTTCGCTTGCCCACCTTGACCAGGTAGGGCTTCGGGCGGGGCGGAAGCTCGAGGAATCGGTCCGAGATCTTCTCGCCGTCGATCGCCACCGCTCCATGATCGATCAGCCGCCGGGCCTCGGCCTTCGACGGCGCGAGGCCGGCCGCGTGCAGGAGCGACTGCAGCGGCTGTCCGGCCGCGACCTCGATCGTGGGCACGTCGCCGGGGACACCGCCGGCGCGGAACACGCTCTCGAACTCGTCCTCGGCTTCGCGCGCGGCGGCAGCGTCGTGGAACTGCGCGACCAGCAGTCGTGCCAGCTCCATCTTCGCCTGCTTCGGGTTCATCTCGCCGCTTTCGCAGCGCCGCCGCCGCTCTTCGATCTCCGCTTCGGGCAGGTCGGTGAGGAGCATGAACCAGTCCCACAGGACCGAGTCGGGAACCGACATGGTTCGGCCGTAGATCTCGCGCGGAGGATCCTCCACGGCGATCGCGTTCCCCAGGCTCTTCGACATCTTCTCGGTGCCGTCGACGCCGACCAGGATCGGCACGGTGAGGACCACCTGCGGCTCGAGGCCCCGCTCCTTCATGAGCTGGCGCCCGACCAGCAGGTTGAAGAGCTGGTCGGTTCCTCCGAGCTCGACGTCGGCTCGGAGCACGATGGAGTCGTAGCCCTGCGACAGCGGGTACAGGAGCTCGTGGATCCCGATCGGCTGGTGGCTCGCGAGCCGAGTGCGGAAGTCCTCGCGCTCGAGCAGGCGCGCCAGCGTGTAGGAGCCGGCGAGGCGGACCATGCCCTCGGCGCCGAGCTCGGAGAACCACCGGCTGTTGAACTCGATCTCGGTGCGGTCGGGATCGAGGAGCTTCCACACCTGGCGCTTGTAGGTCTCGGCGTTGCGGTCGACCTCCTCGCGACTGAGCTGTGGCCGAGTCGCTTTCTTGCCGGAGGGGTCCCCGATCATCGCCGTGAAGTCGCCGATGAGGAACACCACGCGATGTCCCAGCTCCTGAAAGTGGCGCATCTTGCGCAGCAGGACGGTGTGGCCGAGGTGGAGATCGGGCGCGGTCGGATCGAAGCCGGTCTTGACCAGGAGCGGCGTCGCGGTCTCCTCGGCGCGCACCAGCTTGGCGCGGAGCTGCTCCTCCTCGACCAGGTCGACGGCGCCTCGGCGCAAGAGCGCGAGCTGCTCCTCGATCGGGGGGAAGCGCGGCGGCATGGGCCGTGCAGGATACTACGGAGCTTCCTTCGCCGGCCGGTCGAGCGGTGCCTCGGCAGCCCCCGACGACAGCCGCCCCTCGGCGATCAGACGCGCATCGCCGGCGAGCTCCCAGCGCTCGATCCCGCCTCCCGCGGCCGCGCCGAGCACGTCGAGCGGAAAGCCACCGCGGGTGTGAGCGCGCAGCGGCAGCTCGACCAGCCCGGCCGCGACCCCGGCGGCGGCCGCGGCGAGCACGCCCGTGCCGCACGCGAGGGTCTCGCCTTCGATGCCGCGTTCGAAGCTGCGAATCGAGAGTCGGCGGCGCGAGAGGACGCTCACGAAGTCGACGTTTGCACCCTCGGGTCCGAGCTCGCGATGGCGGCGCAGCGGCGGGGCCCAGCGCTCCAGGGGCACCTCCTCCACCGTGGTGTCGCGGAAGCAGACGAAGTGGGGAACGCCCACGCTCACGCGCCATCCCTGAAACTCGCCGTCGGCGGTGCGCAGCGTGATCTCGCCGGCGGCGCTCGGCGGAGGCGCCTCCACCGCCATCGTGCCGTCGTCGAGGCGGCGCGCCGCGAGGTCTCCGGCACCGGTGCGCACCGTCACGCGTTCGCGGCAGAAGCCCAGGTGCAGCGCGAGCAGTGCGGCGCAGCGCGTGCCGTTGAGGCACAGCGCGGCCGGCCCGCCATCGGAGTTCCAGTAGCGCATCTCGACGCCTGCCTCGATCCGAGAGAGCGCGAACACGCCGTCGGCGCCGAGCGACAGTCCGCGCCGGCACCAGGCGCGGATCTCGGGCGCGGTCGGGGGCGCCGCCGGCTCGACCAGAGCGATGAAGTCGTTGCCGCAGCCGGACAGCTTGAAGAACCTGGTCATGGGGCGCGCGGTGGAGTCATCTCGGCGTCGCGGTCGCGGGCTCGCTGGGCGCGCTCTCGTTGTCGTCGAGGTCGACCGCTGTCACGCGATAGACGTAGGTGGCGCCGGGGCGCACGCGATCGTCGGTGTGGCCGGTCCCGGTGCCGGGGTCGCGCGGGAGCTCGCGGGGCGGTGAGCCGTCCTCCTCGCGGTATACGCGGTAGCCCGCGAGGTCGGGAGCCTCCACCCGATCCCACAGCAGCCGGACCCGACCCTGCTCGGCGAGAGCGACCAGGTTCGAAGGCGTGGGTGGCGGGAACACGTCGAGATACTCGACGCCGCGAACCGGACCGTCGACGCTCTCGATCAGGGGATCGCGGGCCGCGACGGTCCTGACGGTGTACTCATAGTGGACACCGAAAGCGGCGTCGTCGTCGAGATGCGTCAGTGCCCCGGGGTCGAGCCGCGCGATGGGGTCCCCGAAGGAGCGCTCGCCGGCTCTGCGCCGCAGGAGGTCGAATCCCGCGGCACCCGGGGAGATCGTCGTCCACTCGAGTCGGACGCCCTCGGCGGTGGGCGCGGCGGTGAGTGTTTGCGGAGGGGGCGGCGGCATCCTCGGCGCGATCGAGACCACGTTCGAGAGCGGGCCCGGATGGCCGCGTGGGCCGAAGGCGCGGACCGCGAGGAGAATCGGGGGCGGCCCCGGCGCTTCGGGCGGCCCGGGCGCGGACGTTGCCGCCGCCGCGGCGTCCGCTGCCGGCGGTGGTGAGGCAGGCATCTCGGGCGCGGCGTCCGTGACCTCGGCCGCGGGCTCCGCCGGTGCGGTGCGCAGTGGCGTTGTGGCCGGCGTCGCGGCATCGGCAGGACCGAAGGTCGCGCCCGGCCTGGCGTCGAGCGTTATCACCAGCTCCGACCCCTGCGTGGCGGCGACGAGCTCGGCTCCGGCGAGTCGCTTCGCCACCGCCGCCATCGCCTCGAAGGCGCGAGGGTCGGGGCTCTGGAACGCGCTCGCGCCCGGAGGCGGCCGCAGCGCCACGATCTCGATCGCCTGCAGGCTCTCGAGCGGAAGTCCGCTCGTGGTCATCGCCGGATAGCTCATCGTGAGTACCAGCTCGCTTCCAGTCTGCTGCACTCGGAGGTCGCCGGTCTGCGCCGGGATCAGCCGTGGCGGCGGCATCGGATCACCCTTCTTGCCGCAGGCCGCGATCGCCGCCGCCAGCGCCAGGGCGAGCGTGAGGCAGCGGGCCAGGACGGCCCACCGCGAGCCGGCGACGACGCGCGTCCTCCGAGCTCCCCACCGCGGGCTCTGCCACATCGCGTTCGCTCCGGGTCGTCGAGGCGGTCGGTCGGACTACAGAACGTACCGGCTCAAGTCGTCGTCCTCGATGATGCCGGCGAGGGCACGACGGACGTACCCGGCATCGATCTCGAGGCGCACGCCGGACATGCTCGGCGCCTCGAACGAGACCTCCTCGAGGACGCGCTCGGTGATGGTGGCGAGCCGCCGGGCTCCGATGTTCTCGGTGCGGGAGTTGACCTCGACCGCGATCCGCGCGAGCTCGCGGACCGCGTCGTCGGTGAACTCGATCGTCACCCCCTCGGTCGAGAGCAGCTCGCGGTACTGCCGGGTGAGTGAGGACTCGGGTTCGGTGAGAATGCGCACGAAGTCCTCCTCGGTGAGCGCGTCGAGCTCCACCCGGATCGGGAACCGGCCCTGGAGCTCGGGGATCATGTCCGAGGGGCGGCTGACGTGGAAGGCGCCCGCGCCGATGAACAGGATGTGATCGGTGCGCACCATGCCGTGCTTGGTCGAGACCGTGGTGCCCTCGACGATCGGCAGCAGGTCGCGCTGCACGCCCTCGCGCGAGACGTCGGGCCCGCGGCCCGCCTCGCGCCCCGCGATCTTGTCCACCTCGTCGAGGAAGACGATGCCCGCCTCCTCGACGCGGCGGCGCGCCTCCTCGGCGATCTGATGGCGATCGATCAACTTCTCCGCCTCCTGCTGCTGCAGCACGTCGCGCGCCTCGCGCACCGGGAGCTGCTTGCGCTGGCGGCGGCCGAAGATGCCGGGCATCATGTCCTTGAGGTTGATGCCGACCTCCTCGACACCCTGGAGCGTGAACATCTCGAAGCTCTGCGCCGGCGTGTCCTCCACTTCGACCTCGACCATCCGTTCCTCGAGCCTGCCCGCGCGCAGGAGGTCGCGGAACTTCTCGCGCGTGGCCTTGAGCTCGTCGTGCGGAGCTCCGGCGTCGACCTCGCCGCCGGAGGCGGACGCGGGGCGCGTCGTGGTGGGCACCAGCAGCTGGAGCAGGCGCTCCTCCGCGCGGCGCGCCGCCTCCTCGCGCACGGTCTCACGCATCTCGGCGCGCACCATGGCGATGCCCAGCTCCATGAGGTCGCGGATGATCGATTCGACGTCGCGACCGACGTAGCCGACCTCGGTGAACTTGGTGGCCTCGACCTTGAGGAAGGGCGCGCTCACCAGCTTGGCGAGGCGGCGCGCGATCTCGGTCTTGCCGACGCCGGTGGGCCCGATCATGAGGATGTTCTTGGGAACGATCTCCTCGGCGATGTCGGACGGGAGCTGCTGGCGGCGCCAGCGGTTGCGCAACGCGATCGCGACCGAACGCTTGGCCGGACCCTGTCCGACCACGTGCTTGTCCAGCTCCTGGACGATCTGGCGCGGAGTGAGGTTCTCCATGGTCACGTCCGCGCGGGGAGTGGGGGGTGCGGTGGTGATGATGGTCATGGCTGGCCCAAGGCGGTCTGGGAGGATGTGACCTCGAGGTCCTCGTAGGTGACGCGATCGTTGGTGTAGACGCAGAGCTCGGCGGTGATCTTCATCGCCTCCTCGGCGAGCCTTCGCGCCGGGAAGTCGGTGTGGCGCAGCAGCGCGCGAGCGGCCGCGAGGGCGTAGTTCGCGCCGGAGCCGATGGCGAGCAGACCGTCCTCGTCGGGCTCGAGCAGATCACCGTTCCCCATCGCCAGGAAGCTGCGGTCGCGATTGGCGACGATCATCTGTGCTTCGAGCTGGCGCAGGACGCGGTCGGTGCGCCAGTCCATCGCCAGCTCGATCACCGCTCGCTCGAAGTTGCCCTGGAACTGCTCGAGCTTGCGCTCGAAGCGGGAGAACAGGGCGAGGGCATCGGCGCCGCCGCCCGCGAACCCCACCAGCACCCGGCCCTTGTCGGCGTGCTTCACCTTCGAGGCGCCGGTCTTGAAGACGGTGTGGGTCTGCGCGTTCGTCACCTGGCCGTCGGCGGCCATGCAGGTACGGCCGTCGCGGCGTACCAAGAGGATCGTGGTGGCGAGGAATTGGCTCATGCCTGCGCGTGCCTCACGACTCCGCCTTCGAGGTCGCGCGCGCGCGCGGATGCGCGCCGCGGTAGACCTCGAGCAGCCGCCCGAGCTCGAGATGAGTGTACTTCTGCGTGGTGCCGAGCGAGCTGTGCCCCAGCAGCTCCTGGATCGCGCGCAGGTCCGCGCCCTGCTCGAGCAGGTGCGTGGCGAACGTGTGTCGCAGCGTGTGCGGGTGGACTCCGCCCTGGAGCGCTGCCGCGTTCACCCATCGATTCAGGATGCGGCGCACCGAGCGGTCGGTGAGGCGCCGGCCGGAGCGGTTGAGGAGAAGCGGCTCGTCGTCCTCGCCCGAGTGCCCGACAGAGCCGCTCCGCAGCTCCGACCACACCGCGCGCCAGCGTTCGAGCGCTTCGCGCGCGGGGCGCCCGAACGGAACCATGCGCTCCTTGTCGCCCTTGCCCACGACCCGCAGCACGCGACCGCGCAGGTCGAGGTCGCCCCAGTCGAGCGCGACCAGCTCGCCGACGCGGAGGCCGCTGGCATAGAGCAGCTCGAGGATGACGCGATCGCGCTGGACCAACGCTCCCTCGCCGCGCGGCGCGGCGAGCAGGAGCTCGATCTCGCGCGGCCGCAGGTGCCGCGGCAGCGTGCGGTCGGCCTTCGGCGCCAGGAGATGTTGGGCCGGGTTCGCCGCCACGCGGCCTTCGCGAGCGGCCCAGCGGAAGAAGGTGCGCAGCGCGGACAGGGCCCGCCCTTGCGAACGCCGCGAGACACCGCGGCGCAGGGCGAGGTCGGCGAGAAAGGCACGAACCGACGCGGCGTCGCACTCGGACGGCTCGAGTGTTTCCCGATCCTTGTCCAGGTACTCGGCGGCGAAGCCGGCGAAGCGCCGGAGGTCTCCGCCGTAGGCCTCGACCGTCCGCGGCGATAGACCGCGCTCGAAGGTCAGGTGCTCGAGAAAGGCATCGATGACGAGGTACATTCGGAGCTCATCCGGCGCGGAGCGCCGCGACATCCGGCTGTGTCGCGAGGCCGTGGGACGACGCCCACGCGGCGAGATCGCACGCGGAGCGCGCCGCGAACGCGGCTCGGCGGCCGCGGCGCGAGACCCGCTCGGGAAGCGGCGGGAACAGACCGTAGTTGACGTTCGCCGGCTGGAACCGGCAGGGATCCGACTCGGTGAGGTGGCGCGCCAGCGCGCCGAGCGCTGTCGTCGCTGGCAGCGGCGAGACCTCTCTACCCCGCCGCTCCAGGATCATGTAGAGCGCGGCCGCGAGCCCGGTGGCCGCCGACTCCAGATACCCCTCGACGCCCGTGATCTGACCGGCGAGCCGCACCCGCGGCTCGAGCTTGAGACGGTAGAGACGATCGAGGTGGACCGGGGAGTTCACGAAGGTGTTGCGGTGCACCTGCCCGAGCCGCACGAACTGGGCCTGCTCCAGCCCGGGGATCAGGCGCAGGACGCGACGCTGATCCGGCCACCGGAGGCGCGACTGGAATCCGACCAGGCTGTACTGGCTTCGCGCCAGGTTCTCCTGCCGGAGCTGGACCACCGCATAGGGGCGCTCGCCGGTCGGTGGACGGAGCCCAACCGGCTTCATCGGGCCGAAGCGCAGGGTGTCCTCGCCACGCCGCGCCAGCTCCTCGATCGGCAGGCAGCCTTCGAAGAAGAGGGCGCGCTCGAACTCGCGCAGCGGCAACACCTCGGCGCGGAGCACGGCCTCGCGGAACGCGACGTAGCCGTCGCGGTCCATCGGCGCGTTCAGATAGTCGTCGCCGCCGCCCTTGCCGTAGCGCGACGCCGCGAACAGGCGCGTGTGATCGAGGCTCTCGGCCTCCACCACCGGCGAGATCGCGTCGTAGAAGTACAGGTGCTCGGAGCCCAACAGCTCGCCCAGCCGCCGCGACAGGTCGGGCGACGTGAGCGGACCGCTCGCGATCACGACCTCACCCGCGGGGAGCTCTTTGAGCTCCTCACGACGGACCTCCACCCGCGGATGGCGCTCGAGGCACTCGCTCACCACCGCCGCGAACCGCTCGCGGTCGACCGCGAGGGCGCTGCCCGCGGGAACCGCCTGCTCGCGTGCTGCGCGCAGGACCAGCGAGCCGAAGACCTCCATCTCGCGCTTGAGCAGGCCCGACGGATGGTGCGGATCGTCGCTGCGCAGCGAGTTCGAGCAGACCAGCTCCGCGAGCCGTCCGGTGCGGTGTGCGGGGGTCTCGACCGCCGGGCGCATCTCCCAGAGAACGACCTCCTGGCCGTGGCTCGCGAGCTGCCATGCGCACTCGCTTCCGGCGAGGCCTCCTCCCACCACGTGGACCGCCCGGCTCATGTCCGGATTATAGGCGCGCCCCAAGCCGCTGCCCGCTTGACGAAGCGCGGTCCCGCGACCCGAGCGACGCGTCCCGTGATCTCGAGATCGAGAAGCGCCGCGAGCACGCGGTCGATGCTCGCTCCGGAGCGCTGCGCCAGTGCCTCGGCGCTGGTCGGATCGCCGGTCTCGAGGATCGCGAGCAGTCGCTCGGCCAGGCCGCTCGCGATCGTGGTCGCGTTGGCAGCGCCGGTCGCGCCCGAGCTGCCCGCCGAGATTCGCGCCGCACCCCCGGAATCTGCGGCACCGGCGTCGGCGACGCGGCGCAGAGTGTCCTTCACCTCGAGCGGGAGCGATTCGAGGATCTGCTCCGGCGCGAGCGCCGGGCTGGCGCCGTCCCGGATCAGGCAGTTCGCGCCCGCCGATCGCCGATCGAAGATTCGACCGGGCACCACCCAGAGATCGCGGCCGAGCTCCACCGCGTAGCGCGCGGTGATGAGCGAGCCCGAGCGCGGCGCCGCCTGCACCACCAGGCAGGCAAACCCGAGAGCGGCGATGATGCGGTTGCGGATCGGAAAGTGCGGCGCCAGGGCGGGCGTCCCGGGCGGGAACTCGGACAGGATCGCGCCTTGGCGCTCCACGTGGCGGCGCAGGCGCGCCGAGCCGCGAGGATAGTCGACGTCGAGGCCGCAGCCGAGCACCGCAACCGTCCTGCCGGAGGGATCGCGAGTGGCGGCCCGGTGCGCCGCGGCGTCGATGCCGCGGGCAAAGCCCGAAACCACGGTCAGGCCGGCGCCAGCGAGCGCGGCGGCGAAGAGCGCGGTCGCCTCGAGGCCGTAGGGATCGGCGGCGCGCGATCCGACGATGGCGATCGCCGGGCGGTCGGGGAGGCGGCCGCGACAGTAGAGGACGGGCGGCGGCAGCTCGAGGTCCTGGAGCGCGCGTGGGTACTCCGCATCGCCCGAGAAGAGTACGGTCAAGCCGCGCGCGGCGGCCTCGGCGAGCAGGCTCGCGGCGCGTCGCGGCGCCCGGTCGATCAGCGCGACGGCGGCAGCCAGGTTATGGGGCGCGACTCCCAGGGCGGCCGCTTGCGTCCCGGTGACGGGCAGCTCTCCGCCCGCCCACAGCTCCACGCTTCGCCCCAGGCGGCAGATGGCGTCCCGCGACATCGCGCGCTGGCTGTTGAGGGCGAGCAGCAAGGCTCGCCGGAGCGGCGGGTCCATTGCCCCCAATGGACGTGATTCGACGCGGCGATCGTGCGCTTCCGCCGTGCGGAGAGCCTGGCGGCGCGTGCGGTGGAAGCCCTGCGACCCTGGTGTCACTCCTCGTGATAGGGGGAGCCGAGGCGGCTGGCACGCGAAGGCTCGAGCCGGCCCCGTGCGAGAAGCGCTCATGTATACTGGCCGGACGTTTTGCCGCGAGACTCCCACCCACACCGATGAGATCCTGGCTCGGCTTCGTCGCCATGCTCCTCCTGCTGTCGGCTCCGTCGGTCGGCAGACAGAAGGCGCCGCGGGGCGCCCAGGGCCAGATCAAGTTCGGGGTCGACATGGCGCAGCGAGGGCTCTGGAGCGAGGCCCTGTTCCGGTTCCGGCAGGCCGAGAGGATGGGAGACGAGCGGCCGGCGGTGCTCAACAACATCGCCGTCGCCTACGAGGCCCTCGGGCAGTTCGACCAGGCGCAGGATTACTACAAGAAGGCGCTCGAGCTCGATCCGCGCAACGCCGGGCTCAAGCGCAACTACTCGCGGTTCGTCGAGTTCTACCAGAGCTTCAAACCGGATCAGCCCGCCGCACCGAGCGACGGGGAGCTCGCACCTACGGGCGGAGATGGCGCCGCGCCGGCGTCTGGAGCCCCGGCCGCGGCCTCGTCCGAGCCGTCGCCATCCGAATCGCCGTGACCACGGGGGGACGGGACTGACCTCGCAGGGTGACGGCGCAACCAGGTCGCCCCCGCATCCATCGCGCGCGAGGTGTGGTGCGATTTTTGCCTTTCCCAGGAGAGAGCCCATGAGAAGGCGCCGCTCGTTGCTGAGAGCCGCAGGGTCATTGCTGCTGCTGGTGGGGCCGCTCGCGGGAGCTGCGTCTGCCGGTTCGGTCGAAGTACGCCTCACGCTCCCGGTGCGCGCGAGGCTCGATCTCGTCAATCGCAACTCCGTTCTGCCCGCGCCGTTCATCGTGGTGCGGCAGGAGGGCGAGGGGCGCATCCAGGGCTCGAACATCGACGTGCAGCAGGAGTTTCAGCGTTACCTCGTCAAGATCCTGCGGCGCGACACCGACCTCAAGATCGTCGAGCCGGGCCCGATCGACTACCCGACCTTCGACCTGCGCATGCTGGCCCGCGACGCCGACTTCTGGCGCGTGCTCGGCGAGCGCACCCAGGCCGACCTGATCCTGGTCGGCAGTCTCGATTTCGACATCCAGGACCGCAGCGGCTACCGCACCGAGGAGTACATCTCCCCGTTCGACGGCCGCACTTACTACCGGCAGGTCCTGGTGGAGCAGACCGGTTTCGAGTACGACATCGTGGTGCGCGTCTTCGACGGTCGTACCGGCGAGCAGCTGTACACGGACAACTTCAAGGACTTCAAGAGCTTCGAGGGCGAACGAGCGGACCCGTTGGTGGGCATGTTCGCGAACCTCTATGCGCTCGAGGACCGGCTCCTCGGCATCTTCGTGCAGAAGCGAGTGGCGGCGACGCGGGTCCTGCTCACCAACTGAGATCTCGGGCCCAGGGGATCGCACGCGAATTTTCCGAACGCGGCACACGATCGGAGGAGATATGGCGGGTTCGAGAATGGCGGCCTCGGCGTGTGCTCTCACGGTCGCCTGGATGGTGGCGTCGAGCGCGCCGGCCGCGGCGCAGTTCTTCGACAGCTTCGGCAAGAACAAGATCCGCTACACCAAGTTCGACTGGCGGGTGTACCACGCGCCGCACTTCGACGTGTACTACTACCCGGAGGAGGAGCACCTCCTCGAGAAGGTGATCTCCCTGGCGGAAAGCGCCTACGACGACCTGTCACAGGAGCTCGACTTCCAGATCCAGCAGCCGACCCCCCTCATCCTCTACAAGACCCATACCGACTTCCTGCAGAACAACATCATCGTCAACTTCATACCCGAGGGGGTGGGCGCGTTCGCGACCCCCAACCTGTTCCGGATGGTGATGCCGATCGACCTGCCGGATCCCGAGCTCTACGGCCTCATCCGGCACGAGCTGACGCACATCTTCCAGTATCACATCCTGTTCTCGGGCAGTCTCGGCAAGTCGCTCACCGCGGCGCCGCCGCTGTGGTTCATGGAGGGCATGGCGAGCTACTACGGCCAGGACGAGACCGCCTCCGACCGGATGTTCCTGGTCGACGCCGTGGTCAACGATCTGCTGCCCCCGATCACCGAAGCCAACATCGGCGGGTTCTTCGCCTATCGCTACGGACACGCCGCGTTCGACTTCATCGAGGACCGCTGGGGCAAGGACGGCCTGCGCGATTTCCTCTACGAGTTCCGCAACACGCTCGGCGCGCGCGTCGGGCGTGCCATCGAGCGCGCCTTTCGCGTCGAGCCCGAGGACTTCGACGCGGAGTTCCGGCGCTGGCTGCGCCAGAAGTACCTGCCCCAGCTGGTCGTGACCGGTGAGCCCAGCGACTTCGGCCGGCCGTTTCGCACCGACCGCGGCCAGGGGGGGAGGGGCAGCCAGGAGCTGTCGCCGATCTCCTCCCCCTCGGGCGATCTGGTGGCGGCATTCTCCACTCTCCGAAACGACGTCGACCTGGTGCTCTTCGACGCCCAGAGACGCCGCTTCCTGCGCAACCTGACCAGGGGTGGGTCGACGGCGTTTCAAAACCTGGTCGCCCAGCACCTCACCGCCGGGCACCGCATGGGCCGCGACGTCGCGTTCTCGCCGGACGGGAACTCGCTCGCTGCCTTCGCCAGCAAGCGCGAGGCCGGCCGCGCGCTGGTCATCGTCGACGTGATCAACGGCGGAATCAAGCGCGTGATCGAAATGGCGGTCGAGCAGCAGATGTCACCGGCGTGGAGCCCGGACGGCCGCAGGATCGCGTTCTCGGGGAACACGGAAGGCGTCTTCGATCTCTTCCTGCTCGATCTCGACACGCTCGAGATCCAGAACGTCACCGACGATCCCATCTACGACGGCGCGCCGTCGTTCTCGCCCGACGGGCGACTCCTGGTCTTCAGCTCGGTGATCGGCGAGCATGCCCAGCTCTTCACCGTCGAGCTCGCGTCCGGAGAGCGGCGGCGGGTCGAGAGCTCGGAATCGAACGACATGGACCCCATCTATTCGTCCGATGGTCGCCGGCTCTATTTCACCTCGGATCGCAACGGCGCCAACAACATCTACAGCCTCGATCTCGAAAGCCGACAGCTACGCCAGCACACCAACGCAGTCACCGGGTGCTTCATGCCCGCCGTCCTGCCACAGCCCGATGGGTCGGACCGGCTGGTCTACACCGGCTACTGGAAGGGCAGGTTCGATCTCTACATGGCGGACCTGACGGAGCCGATCGGCGAGGTCCAGATCACGGAGCTGATCGAGACCGGTCCGGTGACGGCGGCGGATCTTCCGGTGTTCGAGCCCGACATCCAGATCACTCTGGACGAGGCGAACAAGGAGACGAAGAAGGGGTTCAAGCTCTTCCTCGAGGATGCCGGCGGCGGCATCGGCGTCGACGACGATCAGACCTTCATCGGCCAGGTCTACCTGCAGTTCAGCGATTTCTTCGGCGACCGCAGGCTGCTCGGCATCTTCTCGTCGGTGTCGAGCTTCCAGAACTTCTACGTCAACTACACCGATCTCTCTCGGCGCAACCAGCGCTCGCTCACCCTGTTCGACGAGCGTGACTTCTTCCAGGGCAACCAGTTCAACCCCTTCACCGGGTTCATCGAGCGCGGCGACGAGGCCTTCCGGCAGACCGGCCTGCTCGCCGGCCTCAAGCGCCCGTTCAGCTTCTATCGCAGCGGCACGATCCAGGGCGGCTACATGTTGCGCGACGTCAACTTCCAGACCTTCGCGCCGATCGATCCCGACAACGTCGCGCCGGAGTTCCAGGACCGGATCGTGTTCGACCCGGCCGGCAACGCGTTCGTGCCGATCCTCCAGCCGCGCGACGACGACTTTCCCTACGTCCAGGCGTCGCTCGTCGGTGATACCGCGGTGTTCGGCCCGTGGGGCGCGCACCGCGGTCATCGCTACCGGTTGTCGGCCGACTACGCCCCCAACCTCGGCGGCGGCGACGACGAGTCCTCCACTCTGCAGCAGCGCGTCTTCCTCGACGCCCGCCAGTACGTGCCCACCAGCCAGCGCAGCCAGTTCGCCTTCCGGATCTTCGCCGGCTCGGGCAGCGGAGACTTCCCACAGCCGTTCTATTTCGGCGGCTTCGACACCGTGCGCGGGTTCGAGTTCCGCGAGCTGGTCGGCGACCAGGCGTTCTACGGAAACATCGAGTGGCGCTTCCCGCTGATCGATCTCCTGGCCACGCCGATCCTCAACTTCCAGGGGATCCGCGGGCGGATCTTCTTCGACGTCGGCGGCGCCTGGTTCGACGACTTCCAGAGCTTCCGGTTCTACGACTCGGACGAGGATCGGCTCGAGGACGCGGTGGCGGCCTATGGTTTCGGCGTGACGATCCGCTTCTTCGGCGTGAACCTGAACTGGGACTTCGCCAAGACCTACGACTTCGATACCTCGAGCGACCTGAGGACCAGCTTCTGGATCGGCGAGCGCTTCTAGCCCGCGGAGGGCTGACGCTCCTCCGCCGTGGCGAGCGTAGCGCGCGCCGTCCTCGGCGCCAACGAAATGCGAGCGAAGGGCGTGATACCCATCACGCCCGTAGCGCGCGCCCTGTGATACCGTCGTCCCGATGGAACCGTCGGGCCCGAGGCCTTGACCTTCCCTTCCTCACCCCAACGCAACGCATCGCCTTGCCATGCGCGTCGCCGTTCTCGGCTCGGGTAGCGCAGGCAACTGCCTGGTCGTCGAGTCGGGTGGGCGACGCGTGCTGATCGACGCGGGATTCTCCTGTCGCGAGGTGGAATCGCGTTGCCGGAGGGTGGGGGTCGACCCCGACACTCTGGAGGCGCTCATCCTCACGCACGAGCACGGCGATCACGCTCACGGCGCCGATCGCATCGCGCGCCGGATGGGTCTGCGCGTCTACGCCAGCGAGGGCACGCTGCGCGCGCTCAAATGGTCGCGCGAGACCGGCGCCCGGCTCCAGGCGATCGTCTCGGGCTGGCACTACGAGATCGCGGGGTTTTACGTCGAGACCTTCGGTGTGGCGCACGATGCGGCGGAGCCGGTGGGCCTGGTGGTCTCGGACCAGGCCGGCGCCCGGCTCGGCATCGCCGCCGACCTCGGATGCTGGAGCCGGCTCGCGGCCGCCCGCCTGCGCGACGCCGACGTGGTCGTCCTCGAGACCAACCACGATCTCGAGCTGCTGCGCCGCGGCCCCTATCCCTGGGCGCTGAAACAGCGGGTCGCGAGCCGTCACGGCCATCTCTCGAACCAGCAGGCGGCCGAGGCCGTGCCGGAGCTGGTCTGCGACCGGCTGCGCTGCGTCGTGCTCTATCACCTGTCCCGCACCAACAACGTGCCGGTGCTCGCCGCCGAGGCCGTGGGCGAGGCGTTGGAGCGGGCGGGCTCGACGGCGGCGATCGCCATCACCGAGCAATCCCGGCCCTCGAGCTGGGTGGAGGTCCGACAGTGAAGGCCGTCGTGACGGTGTATCCGCGCCGCGAGGTGCTCGATCCACAGGGCAAGGCCATCGGGCAGGCGCTCGCGCGCATCGGCTTCGACGAGGTGCGCGAGGTGCGCGCCGGGAAGAGCTTCACGATCGATCTCGGTATCGAGGATGCCGCGGTCGCGCGGGAGCGCCTGCGGCGCATGTGCGAGACGCTGCTCGCCAACACTGTGGTGGAGGATTACGCCATCGAGATCGTGGCAGGCCACGACGGAGGAGCACGCCCGTGAAGTGCGGGGTCGTCGTCTTTCCCGGCTCGAACTGCGACCACGACGTCTACCACGTCCTGAAGCACGTGACCGGCCAGGAGACCGAGTTCCTCTGGCACCGCTCGACCGACCTCGCGGGCTGCGACCTCGTCGTTCTGCCCGGGGGGTTCGCCTACGGCGACTACCTGCGCGCGGGCGCCTTGGCCGCCCTGTCCCCGATCATGGAAGCGGTTCGGGAGCACGCGCGCCGGGGCGGTCTCGTGCTCGGTATCTGCAACGGCTTCCAGGTCCTGCTCGAGGCCGGCCTCCTGCCCGGCGCCATGCGCCGCAACCGCAGCCTGCGCTTTCTCTGTCAGGACGTCCTCCTGCGCGTCGAGCGGAGCGACCTTCCGTTCACCCGCCGCTACGAAGCAGGCCAGATCGTCCGCGCGCCGATCGCCCACGCCGAAGGGTGCTACACCGACTCCGAGGCGGCGCTCGACGCGCTCGAGGCGGCAGGAAGGGTGGTGTTCCGCTACGTCGACGAGCGGGGCGAGCGCACCGAGGCCGCGAATCCGAACGGATCCTCGCGGTCGATCGCCGGGATTTGCAACCAGGGCGGCAACGTGCTCGGCATGATGCCGCATCCGGAGCGTTGCGCCGAGGAGATCCTCGGCACCCGCGACGGCGCGGGACTCTTCGCCAGCCTGGTGGCGTTCTCCGCCGACGTCGCGGCGGCGGTCCCGGCGCACACGGACCTCCCTTCTCCCCTGGGCAAGAGGGCCGGCAATGGTGCCCCACCTGGGCGCGGCCGGGCCGGTCTCTCGGGGAATGGGAGGGGGCGGGCTTGAGCGCGCCGGCGGAGCCGCGGGTCGACGCCGGGGCGGCCCGCGAGCTCGGTCTCGAGGCCGACGAGTTCGCGCGGCTCCAAGAGCTCCTCGGCCGCGAGCCGACGTGGACCGAGCTCGGGATCGCGTCGGCGCTGTGGTCCGAGCACTGCTCGTACAAGTCGTCCAAGGTGTACCTGCGGGAGCTCCCGTCGAGCGGGCCGCGGGTGGTGCACGGCCCGGGCGAGAACGCCGGCGTGGTCGAGGTGGGCGAGGGGTGGGTGGTGGCCTTCAAGATGGAGAGCCACAACCATCCCAGCTTCATCGAGCCTTACCAGGGCGCGGCCACCGGGGTCGGCGGCATCCTGCGCGACGTCTTCACCATGGGCGCGCGGCCGGTCGCCTGCATGGATTCGCTGCGCTTCGGCGAGATCGGAGCGCCGCGCATGCGGCACCTGGTGGACGGCGTCGTGCGCGGCATCGGGGACTACGGCAACTGCGTCGGCGTCCCGACCGTCGGTGGCGAGACCGGTTTTCACCCCAGCTACAACGGCAACATCCTGGTCAACGCGTTCGCGATGGGTCTGGCGCGCGCTGACGGCATCTTCCTAGCTCGGGCGCGCGGCGTCGGCAACCCGGTGTTCTACGTCGGCAGCCGGACCGGACGCGACGGCATCCACGGCGCGACCATGGCGTCCGAGGCCTTCGATGCCGAGAGCGAGGCCAAGCGGCCGACGGTGCAGGTGGGCGACCCCTTCACCGAGAAGATCCTGCTCGAAGCGTGCCTCGAGGCGATGCGGACCGACGCGGTGGTCGCGATCCAGGACATGGGGGCGGCCGGGCTGACCAGCTCGAGCCTCGAGATGGCGGGCCGTGGCGGCCTCGGAATACGGCTCGAGCTCGACCGGGTGCCGCTGCGCGAGCCGGGGCTCTCGGCGTTCGAGATCATGCTGTCGGAGTCGCAGGAGCGGATGGTCGTGGTGGCGCGACGCGGGCATGAGGAGAAGCTCGAGCGCGTCTTCCAGCGTTGGGAGCTCGAGGTGGTACCGATCGGCGAGTTGACGGACGACGGCGTCGCTGAGCTGCGCTTCGGCGGGGATACGGTGGCTCGGATCCCGATCGGGCCGCTCACCGCCGGCGCTCCGGAGTACCGGCGCCCGGTCGAGCCTCCCGCCGACCTGGCGAGCCGCCAGCAGGATCCCGAGGTGCCGGATCCCGGTGACGGCGCCGAGGCGCTCGAGCGCCTGCTCTCCACCCCGCAGCTCGGTGACAAGTCCTGGATCTGGCGCCAGTACGACCATACGGTCCGCGGCAACACGGTGCTGGGCCCGGGAGGAGACGCGGCGCTTCTCCGGGTCAAGCGCGCCTCCTTCGGCCTGGCTCTCACCTGCGACGTGAATCCGGTGTACTGCTGGCTCGATCCCCGGACCGGCGGCGCGCAGGCGGTGGCCGAGGCCGCGCGCAATCTCGCCTGCGTCGGTGCGCTTCCGGTGGGGCTCACGGACTGCCTGAACTTCGGCAGTCCCGAGAACCCGGCCATCGCCTGGCAGTTCCGCGAGTGCGTACGTGGGATGGCGGAGGCGAGCCGCGCTCTCGGCATCCCGGTGGTGTCGGGAAACGTGTCGTTCTACAACGAGACCGAAGGCCAGGCGGTGCATCCGACGCCCAGCGTGGCGATGGTAGGTGTCGTCGAGGCGCTGGCGGCGCATCCGGTGTCGTGGTTCCGGTGCTCGGGCGATCGCGTCGTGCTCCTCGGCCGCGATCGCAGGGAGCTCGGGGGGTCGGCTTACCTTCGACTGCTCCACGGGCTCGAGCGCGGGCGTCCTCCGGCGGTCGACCTCGAGGCCGAGGCCAGGCTGGGCGAGCTGCTGCGCCGCTCCGTCCGGCTGGGCTGGCTCCGTACCGCTCACGACGTCTCCGAGGGCGGCCTCGCGGTCACGCTGGCGGAGGCGACCTTTCCGCTCGGCCTCGGAGCGAGGCTCACGCTCGACGGCGATCCGCTCTCGCTCTTCTCGGAGACGCAGGCACGGGCAGTCGTCGCGACGGAGCCCGGGGACGCCGAGAGGGTGCTCCGGCTGGCCGAGGAGCTGTCGGTTCCGGCCCGCGAGGTCGGCGAGGTGGGAGGCGGCGCGCTCGAGATTCGGATCGGAGGTGAAGCCCTGCGCCACGACGTGCAACACTTGGGTACGCTGTGGCGGGAGGCGCTGCCGCGTGCGCTGGGAATGTAGCGGCGGTCTGCGACGGCTGCGCCGACGGCCCCGGCCTCTCGGGGTTGACCTCGGTACCTGAAGCGAGCGACGACGAGCGACGCCATGTGCGGCATCTTCGGCATCGACGGTTCGACCGACGCGGCGAACCTCACCTACCTCGGGCTCTACGCGCTGCAGCACCGCGGCCAGGAGAGCGCGGGCATCGTGTCGTGGGACGGCGCCCGCCTCCACGTCGAGCGCGGGATGGGGCACGTCGCCGACATCTTCCGCGCCTCCACCCTCAAGCGCCTCCCGGGCACACGCTCGATCGGGCACACCCGCTACTCGACGTCGGGTCAGAGCGTGATCCACAACGCGCAGCCGATCGTGGTGAAGACCTCGATGGGCCCGCTCGGGATCGTGCACAACGGCAACCTGGTCAACGCCGGCGACATCCGGGCGCGGCTCGAGCGCGAGGGCTCGATCTTCCAGACCACGAGCGACACCGAGGTGATCCTGCACCTGATGGCCCGCAACCCGCGAGCCACGGTGGTCGAGTCGCTGATGGAGGCACTGGTCGAGCTGCGTGGAGCCTACTCCCTGCTCCTGATCAGCGATCAAGGGCTCTACGCCGCCCGCGATCCCCACGGCTTCCGTCCCCTGCAGCTCGGAGAGCACCAGAACGGCCTCTGCTTCGCCTCGGAGAGCTGCGCCTTCGACCTGATGGAAGCGCGCACCCTCCGCGAGCTCGAAGCCGGCGAGGTAGTGGTGGCCCGCGGCGGAGCGCTCGAGAGCTACCGTCTTCCCGTGGCGGCGACGCCGTCGCGCTGCGCCTTCGAGCACGTCTACTTCGCCCGGCCGGACTCCATCGTCTTCGGCGACGCCGTGGCCAGCGTTCGCCAGGAGATGGGGGCGCAGCTCGCGCGTGAAGCGCCGGCCGCGGCCGACGTGGTGGTGCCGGTTCCGGACAGCGGCGTCGTGGGCGCGCTCGGCTACAGCCGCGAGTCGGGGCTGCCGTTCGACATGGGGCTCATCCGCAACCACTACGTCGGACGCACCTTCATCGAGCCTCAGCAGTCGATCCGCCATTTCGGCGTGCGGGTCAAGCTCAACCCGGTGCGCAGCGTGATCGAGGGCCGCAAGGTCGTGCTGGTCGACGACTCGATCATTCGCGGCACCACGTCGCGCAAGATCGTGCGAATGGTTCGTGACGCCGGCGCGCGTGAGGTGCATGTGCGCCTCACCTCCCCACCGACCCGCTGGCCCTGCCGCTACGGCATCGACACGCCGACGCGCGAGGAGCTGATCGCCTCGACCCACGACCCGGAGGAGATCCGCCGCTACGTCGAGGCCGACTCGCTCGCCTATCTCAGCCTGGAAGGAATGCTGCGCTGCCTCTCGGGGCCCGCCTCGAGCTACTGCACGGCCTGCTGGTCGGGCGAGTATCCGGCTCCGGTCGACCCAGATCAGGGCCTTCAGGCGGAGCTCTTCCCGATCCGGATGGACCGCTCCGAATGACCCGCGCCTCCGCATATCGAGAGGCAGGCGTCGACCTCGAGGCGCAGGATCGGGCTCTCGTTCGCATCAAGGATCTGGCGCGCTCCACGTTCGGCCCCGAAGTGCTCGCCGACGTGGGCCTCTTCGGCGGGCTCTTCCGCCTCCCGACCGAGGGAATGCGCGAGCCGGTGCTGGTTGCTTCGGCCGACGGCGTGGGGACCAAGCTCGTGGTCGCCAAGATGGCCGGCGACTACTCGACGGTGGGCGTCGACCTGGTGAACCACTGCGTCAACGACATCCTCGCGCAGGGGGCGCGGCCGCTCTTCTTTCTCGACTACGTGGGCGCGGGCGTGCTCGACCCTGAATCGACCGTCTCGCTGGTGGCGGGCGTGCGTGACGGCTGTCGCGAGAACGGCTGCGCGCTGCTCGGTGGCGAGCTGGCGGAGATGCCGGGCTTCTACCAGCCTGGTGACTTCGAGCTGGTCGGCTTCATCGTCGGGCTGGTCGACCGCCCTCTGATTCTCGACGGCAGCCGGGTGCGAGCCGGCGACATCCTGGTCGGCCTCGCATCGTCGGGTCTGCACACCAACGGCTACTCGCTGGCTCGGCGAGTTTTGTTCGATCGCCACCGGCTGGCGCTCGACGACGCCGTGCCGGGCACCGATCTCAGGGTGGGCGCGGCGCTGCTCGAGCCCCACCGCTCCTATCTGCGCCCGCTCCGGCCGCTGCTCGCTCATCCCGGCCTGCACGCGCTCGCGCACATCACCGGCGGGGGCATCACCGACAACCTTCCCCGCGTGCTCCCGCGCGACACGCACGCCGGCGTTGACATCGGGAGCTGGCAGGTGCCGCAGCTCTTCCGAGCTCTCGGTGAGCTCGGTGAGCTCGCGCCCGACGAGATGCACCGGGTCTTCAACATGGGCGTGGGCATGGTCGCCGTGGTCGATGCCGCCGCCCTCGACGAGGTTCTGGGAGTCCTGGAGCGGGGCCGGTGCGAGGCGTTCGTGATCGGGAGGGTCGAGCCCGGCGGGGCGGGTGTGGTCTACGACCACGGCCCGGTCGACCGCACCCGGGCGGCCCACCCCCAGACCCCCCATGAGCCAGCCGGATGACGACCCGGGTGGGCGTCCTCCTCTCGGGGCGGGGATCGAACTTCCTGGCGCTACACCGCGCGATGGCGAACGGCGAGGTCCCGGCCGCGATCAGCCTGGTGGTGAGCAACCGGGCCGATGCGCCGGGGCTCGCGGCGGCCCGGGGGCTCGGCCTCGAGACGGCCTGCCTGCCTCACCGGGGCGAGCCCAGCCGTGAGGCGCACGACGCGAAGGTGGCCGCGGCGCTCGAGGAGGCGGGCGTCGAGTGGGTGTGCCTGGCCGGTTACATGAGGCTCCTGTCGGCGGTGCTGGTCGACGCTTTTCACCTCCGGATCCTGAACATCCACCCCAGTCTGCTGCCGGCCTTTCCGGGGCTCGAAGCTCAACGCCAGGCTCTGGAATATGGAGCAAGGATCAGTGGTTGTACCGTACACATGGTCGACGCGGAGCTGGATCGCGGCCCGGTCGTGATCCAGCGGGTGGTGGCGATCGAGGATGGAGACTCGGTCGACACCCTTTCGGCGCGAATCTTGGAGCAGGAGCACCGGGCCTACCCGGAAGCCCTGAACAAGCTGCTGACCGTGCCTTGGCGCCTGGAGGGCAGGCGCCTCCTGTTCTCCTGAAGTGTTGGGCCGGCGAGGGCGTGGTCATCGCCAGGGTGGCCGCCGCGCCGCCCCGCGCGGATCGGTCAGCGGAGGGGATGCCGAGGGTCGAGTGGCTCAGAACTGAGCCACTACCCGAGGGTCGGATCCCTTGACATCGATCGGCGGCCCGACTAGGATTCCTGTTCCGCGCCAGACGGCGTTCGGTGCCACGGGTGCCGGTGCCGCTTGGGTCGCACGCGGTTCTTTGAAAACTAAATAGAGACGTCCACCGTCAAATTCAGACGTGGCCCCGCGTTTCGGCGGAGGTCGCGTCGGGTCCGGGTTCGCCCGGATCCACAACAAGTTCCGAGACAAACCTGCCGAGGGTCTTTGCCGGCCCGAAGGCAGACAGGATTCAACTGGAGAGTTTGATCCTGGCTCAGAATGAACGCTGGCGGCGTGCCTAACACATGCAAGTCGAGCGAGAAAGTGGCTTCGGCCACGAGTACAGCGGCGAACGGGTGAGTAACACGTGGATAACCTGCCTGGAAGTGGGGGATAACTCGGGGAAACCTGAGCTAATACCGCATACGCTTTCTGGACTACGGTCCAGATCGGAAAGGTTGCCTCTTCTTCGAAAGCTATCGCTTCCAGAGGGGTCCGCGCCTGATTAGCTAGTTGGTGGGGTAATGGCCCACCAAGGCGACGATCAGTAGCCGGCCTGAGAGGGTGATCGGCCACACTGGAACTGAGACACGGTCCAGACTCCTACGGGAGGCAGCAGTGGGGAATATTGGACAATGGGGGCAACCCTGATCCAGCAACGCCGCGTGGGGGATGAAGGTCTTCGGATTGTAAACCCCTGTTGAGAGGGACGAAGGTTTGCGGGCGAACAGACCGTAAACTTGACGGTACCTCGAGAGGAAGCCCCGGCTAACTCTGTGCCAGCAGCCGCGGTAATACAGAGGGGGCGAGCGTTATTCGGAATTATTGGGCGTAAAGGGCGCGTAGGCGGCCGAGCAAGTCTTGGGTGAAATCCCTCGGCTCAACCGAGGAACTGCCTTGGAAACTGCTCGGCTCGAGGCCGGGAGAGGGTGGTGGAATTCCCAGTGTAGCGGTGAAATGCGTAGATATTGGGAGGAACACCAGTGGCGAAGGCGGCCACCTGGACCGGTCCTGACGCTGAGGCGCGAAAGCGTGGGGAGCAA
>DATKDQ010000113.1:0-4133 GCA_035544635.1 Thermoanaerobaculia bacterium
GCGACCAACGGTGCGGACGGCCACATCTGGAGAGGCGTCCCGACGCTGCTCCTCACCACCACGGGCCGCCGGTCCGGCGAGCCGCGGCTGCTCCCGCTCATCTACGGGCGCGACGGCGATCGCTACCTGGTGGTGGCGTCGAAGGGCGGAGCCGTCGATCACCCCGCCTGGTACGAGAACCTGGTCGCCCAGCCCCAAGTCGAGGTCCAGGTCGGCGCCGACAGGTTCCGCGCACGGGCGCGCACCGCGAACAAGGACGAGCGCCCGCGGCTGTGGCGGGCGATGACCAGGATCTGGCCGGACTACGACAGGTATCAGGCGAACACGCGACGGGAGATCCCCGTCGTCGTGATCGAGCGCACCTGACCGGCGCGGGGCGGCCGGCCTCGGGAGCTCCGTGCGGGGGAGCGACGGACCGTCACGGCTGAGACTGGTCGCCACCTGCGCGCCGGGGCTCGAGCCGCTGCTGGCGGAGGAGCTCGAGCGGCTCGGCTTCGCCGGCGTCACACCGGCACGAAGTGCGGTCCTGTTCCACGGTGGCTGGCCGGAGGTCTGGCGCGCCAACTACTGGCTGCGCACGGCGAACCGAGTCCTAATCGAGATCGCGAGCTTTCCAGCGTCGGGCACCGAGGACCTCTATGCGGGGACCAGCGCGCTGCTGGGTGGAGCCGCCGGGCGCCGGGCGCCGCCGCTCGCCGGCGTCGACCTCGCTCTTCTACTCTCGCCCGCGCGCACCTTCGCCGTGTCCGCGACCTCGAGCCGCTCGCTCCTGCGTGACACGCGGTGGATCGCGCTCAAGGTGAAGGACGCGATCGCCGACGCGCAGCGGGCGCGCTTCGGACGGCGGGCCGACGTCGACCCGCGCCGCCCCGACGTCCCGCTCCGGGTCCGGCTCGACGACGACCGGGCGACGCTCTACCTCGACTCCTCGCGGGAGCCGCTCGATCGCCGCGGCTACCGGCGCGTTTCCGGCGCCGCGCCGCTGCGCGAGCAGCTCGCCGCCGCGTGCGTCCTGGCCAGCGGCTGGGACGGCGTGGGGCCCGTGGTCGATCCGATGTGCGGCACCGGCACGTTGCTCGCGGAGGCGGCATGGATCGCGCTCGGCCGCGCACCGGGGGTCCTGCGCGAGAGCTGGGTCTTCGAGCGCTGGCCGGGGTTCGATGCGCGCCGGTTCGCCAAAATGCGCACGGAGGGGCCTGCCTTCCCTCCACTCGACGAGCCGGAGCGCCCACGCCCGCCGGAGGGAAGCGACGACGCCAGTGAGAAAGCCCGGGCGCGTCTGTTCGGCCGCGATCTCTCGCCCGAGGCGATCCGCGCCGCACGGACCAACCTCGCCGCCGCGGGGCTCGGCGGCCTCGCCGATCTCGAGGTCAGCGACGGCTTCGCCTTCGCGCCGCCGGCGCCGCCGGGGCTCATCGTGGTGAACCCCGCCTACGGCGAGCGGCTCGACACCTCCGATGACGAGTGGCGCCGTCTCGGCGATCTGCTCAAGCGGCGCTACGCCGGCTGGCACTGCGCCGTGATCGCCGGGGGGCCGTCCTTCGGCAAGCACATCGGGCTGCGCCCGCGCCGGCGGATCCCGGTGAAGAACGGACCGCTCGACGCCAAGATACTGGTGTTCGACCTCTACCCGGCCGCCGACCGACGCGCTTTGCTACCATCCCCGCTCACGGTGCCCCGTTGACCTTGAACGTCCTGGACAACCCGACGCCCGCGGCGACGCCGCGGACGCCGCGGGCATTTCTCACGACGGGAGTGCCGTGCCGCTTCGCCGCCGGCTTCTACGACGAGGAGGGCGACGCCCTCGAGCGGTACCGGTGGATGGGCCTTCGCGGCGAGCTCGAGCTGCCGCCTCGCGAAGGCGAGACCTTCCTCGAGCTTCGCCTCTTCTCCGAGCTCCACGACCTCTCCCAGGAGATCGAGCTCGCAGTGCACGGTCGGGGCTCGACGCTGCCCCTGCTCCACGGTTGGGCGACGGTCTCGGTAGCGATCCCGCCCGGCGCTGCCCGGGTTACGCTCGAGGCGAACAAGCTCTTTCCCCGCGCCTACTACCCGGGAGACGGACGCGATCTCGCCGTACGCGTCTCGACCCCGTACCTCCACCGCGATCGAGAGCGGCATCGCGCCATCACGCGCCAGTACGAGAACGCCGTCACCAACCTGCGCGAGATGCTCGCCGGCGCCGTCGAGCTGCGTTCGACCCCCACCAATCTCGGCATCGACCTCTACGGCGTCTGCAACGTGAAACCGCCGTGCGTCTACTGCGAGTGGGACCGGGCGAAGACCAGCGAGGGTCCCCACGTCGATACGCCGTTCACCACCGAGACGCTGGCCGAGTGGGCCGAGTTCTACGACGGCGCGTCGAGCCTGGTGAACTGCTCGGTAGGCGAGCCGTTCATGATGAAGAACCTCGACCAGCTCCTCGACGAGTTCGGCGATCGAGGCAAGTTCCTCGAGATCACGACCAACGGCCAGATCCTCACCGACCGTAACATCCAGAAGCTCATCGGCCGGCGCATCCAGCTCTACGTCTCGCTCGACGCGGCGACCGCGGAGACCTACGCCAAGCTGCGCAACGATCGCCTCGACGACATCCTGGTCAATCTGCGCCGGCTGATCGCCGCCAAGGGCGGCCGCGCCGGCCTGCCGCAGATCTTCCTCGTGTTCATGCCGATGAAGTGCAACCGCCACGAGCTCGACGCCTTCGTGCGGCTGTGCGCCGAGCTCGAGGTCGACCGCTTGGTCCTGAGGCCGCTCAACTACGTCGAGGCCGAGCTCGAGTGGGACCGCGCCGGCTACCACTTCGACTACCTGGAGGAGCTGCTCGGCTTCGACGAGCTGGTACGCATCAGCGCGCGCGCCGCCGCGCTCTGCGAGCGGCTCGAGGTGCCGCTGTCGGACCAGCTCGACTTCGGCGGGCGCATGAGCGCGCTGTTCGAGACCGAGTTCGCGCGGGCGAGGGCGGAGCTGGCCGCCGCGGACGGAGCAGGACGGCCGGACGGTGAGGCGCAGGGCCCAGGGCAGGCTTCGCCCGCAGCGGCGAACGGGCTCGCCGGCCCGGGCGACTCCGAGCCGGCGGCGCCGGCATTCGGGCTCCCGCCCGACCCGCCGGCCCCGCCGCCGCTCCCCTCGCTGGGCGCCGAGAGGCTCCCCATCTGCCAGGAGCCCTGGAAGAGCTACTACATCCTCCGGCGCGGAACCATGCCCTGCTGCTACGGCGCCGATGCGATCGCCGGGATGAGCGAGTACAGGGAGACCTGGAACGCCCCGCTCATGCAGGAGCTCCGCCGCGAGCTCGCCGCCGGCCGCTTTCACGACTACTGCCGGCGGTCGACCTCGTGCCCGATCGTCCGCAAGGAAGAGCACGCCGCGGGCGGGCCGCCGGAGCGAGCCACCAGGCTCCGGCGCGTCTGGAACCTGCTCGATCGTGCCGGCGCCGGCGTTCCGCGCCAGATCCTCGGCCGGATCCGGGCGCTGCGCGCGGTCTAGTCGTCCTGGCGCTGCGGACGGCGCGGGCCGGCTACTGGCTGGCCTTGAGGTAACGGTAGAAGTCGCCGTCGGTGGAGAGAATCAGAGAGGTGTCGGGGCCGACCGTTCTCCTGAACGTCTCCATCGTCTTCGTGAACTCGTAGAGCCGGCGCGAGTCGGCTGACTGGTCGTAGGCGCCGGCATAGATGGCGGTCGCCTCGCCGTCGGCCTTCCCCATGATCGTCTCCGCATCGCGGTAGGCCTCGGACTGGATGCGCTTGAGCTCCCGGTCCATCTCGCCGAGGATGCGCGCGGCGTCGCCCTGGCCCTCGGAGCGGAAGCGGTCGGCGATGCGGCGGCGCTCCGAGATCATGCGGTTGTAGACGTTCGGCCGCACCGATTCGCCGTAGTTGATGCGGCGGAAGCGCACGTCGAGGATCTCGATGCCGAGCTCCGCGCTCTTGGCCTGCGCCGCCCTCAGGATGGCATCGCGGATCTCGTTTCGGCCGGTCTGGATCGGGACCAGGGTGGACTCGAGCTCGCCGAGGGTCTCGTCGAGCACCGGCGTGCGGTTGGTCGAGCGCACCACCTGACGCAGGTCGTGGTTGGCGACGACGTTGCGCGTCTCGCCGTCGAGGATGTCGTCGAGCACCGACTGGGCGCGC
>DATKDQ010000114.1:0-13299 GCA_035544635.1 Thermoanaerobaculia bacterium
CCCTCACCGCCTGTCGATCGCGAGGCGTTCCGCGAGCGCATCGTCGTCACCGAGGTGCTGCTCGACGTTCTGGTCACCGACAAGAGCGGCAAGGTGGTCACCGGCCTGGGTCCGCAGGACTTCGTCATCGAGGAGCGCGACCAGGTCTTCGCCCCGACCAGCGTGACCTTCTACGGCGGCGCGGAGCTCGAGGCGTCCGGAGCCGGTGGCGGGACCCGCAGCGATCGCTACTTCATCCTGCTGTTCCACGATCAGACCCAGTCAGCGCCCTTCCTGATCGGGCATCAGCTCGACGCCGGCCGCTGGACCAAGAGGTGGATCGACCAGGAGCTCCGGCCCAACGACCAGGTGGCGGTGCTGGCCTACGACGTCAAGCTCAAGCTCTACCAGGACTTCACCCGCGAGAAGGAGTCGCTCAAGCGCGCGGTCGATGCCGCGGTCACCGGCAAGCGCGCGCCCGATCGCTTCGAGACGCTCTCGGCGCCCGAGCTCGATCCCGACAGCCCGTCGCTCTCGATCAACCTGCCTGCCGACCGGGACCTGAGCCGCAGCACGCGCAAGGTGGAACAGGCGCTGAGTCTCCTGGGGCACGCCGCCGAGGGCATTGCCGGTCGCAAGAACCTGCTGCTGTTCAGCGTCGGCTTCGGCGAGGTGGGGCAGTCCGGTATGTGGACGCCCGATCCGCGCTACTACCCCGACATGGAGCAGTCGCTCAACGACGGCAACGTGGCCGTGTACAGCATCGATCTGATCAGCACGTCGCGAGGCAGCCCCCGAGAGCGAGCCATCAACGACGCGCTGAGCTCGATCTCGAACGACACCGGCGGACGCTACTACTATGCCTTCGCGAACCCGCTGGCGCCGCTGCGCCAGATCGCCGAGGACAACCTCGGCTACTACCTGATCAGCTACCAGACCGACTACGAGGCGGGCACCGCCGGCTACCGTGAAGTGCGAGTCAAGGTCAGAAGCGGCGCCTACACCGTCCGCGCCCGTCGCGGCTACCGCTACGGCAGTTGAAGGGCGATCTCGGCGCGCGACGGCAGGCCGGAGACCTCTCCCACCGGAGTCCAGGTCTCGGTGTCTCCGTCCCGCTCGATCTTCATCCACCGCGCCTGTTCGAGAACCACCTCGACCACCAACTTGCCATCGGCCGGCCGGCCGCGGCCGGTCTCGGTCGTCCAGAAGTTGTAGAGGCGCACCTCGCTGGTCTCCCCCGGGGGCAGCGCCTGGTAGTAGAGCTGGCTCTCGTAGACCGCGAGGGGCTCACCGTTGAGACGCACGGTGAAGGCGAGCTGAGAGGCGGCGACCTCACCCTCGTTGCGGATCGCGGCGGTCAGGCGGCACAGGGTGTCGACGCCGGGGGACGCCGGCGCGACGGTGATGCGCTCCACCCGGAGGGGCGCCGGACGTTCCTGCTCCTGGCCACGAAGCGAGCGCCCCGGGTAGAGGGCCAGCGTCACCACCACCAGCGACAGGATGGCACCGGTCGAGCGAGAAGACCGTGAGGGGGTCATCAAACGTACTCTAGTCTGTCCAGGTGTGGTCTGGAAGCCCGGGACTCGAAGCGCGACCTCGATGCCCTACCCACGCTCCTTCACGAAGCTGAAACGCATGGCAGTAGCGGCCCCCATCCTGGGACTGCTCGGGGTGGGCGCAGCGCTGCCGGCAGTCGAGTCGCTCGAGCCCGAGGCGGGATATGCCCTGATTCGCGATCTCATGGGTGAGCCGCGCAAGCCGCGGCGGGCGGCGGCAGAGCGGCTGATGGGCGCTCGAGACTCGCGTTTCGTCCCGCCCCTGGTCGACGCCTACTTCTTCACCTCCAACCTCGCGCGCTCCAGCGTCCTCGAGGTGCTCGCCGCGCTCGCGGGCGAGCAGCCGGGCAAACGCTACCTGGACTGGGTCGAGCACGTCGGGGCCCGCCAGTACGAGCTGCCGGCGGGCTACGCCGAGTGGAAGGCCTCGCTCTTGGCGCGCATCGACACCCGCTACCAGCACATCCTCTACCCGGGCGTGCCGATACGCATCCGGCTCGACGAGGTGGTGTGGGGGGGCGTGCGCCTCGACGGCATCCCAGCCCTCGAGCACCCGCCCCAGGTATCGGCCGCCGAGGCCCGCCATCTGCGCGACGGCGATCGGGTCTTCGGGGTGAGCCTGGGCGGCGAGGTCCGCGCCTATCCGGTCAAGGCCCTGAGCTGGCACGAGATGCTCAACGACACCATCGGCGGCCACCCGGTGACGCTCAGCTACTGCACGCTGTGCGGCTCGGGCATCCTCTACTCGACCGGCACCGACGACGGCGGCGCCTACACCTTCGGCACCTCGGGGCTGCTCTACCGCAGCAACAAGCTCATGTACGACCGCCAGAGCTACAGCCTGTGGGCCAACCTCACCGGCGAGGCGGTGATCGGCCGCAAGGCCCTGAGGTCCGACCGGCTCGAGATCCTGCCGATGGTGCTGACCACCTGGCGGGCATGGCGACAGCGCCATCCCGAGACCACGGTGATGGCGATCGACCCGAGCGAGGGCCGACGCCATGGCTTCGTCTACCAGGAGGGCGCGGCCGACGCTGCCCGCGCGGGGGTCGCCTTTCCGGTGTGGCAGAAGAGCGATGCCCTCGATCGCAACGCCGAGGTCTACACCTTGCTGCTCGACGGCAAGCCCAAGGCCTATCCCACCGATCGTCTGGCCGAGGCCGGCGTGGTCAACGACACGCTCGGGGAGCGAGCCCTGGTGCTGGTGGCCGATCCGGAGAGCGGCGCGATCCGAGCCTACGAGCGGGGCGCCCACCGCTTCTCCGCCGGTCCGCGCCCGAACCAGCTGCTCGACGAGCAGGGCCGCCGCTACCGCGTCGCCGAAGAGGCGCTGATCGCCGACGGTCTCGATCCCCTCCCTCGCCTCGGGGGTCACACCGCCTTCTGGTTCGGCTGGTTCGGCTTCTATCCCCACACCGAGCTCTGGACGCCCTAGCCTCCGGAACGTGCTGAGTAGCACGTTCCTCCGGCTAGATAACTTTCGCGCCGAGGACGGCGCTGGCGCTACGCGCCGAACACAGATGGGACGCTGTTACTCGGACACACTCCTAGCAGCGTGTGGCGAGTGTCATGACATGGCGATCCCGATCCGGCGCGGCGCCGGATCGGTCGCCCAGCACTTCCTGTCAGTCCAGCTCGACGGGATCCCTGCTCGGCAGGTGCGTCACCGGCCTCCCCACGACCTGCTCGAGACCCGGCCCGCCGTGCTCGCCAGCCCCGAGCTCCGACCAGGGACCCATGACCAGGACGCGCAGCTCGCCGGGATGCAGGTGCGCCCGCGCCAGCCGCGTCACGTCCTGCGGGCGCACCCGCTCGATCCGCTGGCGGTAGATCCGCCAGTATTCGTGCGGACGCCCCAGGAGCTCGTCCTCGGCGAAGCGTCCGGCCACGGCGACCGCGCCCTGGAACAGCAGCGGTAGGGCGTCGACCAGCGACCTCCGGGCGAGCTCGAGCTCCGCGGGTGGCACCGGCTCCGAGCGCAGGCGCTCGAGCTCGGCGAGCACCGCGCGCACCGCGCGTCCGGCACGGCGAGGCGAGGTCTCGAGGAACACCTCGAAGCTCCCCGGCTCCTCGATCCCGAGGCCGAAGGACGCGACCACTCGATAGACCAGGCCCTCCTCCGCGCGCAGGCGGCTGCGCAGGCGCGAGACGGTGCCGCCGCCACCCAGGATCTCTGCCATCACCATGGCGGCAAAGGCGTCCTGCTCTTCCCAGGAGCGCCGCTCTCTGCCTCGGTGTCCGAGATAGAGCTTGGCCTGCGGCGTCGAGCTCTCGAGATGGTAGAGGCCCGCGGGCGCTTCCACGCGCTCGAGGGGTGGCGGCGCGGGCGCGGCAACGCCGGCGCTCTCGCGACCCCAATCGCCCAGCAGCCGATCCAGCAGCTCGAGCACCTGCTCGGTGTCGACGTCGCCCGAGACGGCCAGGACCGCGGTGTCCGGGGCCCAGTGGCGGCGATGGAAGTCGAGGAGATCCTGGCGCGCGATGGCCGCGAGGCCCCTGCCGGTGAGCTGGCGCGCCCGCGGATGCTTCGGCCCGTACTGCAGGAGCTGCCATTCGAGATCGAGCACTCGCAGCGGGTCATCACCCCGCGCCTCGAGGCTCTTGCGCAGATTGGCCTTGGCGCTGTCGAGCCGGTCCTCCTGAAAGCGTGGGCGCAGCAGCGCTTCGGCGAGGAGCTCGAGGGCGCGCTCGAGCACGCCCGGTGAGCACTCGAGCGTCATCCCCGAGCGATCCACACCACCGAAGCTGTCGAGCTCGGCCCCCAGGAAGTCCACCTCCTCGTCGAAGCGGTCGGCGGCGAGCGCCACCGTGCCTCCCCGGCGGATCATCGAGGCGGTGAGCGACGCCAGCCCCACTCCGTGCTCGGGGTCGTACCTGCCCCCGGTACGCAGCGCCAAGACCACGTCGACCAGGGGCACCGTTCGGTCCTCGACCACGTAGACCGGGACGCCGTTGCGGAGCTGGTGTCGCTCGACCTCGGGAATCTCGAAGTGGAAGGGGGGCAGGGCGAGCCGCTCGGGGCGCCGCGGGATCTGCTCCGCTCCGGCGCTCGCCCGCAGGTACACCAGAAGCAGCACCAGGGCACAGCCGGCGAGACCCTTCATCGACTCCGTCGCTCGAGCAGTAGCGTGGCTCGCCGCTCGGGACCAAGGTAGCGCTCGATCACCCGCTCGAGGTCCTCGGCGGTGACCGCCTGCGCGCGCTCCGGGAAGGTGTAGAGCTGGCGCCAGTCGCCCAGAGCGTCGTAGACGGCCAGACGCAAGGCGAGCTGGAGCGGCTCCTTGACCTCCCGGGCGGCATCGGTGGTGATGCGGTTCTTGACCTTCTGGAGCTCGCGTCCGCCCACGCCTTCGCGCCGCAGGCGCTCGAGCTCCTCGAGCCACGCCGCCTCCAGGGCCTCGGCGGTGGTCGATCCTCGCGCCTCCGCCACCACCGAGAACGCACCGCCCCGGCGCAGCGGCGCATGCTGCGCCGACGCGGAGAAGGCGATGCCGCGCTCGAGCACCAGCCCGCGATGCAGCCGCCCGGTGCGCCCTCCGAGCACCCCGGCGAGGACGTCGAGAGCCACGGCCTCGGGGTGGCCGAACGGCTGCGTGGGATAGAGAATCTCGATCTGGGTCGGGCAATCGCAGGCGGCGACCTGGCGGATCCGCGGCGAGTGTCCGTTGGCTTCGTCTCCGCTGCGAGACTGCCGTTCGACGGGCGATCCTGGAGCCAGCCGGCCGAAGTAGCGATCGGCCCACCGCCGCACCTGGGCGGCATCGAAGTCGCCGACCAGAGCAGCGGTGAGGCGATCGGGGCGATAGCGGCTGCGAAAGTAGGCCTCGGCCACCGGCCGCGTGATCCAACTCAGGTCCTCGGTGCGGCCGATCGTTGGCCACGAGTAGGGGTGGTCGTCCCCCCAGAAGCGACGCTCCAGCTCGAGCTGCTCCGGCCGCCCCGGCACCGAGTCGATGCGCTGGTGCCTCTCCTGCTCGACGATCTCGTACTCGGCGTAGAAGTCGCGCAGCATGGGCGCGAGCAGGCGATCGGACTCCATCCAGAACCAGAGCTCGAGCCTGGGGGCCGGCAGCATCAGGTAGTAGGCGGTGAGATCGCGATGCGTCACGGCGTTGATGCCGACCGCTCCGGCGCGGGTGTAGTGCAGCGCGTACTCGCCCTTGACTTGCAGCGCCCGCAGCTCTTCGGCCAGCCGCTGCGACCGTCGCTCGAGCTCGGCACGATGCGCGGCGTCGAGGCCGGGATCCTGGAGCTCGGCCGCGATGGCGTCCTCCCGGGCGAACAGCTCGAGCTCGCGGCGCACGTCTCGCGCCCCGATCGTCCGGCTGCCCCGGAACAGCAGGTGCTCGAGGAGATGGCTCACCCCGGTGGTTCCCGCCTGCTCGTCTCCCGAGCCGGTGTGCGCCACCCACACCGCGGCGGTCATGGGGATGCCGGGGCGCTCGACCAGGAGAAAGGTCATGCCGTTGGCCAGCGTGAGCTCCTCGACCGGAGGGCCGCCGGCGGCCCCCTCGCCGCCGAACGCATTCGTGGCCCCGGCGGACAGCAGCAGAAGGACCGCCGCCATCACGGGCGGCGCCCGATTCCGGCCGGGTCTCGCGACGAGCGGGCTCGACCCCGCGCCGCAGGGACGTACCCGACCTGTGAGCCCACGTGACACGCCGCTACTCCACCAGCCTCAAGTACCTGCCCGAGCTCGGCGCCACCACCCGCTGGTGCTTCCCCGAGGGCCAGTCCACGTCGAGCACCAGAGGAGCATCCCGATCCGCCAGACCGAATACCACCCGCCGGTCGCCCGAGGACAGATAGCTGTCGCCGGCCAGCACCCAGCGGCGCTGCGCTCGATCTCCCTGCCGGAGCGTCACCACCGCGCCGATGGCCTCGGTGTTGGGCGCCCCACCGACCAGCTCCACTCCGAGCCAGCCCGGGTGCGCCATCTCCGCGATCCGATTGATCAGGAGCGTCGGTCCGTCGTCGTTGTTCGCCACCGCCAGGTCGACATCGCCGTCGAGGTCGAAGTCCGCGGCCGCGGCGCCGCGTCCGACCCGCGGCGCGCTCTCGAGCGCAGCACAGCGAACCTCCGCGAAGCGCCCTCGTCCGTCGCCGCGCAGCAGCAGGTCGCGCTGCCGGTAGCTCACGTTCTCGCGTCGGGGGCGCTCGAAGATGTGCCCGTTGGCGACGAAGACGTCGAGAGCGCCGTCGAGATCGAAGTCCGCGGCAATCAGGCCGAAGCCGAGCAGGTTGAACGAAGGCAGGCCGAAGCCGCTCACGCTCGATGCGTCCTCGAAGGACAGGCCGCCCAGGTTGCGGTAGAGGGTGTTGGTCTCGACGTCGAAGTTCGACACCGCCAGATCGGGATCACCATCGCCGTCGAGGTCGGCCATGATCACGCCCATGCCGGCCTCGGGCCTGCCGTGGGCATTCACCGCCGCGCCCGAGAGCAGCGACAGGTCCTCGAAGACGCCGTCGCCCCGGTTGCGAAACAGCAGATTCAGGGTCAGGTCGTTGGCGACGTAGAGATCGGGGCGCCCGCTGCCGTCGAGATCGCCGAAGATCACCCCCAGGCCCTTGCCGTCCGCTCCGCCGAGGCCCACCTGGCGACCCACCTCCTCGAAGCTGCCGTCTCCTCGATTGCGGAAGAAGTGATCGCGTAGGCCCTCGAACATGGCCGGGTCGCAGTAGTCGCGCTCGCCCGTCGCGCGGTCGCCACAGAAGAGCTCGGCCTCGGGGTCGTAGTCGAGGTACTGGGCGACATAGAGGTCGAGGTCGCCGTCCCCCTCGGCGTCGGCCGCCGCCACCGACGAGCCCCAAGCGCGCGGCGAAGCAGGCTCGCCGAGCCGCCCCGAGGCGTCTTCGAACGTGCCGTCGCCGCGGTTGCGCAGCAGCGCAGTGGCGCCCACATTGGTGACGATCAGATCCGTGGCGCCATCGCCGTCGAGGTCGAGCGCCAGCACGCCTTGACCGTAGCCGGTGTGCTCGGTCCCGCTCGCCGGCACCTCTTCGAACCCTTCCCCGCCACGGTTGCGGAACAGCCGGTTGGCTGCCTCGGCCGAGCCCGCCGGCGGGTAGGGGCCCGACTGCACGAGGTAGAGATCGAGCCAACCGTCGCCGTCGTAGTCGATCCACGCCAGTCCGGCGCCCATGGTCTCGGGCAGGTGCTTGCCGCCGCTGCCGCCGGCGACGTGCCGGAAGGGCACCGGATCATGGAGGAGCTCCCAGCGAAAGGGCGGACACCCGCCTCCATCGGCAGCAGCCGAGGCCGTCGACGCGGCCGCCGCGAGCGCCCACACCGATGGGAGCCACGCTGCGCGGCACGCCCGTTCGCGCGACCGACGTTTGAGGGGAGCCATGGGCACAGACGGACGCGCCGCCCGAGCCGTGCTCAGGACGCGCGTTTCATTGATTATATGGAAAGGAATGCCGATCACCGGCGCGCTGACTCGAAGCGCCGGCACTGGTGGCGAGGCCCGGACTCCCGCCGCCGCCTTGCTACAATCGGCCGGTCGGCGACCTCCGCCTGCTCGGAGATGCCGAGACGTGGACTCCCTCACGAGCTCGTCATGAGCTCCAAGCCAGTGCAGCGCACGCCCTCTCGCCTACGCCGCCCCCGTCTCGCCGGTCTCGCGTCGCTGCTGCCGTTTCTTCTCCTCGCCGTGCCTGCGCCGGCCCAGGAGGGCGGCGACACCTCCTCTCCAGTCTTCTTCGACACCGTCGACGTCGAGGTCGTCAACATCGACGTCCACGTCACGGACAAGAGCGGCGAGCCCGTCCGCGGCCTGACCAAGGACGACTTCGAGCTCTTCGTCGACGGCGAACCGGTCGCGATCAGCAACTTCTACCCGGTCGCCGACGGCAGTCGCGTCGCGCCGCCGGCCCGGGTGGATCCCGAAGCTCCACCCACCGAGCCTCCGGCCGGCGACCAGCTCGATCCCCCGCTCCTCGAGCGAGCGGTACCGCCGGAGCAGCGGCTCCACGTGGTGATCTACGTCGACAACTTCAATCTCACGCAGTTCAACCGCAACCGCGTGATGCGCGAGCTGCGCGAGTTCCTACGCCGCGAGCTGTCGGCCGGGGACGAGGTCATGCTGGTGAGCTACGACCGCGCGCTCCACGTCCGCCATCCCTTCACGGTGACGCCCGAGCGCCTGTCCCAGGCGATGCTCGAGCTCGAAGACATCTCGGCCCAGCGCACGCATCGCGACCGCGAGCGGCAGGACCTCATCGCCGCCATCAACGACATCGAGCAGCAGGATGCCGACGTCGCCGTCATGCGGCTGCAGCACTACGCCGGCTCCTTCTACAACGACATGAGCTTCACCATCGACGCGCTCGGCCGCATCGTCGAGAATCTCGCCGGCTCGCCCGGACGCAAGGCCGTGGTCTACGTCAGCGACGGCATCCCGATGATCGTCGGTGAGGACATGTTCTACCTGGTGACCCAGCGTCACGAGCGCAGGATGTCGCTGACCGAGATGACCGAGTACGACCTGTCGCGCCGCTTCCGGCAGCTGGCGGCCAACGCCAACGCGAACCGGGTCACGTTCTACACCATCGACGCGCGCGGACTGACGGTCAGCTCCAGCGCCACGGTCGACCAGGCCCACATCGGCTCGGCCGGTCAGATGGGCTTCATCGACACCATCAACAACAGCAACCTGCAGAGCCCGCTGCAGTTGCTGGCCGAGGAGACCGGCGGTCGAGCGATCCTGAACGCCAATCGGGTGCTGCCGGACCTGCTCAAGATGGGCAGGGACTTCCGCAACTACTACAGCCTGGGATACGCGCCGCCGGTCGCTGGGGACGGCCGCTACCACCGCATCGAGGTGAGGCTCAGGAGCAAGGGTCAGGGCTATCAGATCCGCCACCGCAGCGGCTATCGCGACAAGTCGGTCGAATCCAGGATGATCGAAGGCACGCTCTCCGCCCTGAACTTGAACATGCAGAACAACCCGCTCCAGATGCGGATCCAGTTCGGGCGCCCCAAGCCGAGATCGGATGGCAACTACGACGCTCCCGTGTATCTCCAGATCCCGTTCGCGAAGCTCACGCTGGTCCCGGGCGGCGGCGAGCATCGCGGCAGGCTGCGCATCTTCTTCGCCGCCAAGGACGAACAGGACAAGGCCACCGAAGTGCAAGAGATTCCGGTCGACATCAGCATCCCGAGCGACCGGATCGCAGAGACCGAGGGCAAGCACTACACCTATGGCCTCGAGCTCACCATGGAGCGTGGCTACCACGACCTGGCCATCGGCCTGCGCGACGAGCTCGGTGCCCAGTACGCCTTCGTGCGCCGGGGCGTCGACATCGCTGCCCCCTGAGACCAGGCTGCCGGGCTGCCGGCGCTTGGTTTGACCCCATGCGAATCGGCTCCATATAATCGCGATCAGACGCTCGCCCTGGCCGCAGCCCAGGTTTCCTCACGGGAGTGCATCATGCGCGCCTCGAGACCATCGCGCGCTCGCCGCGGATCTCCGAGGGGGGCTCTCGCCATTCTCTCCCTGCTGCCCTTCACCCTTCTCGCCGGCGCCCAGGCTCCCCAGCGACTCGACGTCCCACCCATCGACGTCGGCGAGCGCCAGCTCGCGGCGAGGCGCCAGGCCCAGCTCGAGACCCGCGACCAGCTCGACGTCTTCCACGACTTCTCCTTCACCGATCGACTCGAGGAGAGCGGCATCACCTTCCGCCACGAAGGCACGGAAGACGGTCACAAGTTCTTCAAGATGGTCCACTACGATCACGGCAACGGCATCGCCGCCGCCGACGTCGACGGCGATGACCGCAGCGACCTCTATCTGACCAACCAGATCGGCAGCAACGAGCTGTGGCGCAACCTGGGCGGCGGCCGCTTCGAGAACGTCACCGCCGCGGCCGGCGTCGGACTGAGTGACCGGATCAGCGTCACCGCCAGCTTCGCCGACATCGACAACGACGGCGATCCGGATCTGTTCGTCACCACGGTGCGCATGGGCAACGTGTTGTTCGAGAACGACGGCACCGGACGATTCCGAGACATCACCGCCGCGGCCGGCGTCGGCCATGTCGGCCATTCCTCCGGGGCGGTGTTCTTCGACTACGATCTCGACGGCCTGCTCGACCTGTTCGTGACCAACGTCGGCCGCTATACCACCGACGAGCGCGGGCCTGGCGGCTACTACATCGGCCTCGAGGATGCCTTCGCCGGACACCTGCGTCCCGACCGCACCGAGCCCAGCATCCTCTACCGCAACCACGGCGGCAACCGCTTCGAGGACGTCACCGAGAAGGTGGGGCTGGTCGACGACGGGTGGGCGGGCGATGCCAGCTTCGCCGACCTCGACGGCGACCTCTACCCGGACCTCTACGTGCTCGACATGCAGGGCGACGACCACTACTGGGAGAACCAGGGAGGCCAGCGCTTCGTCGAGAAGACCGCTGCCTACTTCCCCAAGACGCCATGGGGAGCGATGGGCATCGCGTTCTTCGACTACGACGGCGATGGGCTGATCGACCTGCTCATCACCGACATGCACTCCGACATGAGCGCAGAGGTCTTCCCGGAGGCCGAGCGGCAGAAGTCGATCATGATGTGGGACGATGATCACCTCCAGGGGGGCGACAACAACATCTTCGGCAACGCGCTGTATCGCAACACCAGCTCGCCACCCTTCGTCGAGGTGTCGGACCAGGCCGGCGCCGAGAACTACTGGCCATGGGGGCCGAGCGTCGGCGATCTCAATGCCGACGGCTACGAGGACGTGTTCATCGCCTCCAGCATGTCGTACCCGTACCGCTACGGCATCAACTCGGTGCTGCTCAACAACGCCGGCGACGGGTTCGTGCACAGCGAGTTCATCCTGGGGGTCGAGCCGCGCCGCGACGGCCGTACCAACAAGCCCTGGTTCGAGATCGACTGCTCTTCACCCGAGGGGCAGTCCACGCAGCGACTGAAGCAGATCTGCGCGGGGCGCCGGGGCGCCTATACCGTGTGGGGGAACCTGGGAACGCGCACCTCGGTCATCTTCGATCTCGACGACGACGGCGATCTCGACATCGTCACCGGCGAGTTCCATGCCGAGCCGCAGGTGCTGGTGAGCAACCTGGCCGAGCGGAAGGACCTGCACTTCCTGAAGGTCGAGCTGGTCGGAACGCGCTCCAACCGCGATGGCCTGGGCGCCACGGTGCGCCTGCACTCGGGCCAACGGGTGCAGGTGCGCTACCACAACGGCAAGTCCGGCTATCTCTCCCAGAGCGCGCTGCCGATCTACTTCGGCCTCGGGGAGAGTGGCGCCGTCGACCGCATCGAGGTGCGCTGGCCGAGCGGCGTCGAGCAGGTGATCGACCAGGGGATCCCGCGCAACACCCGGTTCGAGATCGTGGAACCCTCGCCCTAACCTCGCTGGTCCGGGTCGATCGCGAAGATCGAGTCGGCTACTGGCGGCCGCGGTGGACCGGTAGACTGCACGGTCATGGACCCCTCGCCGGCGGCGGGCTCCGTCGCACTACCCCTCGATCGTCTGTTCCATCCCGCCGTCGCCGGCTGGTTCGAGGAGACCCTCGGCGAGGCCACGGCGCCCCAGGCCGGCGCCTGGCCGTCGATCAAGGAGCGGCGGCCGACCCTGGTCGCAGCGCCCACCGGCTCGGGCAAGACGCTGGCCGCGTTCCTGGCGGTGATCGACGACCTGGTGCGCGAGGGGATCGCGGCGGGCGGAGCCCTTCCCGACGCGACGCGCGTCGTCTACGTATCGCCGCTCAAGGCGCTATCGAACGACATCGAGCGCAACCTGGAGGCGCCGCTCGCCGGCATTCTCGAGCGGCTGCGCTCGAGCGGCGCGCCCAGAGTCGAGATCCGTACCGCGGTGCGCACCGGCGACACGCCGGCGGCGGCCCGCGCCGCGATGCGCAGGCATCCACCGCACCTCCTGGTGACGACGCCCGAGTCGCTCTACATCCTGCTCACCTCCGAGAGTGGGCGCGAGATGCTGCGCACCGTCGAGACCGTGATCGTGGACGAGATCCACGCCATGGTGAGCGACAAGCGCGGCTCGCATCTCGCGCTCACGCTCGAGCGGCTCGCGCACGTCACCGGCAAGCCGCCGCTGCGCATCGGCCTCTCCGCGACGCAGCGCCCGATCGAGGCGGTGGCGGACTTCCTGTTCACGCACGACCGCGACCGCGCCACGATCGTGGATCTCGGGCACCGCCGATCGATCGACCTCGCGCTCGAGCTGCCGCGCTCGCCGTTGGAGGCGGTGATGTCGAACGAGGTGTGGGAGGAGATCTACGATCTCCTGGCCGAGCTCGTCCTCGCGCACTCGACGACGCTGGTCTTCGTCAACACGCGCCGGCTCTCGGAGCGCGTCGCGAAGCACCTCTCCGATCGCCTCGGCAAGGTGGCCGTCACCTCGCACCATGGTTCGCTGTCGCGCGACCAGCGGCTCGACGCCGAGCGCCGTCTCAAGGCCGGCGAGCTGCGCGCGCTGGTGGCCACCGCGTCGCTCGAGCTCGGCATCGACGTCGGCAGCGTCGACCTGGTGTGCCAGCTCGGCTCGACCCGCTCGATCGCGACGCTCCTGCAGCGGGTCGGGCGCTCGGGGCATGCCGTGGGTGCCGTGTCGAAGGGCCGCCTCTTCCCGCTCTCGCGCGACGAGCTGGTGGAGGCGATCGCGCTGGTGCGCTCGGTGGCAAGCGGCGAGCTCGACCGGCTCGCGCTTCCGGTCGAGCCGCTCGACATCCTGGCGCAGCAGATCGTCGCCGCGGTGGCGAGCGAGGAGGAGTGGAGCGAGAG
>DATKDQ010000115.1:0-3055 GCA_035544635.1 Thermoanaerobaculia bacterium
GCCCGCTCTGTGAGGCCGGTCGCTCCTCCCGTCGAGCATTCTCCCTCGCGCCGTGCGAGCAGCCAATCGCGCAGGGTATCGGCCATGTAGCTGCGCGCGTACGCGCTGAACCGGGTGCCGATCACCACCAGATGCGCGCGCGCCCGCTCCGCCAGACTGGTGACGTCTCCGGTGCAGGGATCGTCCTCCACGTCGGCGAAGAAGCGCGCCAGCTCGTCCGCCACGGCGCTGAGCTCGACCGGCAGCACGTCGACGCGGAGCGTCACGAGCTGGTGGCTGCCGTCGTCCACCAGAGCGACCAGGACGCTCTGCCGGTCCGCCGCCGCGACGACGCGTGGGTTGCGCAGCAGGGACGGCGTGGCGGCGGTGCCGCTCACGCTCGCCTGCGGAACGAATTGGCCCAGCTCGAAGATGGGCGGCAGCCAAGCCGGCGTGGCGCCGTTGTCGAGCACCACCGGTGCGTAGAGGACGTCGACGATCCCGTAGTCGTCCTCGTACCACACCACGTGCAGGACCGTGCGCTCGCCGGTCGCGTTCTCGGCGAGACCGCCGCGCAGGTAGGTCTCGCGGGTCACCGCGAGCCGCGGCGAGCTCTTCTTGGTGAACGGGTTGCCGGAGATCTGGAGCGGCTCGGACCATTCGCTCCCGTCAAAGGAGCTCAGCCGCACCGCGGAGTGGATGTGGTTGAGCCCCTCCCACACCATGAAGAGGCGCCGTGAGGAGCCCTCCCACACCAGGAACGGCTTCGCGTCCGGCGCCACCGTCCCTCCGCTGGGAGCGAGCAGCCGGTGCAGGGCACCGTCGGGCGCCCGAATCTCGAGCGCGATGACGTTCGCATCGGCGGCGTGCCCTGAACCGTCGGGGAAGAGGCTGCCGTAGGCTCCGACCCGCGCGGTGTAGAGCATCCCGTCATCCCCGAGCGTGGCCTGCTGTGCCGGAGAGACGGCTCCGCACGCCAGGAGAATGGCGAAGAGGAGAGACGCTCGAGAGATCGTGCGCGCCACCGTCATGCCCTCAGGTTGACGATCTTGCGAACGTCGACCGACAGGAGGAAGTCGCACACGAACGGCTTGTCGGGGTAGTAGCTCCGCTGCAGCTCGAGGAAAGTGCTACGCGCGAGCTGCAGGTCGCCGAGCTGTCCGGCGGCCTCGCCCAGGAGATAGAGCGCGTTCTTGATCCCCGCGTCGTCGGCGAGCTCTCGCGCCAGCGCGAGAGCCTCCTCGGCGGCATTCCGCGCGGGTCCGGGATGGCCGGCCTCGAGGTGGGCGAACGCCAGATCGGTGAGCGGCGAGACCAGATAGAGCCTCGCCTCGAGCCGCCGCAGCGGATCGATCGACTGGCGCAGCAACACGAACGCTTCGCGCAACCTCCCCTGCAGCACCCGGCAGTAGCCCAGGTTCCCCAGCGCCCGCGCGCGCCAGACCGGATCGTCCTCGGGCATCAGCTCGAGCGCGGCCTCGTACTCGCGCGCCGCCTCCTCGACGTGGCTCTCGGCGAGGAGCAGGTTCGCTCCCAGGTTGCGCACGCTGGCGAGCTGCGACGCGTCGCCGCCCGCCTCGGCGTGATCGCGCGCCAGGCGCGCATAGAAGAGACCCTTCTTGTAGTCCTTGGCCAGGTCGTGGATGCGCGCGGCATTGGTGGCGGCGACCATGCAGCACTGAGCGCTGCGCGATCGCAGGAGGATCGCGCGCATCTCCGCCAGGACGCCGGAGCCATCGCCGAGCTCGATCGCGATGGCGGCGCGGTTGCAATGGGCGAGATCGGCGAGATCGGTATCTCCACTGGCGCGCGCTCTCTCCGCAGCGCGGTCGAAGAGGTCGAGCGCGCCGCGCAGGTCGCCAGCGCGCAGCGCCTCGACGCCGCGATCGCGCAGAACGCGGAACTCGCGCTGCGCGTCCGGGGATTCCTGGGCTTCCAGTTCGAGCGCCGCCCGCACGTCCATCGATCTCCCGAGAGACACGTCTCTCCAGCCGAATGGCCATATTTAAGTCCTTTTGGACGCGGGTGTCAACGCCGGCGGGCCCGCGCTGCCGCGGCGACCGTTTCGATTTGACCGGCACCGGTGCCCGTGGCAGTATGCCGGGGGCCCATAAAGATTCGAGGGCCGCGGTGTTCTTGCCGCAAGGCGAGTGCCGTAGAGCTTCCCCGCGGCGCGCCTCCGCGCGATCCGTAAGCACTGCAACCAGGAGCAGAGGCCATGTCACGATCCGGGTCCAACATCTGGCTGCACCCCCCGGCGCTGGCCGCGCTGGCTGGAGGCTGCCTCCTCTTGGCGGGCGCCAGCATCCAATCGGGCTTCGAGCCGGCGGTCGTGCTGGCGCAGGCGCCGCCATCCGCGGAGCCACCCCTCCTCGCCCCGGCGGCGGCACCCGAGGGCGCTGCTCCGCAGGCGACGCCGGCTCCCGACCCGATGGACGATCTCGAGCACCAGGAGCCTCCCGATGGCAAGTGGGAGCAGGAGGAGGACGGGCGCGAGTACTTCGTGACCCGGTTCCGGAAGGTCAAGGACACCTACTACATCTACCCCGGAGGCGAGTGGGTGCAGTACAAGCGCCTGTACCGCTGGCCGGTGGTGAAGCACGACGACGAGTACATCTACATCAAGTGGTATCGGGGCATCGACCTCGAGGTCGAGCGAAAGGCGCTCGAGGAGAGCCGGCGCGCGGAGGAGGAGGCGCGCGCCGCGAAGGCGGATGACTATCGGTACGAGGACCGCCGCGTCGACCGGCTCACCTTCGTCCCCTTCGATCACGGGCTGCCGCGGCAGGGGCAGTGGCGACAGGGCTTCGACGTCGCGGACATAAACGGGGACGGCCATCTCGACATCGTGCACGGCCCCCTGCGCAAGGGCAGCTACCAGCCGGTGGTCTTTCTCGGGGACGGCGCCGGGAGCTGGCGGGCCTGGGAGGACGTCACCTGGCCCGAGCTGGCCTACGACTACGGCGATGCGGCGGTCGGGGACGTCAACGGCAACGGCCTGCTGGACGTCGCTCTGGGCATCCACCTGCGCGGCGTCCTGGTGCTCATCCAGGAAGAGCCGGGGCGCTTCGTCGAC
>DATKDQ010000116.1:0-8210 GCA_035544635.1 Thermoanaerobaculia bacterium
CCGCCCGGGCGATCGCTCTCCACCTCGCTCCAGATCAGCACGCCGTGCGTCTCCTCGAGGAAGATCGAGCCCACCACCAGCGTGAGCGCGGCCACGGCCATGGGGTAGTAGAGGCCGGCGTAGATGTTGCCGGTCGCCGCCACGCTCCATAAACCAATCAGCGGCAGCAGGCCTCCGAAGACGCCGTTGCCGATGTGGTACGGCAGCGACAGCGCGGTGTAGCGGATGCGCGCCGGGAAGGCCTCCACCAGATAGGCCGCGATCGGGCCGTAGACCATGGTCACGAACAGCACCTGGACGAACACCAGGAGGATGAGCTTCCAGGCGGCGGGATCGGCGAGGAAGGAGCCGAGATCGGCGTGGGGGAGCGCTTGGGGAGCGGCCTGGAGCTCACCGTCGACCAGCGCCTGCGGCGTGAGCAGGATCGCTCCGGTCACGGGGTTGCGCTGCGACACCGCGGTCACGACGCCCGACCCCGCCGCGTCGCGCATGGCGCGGTAGATCGGGATGTAGAAGACGAGAGGCAGCAGGCAGCCGGCCATCATGATGCGCTTGCGCCCGAGCCGGTCCGACAGCGCGCCGAACAAAACGAAGAACGGCATGCCGAGCAGGAGCGCGATCGCGATCACGTAGTTGGCGGACTCCCCTTTCACGTTGAGGATCGCCTGCAGGTAGAACAGCGCGTAGAACTGGCCGGTGTACCAGACGACACCCTGGCCGGCAGTGGCGCCGAAAAGCGAGATCAGGACACGCCTGAGGTTCACCCACTGGGTGAAGGCCTCCTTCAGCGGCTTCGCGGACGCCATGCCCGCGCTCTTGATGTGCTCGAAGATCGGCGACTCGCGCATGCGCAGCCGGATGTAGAGCGAGACGCCGACCAGCGCGATCGAGATCAGGAAGGGGATGCGCCAGCCCCAGGCGCCGAACGTCTCCCGGCTCATCGCGTTCTGCACCAGCAGGATCACGGTGAGCGAGAGAAAGAGACCGAGCGTCGCCGTGATCTGGATGAAGCTGGTGTAGAAGCCGCGCCGGTGATCCGGCACGTGCTCCGCGACGTAGACCGCGGCGCCCCCGTACTCGCCGCCCAGGGCCAGCCCCTGCAGCACGCGGATCACGAGCAAAATGATCGGCGCCGCCAGACCGATCGTCTGGTAAGTCGGCAGGAAGCCGATGAGGGCGGTGGCGCCGCCCATGATGAGGAGCGTCACCAGGAACGCGCGCTTGCGCCCGACCAGGTCGCCGATGCGGCCGAAGAAGAGCGCGCCGAACGGCCGCACCACGAACCCGACGGCGAAGGTCGAGAGGTAGGCGATGAGCGCCAGCGTGTCGTTGCCGGGCGGATAGAAGAGCGGCGAGATGACGGTGGCGAGGCTGCCGAAGATGTAGAAGTCGTACCACTCGATCATGGTGCCCACGGCGGAGGCGCCGATGACCTGCCAGATGCGGGTCTGCGACAGCGCCGCCGAGGCGGGGCGGCCCGCCGCCGCCGCTCCCGACGCGGCCGGCGCCGTCATACGCGGGTCTCGCGTCCCTTCCAGTACGGCTCGCGCAGCTCGCGCTTGAGGATCTTCCCCGACGGCACCTTCGGCAGCTCGTCCAGGAACGAGACGCTGCGCGGGCACTTGTAGCCCGCGAGGTGCTGGCGCGCGAAGGCGATCACCGCGTCGGCGTCGAGCTCCTCGCCCGGAGCGACCACGACCACGGCGTGCACGCTCTCGCCCCACTCCTCGCTGGGAACCCCGAACACCGCCGCCTCGTAGATCGAGGGATGGGCCTCGAGCGCGGCCTCGATCTCGGCGGGGTAGATGTTCATGCCGCCCGAGATGATCATGTCCTTCTTGCGGTCGCAGATGTAGTAGAAGCCCTCCTCGTCGAAGTACGCCACGTCGCCGACGGTGTGGAGCTCACCGCGGGTCTCCGCCTCGTACTTGTCGTGGGCCTTGTGGTAGGTGTCGAAGATCGACGGGCTCGACACGTAGATCTCGCCGGGCACGCGCGGCTCGGTGACCTCCTTGCCCTCGTCGTCGAGGAGCCTCACCTCGACCATCGGAGCTGGTTTGCCGCAGGAGCCGGGCTTCGTGATCTGGTCCTTGGGCTCGAGCACCATGTTGACGCCGAGCTCGGTCGAGCCGTAGACCTCCCACAACGATTCGGGCGGGAAGTACTTCACGTAGGCCTGCTTCAAGGTGAACGGCCAGGGGGCGGCGTTGGCGATCATGACGCGCAGGCTCGAACGGTCGTAGCGCGCCTTGACCTCCTCGGGCAGGCTCACGATGCGCCGGATCGGGGTGGGGGCGGAGAACGTGCTCGTCACCCGGTGCTTCTCGAGCACCCGCAGCCAATCCTCGGGATCGAACCTGCGCTGGATGACGGTGGTGTTGCCGAGCAGGAACGCGATCCCCATGAAGCCGCCGGGGCCCGAGTGATAGAGCGGGCCGGTGGTCAGGTAGATGTCGTCGGGGCGGTAGCCGACGTGCCCGAGCAGCGCCTTGAGCTGCTCGGGGTTCCCCTGCCCGGTGCGCACCGCGCCCTTGGGCTTCCCGGTCGTGCCCGAGGTGTAGATCACCGTCCTCGCCTCGATGCCCGGCGGCTTCGGCTCGGCTGCCGAGGCGCCGCGCACGAAGTCGTCGGCCGCGATCGTTCCCGGCGGCGCCTCGCCGCCGAAGACGACGATCTCGCGGACCTTCGGCGTGTGCGCGCGGATCGATTGGAAGAGCTCCGCGTACTCGGTGTCGGTCCAGATCAGGAGCGCGTCGGAGTTGTCGACCACGTAGGCGGCCTCCTCCGGCGACAGGCGGTAGTTCATCGGCACCGAGGTGATGCCGCTCTTGCGCGCGGCGTGGCCCATGAGCGCCACCTCGTGCGAGTTGAGCCCGCACCAGAGCACGCTCTCGCGCGGCCTCAACCCGAAGCCGAGCAGCGCGTTGGCCAGCCGGTTCGCCCGCCGGTTGAGGTCGGCGTAGCTCCACGTCCGGACCGTGCCGTCGGGCCGGTCCTCGATGATCGCCGGCTTGTCGGGCTGCACGGCGGCGTAGGCGGTGAGGTAGTCGGGGACCGGCGCCGCGGCGGACGGGCCGGATCCCGCGGCGGTCGGGGGAGTCGGCGCGGCGGCGGGTGGGGACACCTCGGCATCGGGCGGGGGCGTCGAGGTCGGGGTTCCGGGAGTGGTCGGCGTCATGGTGGAGTGAGGTTCCTGTCGTTGGTTGCGGCGTCGAGCCTCTCGGCCTCGGTCTTCGTTCGACGGTCTTCCGACGCTCGACCCGAGGCTTTTGTTCCGCCTCGCCGCGGCGCCGTTCGAGGGATCAGTCGCCGAGATGCTCGCGATAGAACGCGAGCATGCGCATCCAGGAATCCTCGGCGAGCTCCTTGTTGTAGGCCTCGGGCCGGCTGTCGTTGAAGAAGGCGTGGCCTGCGCCGTCGTAGATGTGGAGCTCGGCGCGCTTGCCCTTCGACTCGAGATCGGCCTGGAGCTGGCGCGCGGCCTCGGGCGTCACGTGGGCGTCGGTGGCGCCGAAAAAGCCGAGCACCGGGGCTCTGAGCTTCTGGATATTCGGCTTCACGCTGGGATGGATGCCGTAGTAGTCGACGCAGGCGCCGACCTTGGGATTGGTGCACGCGGCGTAGAGCGAGAGCTGACCGCCCATGCAGAAGCCCACGGTGCCGACCTGCTCGGAGCTGGTCTCGGGGAGGCTCAGGAGGTAGTCGATCGCGCCGCGCAGGTCCTTCTCGGCGCGGTCGATGTTCAGGGCCATCATGAGCCGGCCGGCGTCGTCGGGGTGGTCCGCCTTCTCGCCGTGGTAGAGGTCGGGCGCGAGCGCGACGAAGCCGGCGTCGGCGAACCGGTCGGCGACGTCCTTGATGTGGTCGACGAGGCCCCACCACTCCTGGAGCACGATCACGCCGGGGCCTTCACCCGACTCGGGGACCGCGAGGTGGCCTCGCGAGTGGATGCCGTTGACGGGAAACTCGACCATCCTACCCATGACACCCTCCTGTCGCGCCGGGCCCCGAGCGGCCCCTCGGTGAACACCGCATTATGTCCGATGATGTCCGAGCCGATCGCTCCTGTGGACCCACCGTTCGGCGCTGGCGCGGTGGAAGCCTGCTCCCGGAGCGGGCCCCGCTTCTCACCATCGATGTCAGCGTCCCTGAAACGTCGGCTGGCGCTTCTCGACGAATGCCCGAGCCGCCTCCTTGTGGTCTTCCGTCTGTCCGGTGCGGGTCATGTTCCACGCCTCGAGATCGAACACCTCGTCGAGCGACGCGCCGGCCTCGGTGGCGTTGAGGTTGCGCTTCATGTAGCCGTAGGCCACGGCGGGGCCCTGCGCGAGCCGGCGGGCAAGCGCCATCGTCTCGGCCTCGAGCTCGGCGTCGGGCACGACGCGGTTCACGATGCCCAGCCCCAGCGCCTGTTCGGCGTTCAGCATGTCGGCGGTGAAGTACAGCTCGCGGGCCTTGGCGGCGCCGACCAGCTTGGGCAGGAAGTAGCTGCCGCCGTAGTCGCCCGAGAAGCCCACCTTGGCGAACGCGGTGGTGAAGCGCGCGTTGTCGCTCGCCACCCTGAGGTCACAGGCGAGCGCGAGCGAGAGGCCGGCGCCGGCGGCAGCGCCGCGGATCATCGCGATGGTCGGCTTCGGCATCTCGTGGAGCCAGCGTGAGACCTCCATCCCCTCGCGCAGCCCGTGCGCGCGCTCCTCGAGGCTGGGCGGCGGTCCGGAGGCGTCGGCGCGCGCGGCCATTCCCTTGACGTCGCCGCCGGCGCAGAAGGCGCGCCCGGCCCCGGTGAGGACGATCACCCGCACCGCGGGGTCGTGCGCGAGCCGCGGCACCGCCTCGCGCAGGCCGGCCATCATCGAGGGCGAGAGCGCGTTCAGGCTCTCGGGCCGGTTCATGGTCAGGATCGCGACACCGTCCTCGATCCGTTCGCTCAGATGCTCCTGATTGACGTCGTTCATCGTGCTCACCTCCGTGATCGGTTTCCTCGCTCGTCGACGCGCCCGCGAGCCGGCGGCCCGGCCCTCGATCCCACCGGCTTACGCTGGAGACGCCGGTGTCGTCATCGCGATCTCCTCCGCCTCGCTCTGAAGGCTACGACGATAGCGCGAAAGTGACGGGGAAGGGGCAGCTTCCCCGGATGACGGCGATCTTTACCGGCTGGACGCGATCGACCAGAATCGAGGGCCAGGAACCGGGGCGATGGGGGTCTCTCGAACGATCGACGAGCTGCTTACCCGCGGCGCAGCGGATCGTCCCGCCATCGCCGCCTCCGGGCGGCCCGCTCTCGATCACGCCGGCCTGCGGCGGCAGGTCGCCGCGGCGGGCGAGGCGCTCGGGGGGCTCGGTGTCGGCCCCGGCGACGTCGTGGCCCTGGTCCTCCCCAACGGGCCGGAGGCGGCGACGGCGTTTCTCGCCGTGGCGTCGCACGCCGCCGCGGCGCCGCTCAACCCGGCGTACACCGAGGCGGAGCTCGCGTTCTACCTCGACGACCTCGAAGCCAGCCTCGTGGTCGTGGCGCCCGGTGAGGGAGGCGCGGCGGCGCGGCGCGTGGCCGGCGAGCGCGGCATCGCGCTGGTCGAGCTGGTGGTGCCCGACGGCGCGCCGGCGGGCGTCCTCGATCTGCGGCGCGCGGGCGACGGCGAGAGTGGCCGCGTCGACGCCATGCCGGGCAAAGGCCCCGCGGGCAGGCCTCGCGATCGCTCGCGCTCGGACCGGCCGCGCGACCTGGCGCTCGTCCTCCACACTTCGGGGACCACCTCGCGCCCGAAGATGGTCGCCCTGACACAGGCCAACCTCTGCGCCTCGGCGGCGAACGTCGCGGCCAGCCTCGCTCTCGGCCCGGACGATCGCTGTCTCAACGTGATGCCGCTGTTTCACATCCACGGCCTGGTCGCCGCCGTGCTCGCCTCCCTCGCCGCCGGCGGGTCCGTCTTCTGCGCGCCCGGGTGGAACGCCCTGCGCTTCTTCGCGTGGCTCGAGGAGTCGCGCGCGACCTGGTATACCGCGGTGCCGACCATCCATCAGGCCGTGCTCGACCGCGCGCCGCGCAACGCCGAGATCCTCGAGCGGTCCGGGCTGCGTCTGGTGCGCTCTTCGTCGGCGGCGTTGCCGCCGCAGGTCATGGCCCGGCTCGAGCAGGTCTTCCGGGCGCCGGTGATCGAGGCCTACGGCATGACCGAGGCGGCGCACCAGATGGCGTCGAACCCGCTGCCGCCGCGCCGGCGCGAGCCGGGATCGGTGGGGATCGCGGCGGGGCCGGAGATCGCGGTGATGGACGCCGGGGGGCGCCTGCTCGAGCCCGGCGAGATCGGCGAGGTGGTGATCCGCGGACCGAGCGTCACCGCCGGGTACCTCGGCGACTCCGAGGCGACCGCGGCGGCGTTCACCGACGGGTGGCTGCGCACCGGCGACCAGGGTTGGCTCGACGGCGAGGGCTACCTGCGCCTCACCGGTCGGCTCAAGGAGATCATCAATCGCGGCGGTGAGAAGATCTCGCCGCGCGAGGTCGACGAGGCGCTGCTCGATCACCCGGCGGTGGCGCAGGCGGTCACGTTCGCGCTGCCCGACGCCAGGCTCGGGGAGGAGGTGGCGGCCGCGGTCGTTCTGCGCGATGGCGCCGCGGCCACCGAATCGGAGATCCGCGACTTCGCTCGCGCCCGCCTCGCCGCGTTCAAGGTGCCGCGGCGCGTGCTCTTCCTCGCCGAGATTCCGAAGGGTGCGACCGGCAAGCTGCAGCGGATCGGCCTGGCGGAGAAGCTGGGGTTGGGCTGACGGCGCGGCCTGCGCGCATCGAACGATGAAGATCTGCGTGTTCGGCGCCGGGGCGATCGGAAGCCTGATCGGCGGCCGGCTGGCGGCGGCGGGCGCCGACGTGAGCCTGGTCGCGCGCGGAGCGCATCTCGACGCCATCCGCGACCGCGGCCTCGTCCTGCTCGAGGGGGACGAACGGACGACGGTGCACCCGCGCGCCACGTCCGACCCGGTCGAGCTCGGCCCGCAGGATCATGTCCTGGTCACGCTCAAGGCCCCCGCGCTGCCCGCGGCGGTCGAGTCGATGGTGCCGCTCCTCGGGCCCGATACCGCCGTGGTCACCGCGCAGAACGGGATCCCCTGGTGGTACTTCCATGCTCTCCCGGGGCAATGGGCCGAACGCCGGCTCGAGACCGTCGACCCCGGCTGCCGGATCTGGGACACGCTGGGACCCGAGCGCGCGGTGGGCTGTGTCGTCTACCCTTCGTGCGAGGTGGTCGAGCCCGGGGTCGTGCGTCACCTCGACGGTGAGCGGCTGATGCTGGGCGAGCCCACCGGCGCCAGGACCGCACGCGTCGAAGCGCTCGCCGCCGCGCTCGCCGCCGCGGGCTTCCGCGCGCCAGTGCGCCGGCGGATCCGCGACGACATCTGGCTCAAGCTCTGGGGCAACGTCTCCTTCAACCCGGTCTCGGCGCTCACGCTGGCGACGCTGGCCGGGATCGGCTCGCATCCTCCGACGCTCGCGGTGGTGCGCGCGATGATGGAGGAGGCGCGCGACGTGGCGCTCCGCCTCGGCGTCCGGTTCGCAGTCGACGTCGACACCCGCATCGGCTGGGCGCTCGCGACCGGGGAGCACAAGACGTCGATGCTCCAGGACCTCGAGCGCGGCCGGCGCCTGGAGACGGAGGCCCTGGTCGGGGCGGTGGCCGAGCTCGGACGGCTGGTCGGCCGGGCGACACCGACCATCGACGCCGTGCTGGCGCTGCTCGAGCTGCGGGCAGGCTCGCGAGGGGGACCCTACTCGCCGCCGCCGACCTTGCGCTGGATCGCGTCGAAGTAGCGGTCGGCCTCTTCGGGGCTGGCGAACACCGACTCCTCCGGCAGCGCGGCGGCGATCTCGAACACCTTGCGCACCGGAGGTTGGAGCTCGGTCATCGCGAACTTGCCGCCGTGGGCGTGCAGGCGCTTGATGGTGGAGATCACCACCCCGAGGCCGCGGCTGCTGATGTAGCTCACGCCCGCCAGGTTGAGCTGAAGGGCGCGGGGCGAGCCGGCGAGGATGGGCGCGAGCGCATCCTCCAGGCGGTCCGCGGAGTCGGCGTCGAGGCGCCCTGCCAGCGCGATCTCGAACACTCCGGCGCGGGTCTCGCGCGACTGGATGCGCAGCGGCGACGGGTTCGTCAGGGGCGTCCCTCTGGTGATCTGCGTTGGAGCGTGGCCGCTAGAAGCCTTGACCCGCAGAA
>DATKDQ010000117.1:0-3187 GCA_035544635.1 Thermoanaerobaculia bacterium
AGTCGGAGAAGCGGCGCGCCCCGAAGAAGGCGTCGCGGATGATGAGCAACGTCCACCAATCGCCGAGCGCCTCGAGCGCCTGTGCGATCCCGCAGTTCATCTGGTCGAAGCGCTTGCGTCCCATGAGCGGGAGTCTATCCCTTCTTTGTCTATTTAGGTTGCTTTAAGCAACTAAATCGCCTACCCTTCGTACCACTCGTTGGTACCGGCTCGAAGGAGCTGGAACCCACCCGATCGGGAACCGCGCGTCACCTCTCGGGAGGAGCCATGTCGGAGTGGAAATCGACCGCCTGCATCCTGTGCGAGTGCAACTGCGGCATCGAGGTCGAGCTGGGCGGGCCGGACGGCCGGCGCCTCGTCCGCTTCCGCGGCGACGACGCGCACCCTGCCTCGCGCGGCTACGCGTGCGAGAAGCCGGGGCGCCTCGACTACTACCAGAACGGGGCACACCGGTTGACGAAGCCGCTGCGCCGCCGTCCGGACGGGACGTTCGAGGAGATCGACTGGGACACCGCGATCCGCGAGGTCGCAGCACGCTTCGCGGCCGTGCGCGACACCTACGGCGGCGAGACGATCTTCTACTACGGCGGCGGCGGGCAGGGGAACCACCTCCCCGGCGCGTATGCGCTCGCGACACGTCGGGTGCTCGGCTCGGTGCATCAGTCGAGCGCGCTCGCGCAGGAGAAGACCGGCGACTTCTGGGTAGGAGGCAAGATGCTCGGCGGCTACCCTCGCGCCGACTTCGAGCACTGCGAGGTCGGCTTCTTTCTCGGCAAGAACCCCTGGCTTTCGCACGGCATCCCGCGCGCGCGCGTAACCCTGCGCGAGATCGCGAAGGACCCCGAGCGCTGTCTCATCGTGGTCGATCCGCGCCGCACCGAGACCGCCGAGATCGCGGACATCCACCTCCAGGTGAAGCCCGGCACCGACGCCTTGCTGCTCGCCGCGATGATCGGTGTGCTGGTGGAGGAGGACCGGACTGCGCGTGAATGGCTCGGCGCGCACGCCGAAGGACTCGAGGAGGTGCTGCCCCATTTCGAGGCGCTCCCGGTGGCCGACTACTGCGAGCGCTGCGGAATCCCCGAGCAGCAGGTACGCGCGGCGGCGCGCCGGATCGCCGCGGCCAAGAGCGTAGCGAGCTTCGAGGATCTCGGTGTCCAGATGAACCGGCACTCGACGCTGGTGTCCTACCTGCACAAGCTCCTGATCCTGCTCACCGGCAACTACGGCAAGCCGGGAACCGCTTTCCTGCCCACCCCCATGGTGCGGCTCGCCGCCGGTGGCGAGCGCGGGGCGGGCGGGTCGCGGCGCACGCCGGTGACCGGCTCCCGCATCATCGGCGGGCTCACCCCCTGCAACGTGATTCCCGAGGAGATCCTGACCGATCATCCGAAGCGCTTTCGCGCGATGCTGGTCGAGAGCGCGAATCCGGCGCACTCGCTGGCCGACGGCCCGCGCATGCGCGAGGCGCTCGGCGCGCTCGATTTGGTGGTGGTGATCGACGTCGCTTTCACCGAAACGGCTCGCCTCGCCCACTACGTGCTGCCGGTGGCGAGCCAGTTCGAGAAAGCCGAGGCGACCTTCTTCAACTTCGAGTTCCCGGAGAACTACTTCCACCTTCGCCGAGCGCTGCTCGATCCACTTCCCGGCCTCTTCTCGGAGGCCGAGCTCCACACGCGCCTGGTCGACGCGCTCGGTGCGCTGCCGGTGCAGGCAGTGACGGCGCTGCGCGAAGCCTGGCTTCAGGGCCGCGAGGCCTTCCGCACGACGTTTTTCGAGCTCGTGTCGACGGACGGGCGCATCGGCAAGATCGCACCTGTGCTCCTCTATCGCGCCATCGGCGACCTCCTGCCGGCTGGGCTCGCCGAGGGCGCCGCAGTGTGGGGGCACTGTCAGATGGCCGCGACCAGGAGCCCCGATTCGCTCCGCCGCGCGGGCTTCGTGGGCGAGCCGGCGAAAGCCGCGGACGCGCTCTTCGATGCGCTGCTTTCGAGCAAGAGCGGCGTGGTGTTCTCGATCGACGAGTGGGACGACAGCTTCTCGCGCCTGCGCACGCCGCGCGGTCGCATCCAGCTGTCGATCCCGGAGCTCTACCCGGAGCTCGATGGCCTCGCTGGCGAGCCGGCTCCGGCGAGCGGCGATTTCCCGTTGGTCCTGTCGGCCGGCGAACGTCGCTCGTTCACCGCCAACACCATCCTTCGCAACCCCGACTGGCGCAAGAAGGACCGCGCCGGCGCCCTGCGCATGCATCCGAGTGACGCTGGGCGCGTGGGCGTTGCGGACGGCGGACGGGTGCGGCTCGTCACCCGAGGTGGCAGCGCCGAAGTCTCCGTCGAGATCTCCGATCGCATGCAGCCCGGACACATCGCGATTCCGAACGGGCTCGGGCTCGACTATCCCGATTCAAGCGGCGCGCTGGTGGCCACCGGCGTTTCGCCGAACGAGCTGACCCGCGCCGAGGATCGCGACTGGGTGGCCGGCACGCCGTGGCACAAGTACACGCCGGCGCGGGTGGAGGCGCTGTGAACGGCGCTGTGAACGGCACTGTGAACGTCGAGTTCCACTACGACTTCGGTTCGCCGAACGCCTATCTCGCGCACCTCGTCATTCCCACGATCGAGCGGCGCACCGGCGTCGCCTTCGCCTATGTACCGGTGCTCCTTGGAGGCGTCTTCAAGGCGACCGGGAACGTCTCGCCGGCGGTGTCGCTGCGCGGGGTCAAGAACAAGGGCGAGTACGCGGAGCTCGAGACGCGACGGTTCCTCGCAAAGCACGGCATCGCGCGTTACGCACGCAATCCGTTCTTCCCGGTGAACACGCTGCAGATCATGCGAGGCGCCGTGGCGGCCCGGCGCCTCGGCTGCTTCGGCACGTACGTCGATGAGGTCTACCGGCACATGTGGGCGGAGCCCAAGAAGATGGACGAGCCTGAGGTCATTCGCGCCGCACTTCAGGAGTCCGGCCTCCCCGCCGACGAGCTGATCGCGCTTGCCTCGGATCCCGCCGTGAAGCAGGAGCTGATCGACAACACGGAGCGCTCGGTGGCGCGAGGCACATTCGGCTCGCCGACGTTCTTCGTGGGCGACGAGATCTTCTTCGGGAAGGACCGCTTGCGCGAGGTCGAGGAAGAGATTCGAGCTCACCGCGACCGGGCAGGAGAGGAGTCACGATGAGCGAATCGACGCAG
>DATKDQ010000118.1:0-17891 GCA_035544635.1 Thermoanaerobaculia bacterium
GCGCACCTCCCGCCGTCCCTGGCGTCGCGGTCAGCCGGAACGGCAGGCCCGGCGCGCGGAAGGCGCGACCTCCGGGCATCTCGTAGCGGGCGAACGCGCCGCGCTCGGCGAACTGCACGCAGGCCAGGAGCTCCTCCGCCGACGGGACCATCGCGAACGGCACCCGCCTTGCCTGCCCCTCGTGGAACCACTCCGCCGCGGTGCGCCGCGCCAGTGCCGGGGCGAGCTTCCGATCGAGCAGGTCGGCGTCGGCCATGCGCTCGATCGTGATCTGGTAGCGCGGCTCGGCGGCGAGCTCCGGCAGATCGAGCATCTCGCACAGCGTGCGCCATTGCGTCCAGAGCACGGCGGTCACGCCGATCCAGCCGTCCTTGGCGCGGTAGATGCCCGCCGGGTAGGTGGGCCAGAAGCGGTTCCAGCCCAGGCGCGGCGGCACCGCGCAGCCGTTGAAGACCCCGACCGTGCCGGCGTCCGACAGCGACAGGTTCGCCTCGAGCACGTTGGCGTCCAGCCTCCAGCCATCCGCCCGACCATGGGCCAGGCGCGCCCCGAGCACCCGCCCGCGCCGCCGCCCGAGGAGATGGCCCACGGCACCGATGAACGCGCTCGCGCCCGCGACGATCTGTGGTCCGTGGCCGCTCGGCAGCATGGGCGGCCCCTCCACCGGGCCGAAGCCGCGCACGACGCCGGCGAGCGACGAGACCAGGGGATCGCCGCCTGGCGCCCGCGCCAGCGGTCCGGTCTGACCGAACCACGACATCGAGACCACGACCAGCGAGGAGCTCGCCGCCGCGAGAGCGGCAGTCGTAATGCCGAGAGCGTCGAGGTCGCCCGGTCGAAACGCCTCGAGCAGGAGATGGGCGCCGCGGCAGAGCTCGAACAGGCGCGCGCGACCCTCCTCGGTCGCGACGTCGAGCTCGAGGCTCTCCTTGCCCGCCGCGATCCAGGCGTGGAGCGCGCTCGCATCCGGCGCCTCGACGCCGGGAGCGAACGGAGGCAGCCGCCGCGTCGGATGGCCGACACCCGGCGGCTCTAGGTCCATGACGCGCGCCCCGAGCGCCGCGAAGAGATGACCACAGTACGCGGTCGCGACGGTTCCGGAGAGATCGAGGACGACGAGGTCCTCCAGCGGTCGATGCGACGTCAAGGAGCCTCCCAGCGAGACGCCGCATTCTACGGCGCGGGAGCCCCGAGCTCGACGCCGAAGGCTCTGCTAGGCTCGCCCTTCGGAGCAGCCCTCTCGCACCGGCACGGGCATCGAGCCGAGATTCGCCCCTGCCGGCTCCATTCATCCCGGACGGCGGCCGGGGAACCGCGAGCGGGGGCGGCCGATCGATGGCCGTTCCCGGAGGTTCGGCCGGCCGCGAGATCATCGCCCGGGTTCACGTCCTCTCGGGGGAGCGCGGCCAGCCGCGCGCCGCCGCGACCGCTGCCGATCGCGCCGGCGGCGCGTCACTCGGGAGGCCCCCCCTGGGGGAGCCCGCCGGTGGGTGGGGCGTCGGAGAGACACGATCCGCCGGGAATGCGCGACCGAGGAGCCAACGCCGCATGACAGAGACGCATGGCTACTACCGTCATCCGACGATTCACGGCGACGTCGTCGTCTTCGTCTGCGAGGACGACCTGTGGGCGGTCGGCGCCGGCGGAGGGGTGGCGAGGAGGCTCACGGCGAGCCCGGGGGCGGCCACCTTTCCGCGCTTCTCGCCGGACGGCACCCTCCTCGCCTACACCGGGACGGGCGAGGGTCACAGCGAGATCTACGTGATGGAGGCGTCCGGCGGTGCCGGGCGGCGCCTCACCTGGCTCGGCGGCTCCTCGCGCACCGTGACCTGGACCCCCGACGGTGACCGCATCCTGCTCCAGTCGAACGCGGGGCGACCGTTCGCGCGCGACGCCCACCTCCACTCGGTTCCTCCCGCTGGCGGCCCGACCGAGCGGCTGCCGTGGGGCACCGCGCACGAGATCGCGTTCGAGCCGGGAGGAGCCGGAGTGGTCATCGGCCGCAACTCCGGCGACCTGGCGCGCTGGAAGCGCTATCGGGGCGGCACCGCCGGGACGCTGTGGATCGACCGCCGCGGCAGCGGACAGTTCGCGCGCCTGGCCCCCTGCGACGGCAACGTCGCGAGCCCGATGTGGATCGGATCGCGGATCTGGTTCCTCTCCGACCAGGAAGGGCACGGCAATCTCTACTCCTGCACTCCCACCGGCCGCGACCTGCGCCGCCACACCGACCACGAGGACTTCTACGCGCGCTTCCCGTCGACCGACGGGCGGCGCATCGTCTACCACGCCGGCGCCGACCTCTACCTCTTCGACGTCGAGTCCGAGACCACTCGACGCATCGACATCGTCCACGCCAGCGCGCGCCCGGGCCGGCGGCGGCGCTTCGTCGAGGCCGCCGAGAACCTCGAGACCGCCGATCTCCACCCCGCGGGCTCGGGCCTGGTCTGCGTCGCGCGCGGCGGCGCCTTCACCCTCGGCCTCTGGGAGGGAGCCCCCGTCCGCCATGGCGATCCCTCGGTCGCGCGCACCCGGCTCGCGCGCTTCCTGCCCGACGGCGAGCGCCTGGTCGGAGTGAGCGACCAGACCGGCGAGGAGACGCTCCTCGTCTTCCGCGCCGACGGCGCCGGTCGCGCCAAGCGCCTCGCCGGTGAATTCGGCCGGCTGCTCGATCTCGAGGCCGCTCCGGCGGCCCCGAGCCGGCAGCGCGCCGACCGGGTCGCCTTCTCCAACCACCGCCAGGAGGTGTGGATCGCGGACCTGCGCTCGGGCGAGGCGAGGAGGATCGACTCGAGCCCGCACGACCGCATCGCGGGGCTCGCCTGGTCCCCGGACGGACGCTGGCTGGCCTACGGCTACCCGGCGACGCGACGCGCCTGCGCGATCCGCCTCTACGACACCGAGGAGGGCTCGACTCACGACCTCACGCGTCCCGAGTTCGTCGACTTCGCCCCGGTGTTCGACCCCGGCGGCAGGTATCTCTACTTCCTCTCGCTGCGCCTCTTCGATCCGATCTACGACAGCCACTACTTCGATCTCGGCTTCCCGAAGGGCGCGGTGCCGTGCCTGGTGCCGCTCGCGAGCGAAACGCCCTCGCCCTTCGACGCCGCGCTGCGCCCGCCGCAGCGGCCGCGCGCGAAGCCGGCGCGGCCCGAGGAGCAGGCGCCCGGGGCGAAGCAGGCCAGCGTACGGATCGATCTCGAGGGCATCGCCGACCGCGTGGTGGCGTTCCCGATGCCCGAGGCGCGCTATCGGCGGATCGTCGCCGGCCACGGGCGTGTGTTCGTCACGTCAGTGCCGGTCGAAGGCAGCCTCGACGAGGACTGGCGAGCGAAGGGGCCGCCGCCGGCGAAGGCGAAGCTCGAGGTGTGGGACTTCGACCGCGAGCGCGCCGAGACGCTCCTACCCGCGGTCACCGACGCGTCGCTGTCGCTCGATGGCCACACCCTCCTGGTCCGCGCCGGCAACCGGCTGCGCGCTCTGCCCGCCTCGATCGAGAGCCGCGACCTGTCGGCCCGAAGCGAGCCCAGCCGCGAAACCGGGTGGGTCGACCTCGGCCGCCTGCGGATCGAGGTCGTGCCGGTAGACGAGTGGCGGCAGATGCTGCGCGAGGCGTGGCGGCTCCAGCGCGACCAGTTCTGGACGCCGGACATGTCGCGCGTCGACTGGAAGAACGCGCTCGAGCGCTACCTGCCGCTGGTGGACCGGGTCGCGACCCGATCCGAGTTCTCCGACCTGGTCTGGGAGCTCCAGGGCGAGCTCGGAACCTCGCACAACTACGAGCTGGGCGGCGACTACCTGCCGTCGCCGGCGTGGCATCAGGGCTTCCTGGGGGCGGACGTCGAGTGGGATCCTGCGGCGCGCGCCTGGGTGCTCCGCCGCATCCCGCGCGGCGACTCGTGGGACGCCGAGGCGCGATCGCCGCTCGCCGCCCCGGGGCTCGGAGTCACCGCGGGCGACCACCTCCTCGCAGTGGGCGGCCAGCCGCTCTCGGCGAGCCGCTCGCCTTTCGAGCTCCTCGTCCATCAGGCGGGCCAACCGCTCCAGCTCACCGTGCGCATTCCCGGCGGCGCGAAGCGGCTGGTAGCGGTCACGACGCTCGCCAACGAGACGCCGCTGCGCTACCGCGACTGGGTGGAGGCCAACCGGGCACGCGTTCTCGACGAGACCGGCGGCCGGGCCGGCTATCTGCACATTCCCGACATGGGCCCGCACGGCTACGCCGAGTTCCACCGCGCGTTCCGCAACGAGGTCGATCGCGACGGCCTCGTCGTCGACGTGCGCTGGAACGGCGGCGGCCACGTCTCGCAGCTACTGCTCGAGAAGCTGCAGCGGCGGCCCATCTCCTACGACGTTCCACGCTGGCAGGGCCCGGCGGCGTACCCGGCCGACGCGCCGCGGGGCCCCCTGGTCGCCGTCACCAACGAGCAGGCCGGCTCCGACGGCGACATCTTCTGCCACGCCTGGAAGATCTACCGGCTGGGTCCGCTCATCGGGAAGCGCACCTGGGGCGGCGTCATCGGCATCTGGCCGCGCCACGCGCTGGTCGACGGCACCATCACCACCCAGGCCGAGTTCTCGACCTGGTTCGTCGACGTCGGCTGGGGCGTCGAGAACTACGGCACCGACCCCGACATCGAGGTCGACATAGCACCCCAGGACCACGCCGCCGGGCGCGATCCGCAGCTCGAGCGCGCGATCCGTGAGATGAAGCGCCTGCTGCGCGAGCGCGGGCCCACTCTGCCCAAGCTCGACGAGCGCCCGGATCTACGAGCGCCGAAGCTCGCCTCTGGAAAGTCGGGCGCCGGGAATCTCACCAGGGCGGCGCGCCGACAGCCGGCCCACCCGCTCGACCTGATGAACACCGAGGACGACCAGGAGCGCGCGGCGGAGCCAGAGCAGCGCGCGGCCGGAGCCCCGAGACGCCGCGCCGCCGGTGCCAGGTCGCGGCGAACGAGCCGGTCGCGCTCGTAGCACTGGCGCCATCGCCCGAGGATTCGACGCCTAGGAGCGTGTCCGAGTAACTGCGTCCCATCCGTGCGGGGCGCGAAGCGCCAGCGCCGTCCTCGGCGCCAAAGTTATCAGCCGGAGGAACGTGCTACCCAGCACGTTCCGGAGGCTAGCGCAGGTCGAGCTCGACGCTCTCGCCGGCGACCTCGACCGTGCGCGACACTCGCCGCGACTCGTCGACGCTCCAGACCGTCGCCTGGTAGCGGCCGGGTGGGACGTCGCGGATCGAGAAGCGGCCGTTGAGACCGGCGACCGCGGTGTGCGGCGTCGCGACCGCGACGATGAACGCCGTCATATTGGGATGGATGTCGCAGGTGACCCGATAGACGCCGGGCGCAACGAACGTGTACTGGTAGGACTCGAACCCCGGCGGCGTCGCGATGTTGAACACCGTGGCGCCGCTGGCGTCCGCGACGTGCACGTTGTGCATCACCCCCTCGCTGTTCCAGAACTGGACGGCGCCTCCGACCGGCGTGAGCAGGGTGGGCGGGTAGAACGCGCTCGCGATCTGGTCCATCGCGCCAGGGCCGGCGGTCTCGTCGTGGAACGGAGGCGGGCCCGACGCGCCGGCTCCGGTCGAGGCGCCGCGCTCGGCTCCCCCACCGACCGGCTCGAGGAACACCACGGAGGGGAACCCGCCGCTCGCACCCGCAGCGCTCCCCGACACCGTGACGCCGGCGGTCGAGCCAGCCACGGCAGCGGTGCCCGAGGCGGCGGCCACGCCGCTCTCCGGGGCCGCGGACGGCGGCGCGCCGGGCGATGGTACTCGGGTGCCATCCCCGGTGCAGGCGATCACCGCCGCCAACAGCAAGCTGAGCGTCCGACCCGAAAGAGGGCTCACGGTCGCGCCGCACGAAGTGATGGTGCCCATGGTGAGACGCCGAGGCGGCCCGCTCGCGCTCGCGCCTCGACTGTAGCAAGCAGAACCACCGTTGCAGCCAGCGGACGGTCTCGATCAGGCGGGCGCGAAGTCAAGCCTCTAGCAGCGCGTGGCGAAAGTCAGTATCGCCCCGCGCTGCTAGGTTCATGTTGGGCGATTCGATCCGGCGGACCGGATCGATCGCCTAGGCGATGGTCGCGCGATCTTCTTCGCCGGCGACGCGCAGGCGGCGCGGCAGCCAGCGCGCCGCGCGGGTCCGCGCCAGCAGGCCGGTCGCGCTGATGTAGGCGACCGGGATGAGGACGAGCGTCACCAGCGTCGACGCGGTGAGGCCGCCGATCACCACCCGCGCCAGCGCAGCCTGGATCTCGGCGCCGGCGCCGAGCCCGATCGCGAGCGGCAGGAGGCCCAGCGCCGTGGTGGTCGTCGTCATCAAGATCGGCCGCAGCCGCAGCCGGCCCGCCTCGACCACCGCCTCGACCGGGGTCATTCCGAGCTCACGGCGCAGCAGGTTGATGGTGTCGACCAGGACGATGGCGTTGTTGACCACGATGCCCACCAGCATCACCAGACCCATCACGCTCTGCATGTTGAGCGTGGTGCCGGTCAGGAGCAGGGTCGGCACCACCCCGATCAGCGCCGCCGGCACCGCCGCCATCACGATCAGGGGATCGAGGAAGCGCTCGAACTGGGCCGCCATCAGCATGTACACCAGCGTGAGCGCCATCGCGATCGCGATCGCGAAGTCGCGCCGCGCCGCCTGCTGCTCCTGGTACTCGCCGCCGAAGAAGATCGAGAAGCCCGCCGGGAGCTCGAGATCGCCGAGGGTCGCCTCGATCGACTCGATCGCGTCACCCAGCGGCATGCCGGTCTCGAGGCTCGCCGTGATGTAGGTGACACGCTGGCCATTGACGCGATTGATCTCCACCGGCCCGCGGCCTCCGGCGCGTGACACCACGGACGACAGGGGGACCACGTCGCCGGCGGCCGTGCGCAGCGAGATCCCGCCCAGGTCCCGCGCCGAGAGTCGATCGTCCGACCGCAGACGCACCACGATGGGGTACTCGTGGCCGCCGTCGCGCAGGCGGCTCGCCTCGATGCCGCCGACGTTCGCCTGGACCGTGCGGCCGACGTCGCGCACGGTGAGCCCGAGCTCGGCGATGCGCTCGCGATCGAACAGCAGCCTCTCCTCCGGCTGCCCCTCGCGCCGGCTCACCCGCACGTCGGCGATCCCCGCCAGCCGCTCGACCCGGCGCTCGATCTCGGCGGCGAGCTGGTCCGCCCGCTCGAGGTCCCAGCCCCGGAGCTCGATCTCGATCGCCTCCTCGCCTCCCCCGGAGCTGAAGATGCGCCGCAGGATCCACAGCCCGGTGGTGGCGCGCACGCGCACCTCGCCGCCCGGGATCCTGCCCTCGAGCGCCCGGCGCAGGTCGTCGGCGAGCTTGGTGCTCGAGATGGTGCGCTGGTCCTGCGGCACCAGCTTGAGCTCGATCCCCGCGTTCGATCCCCGCACCTCGGTGGCCACGAACTCGACGTGATCGCGGGGCAGCGCCTCCCACACCAGGTCCTCGAGCTGGGCCACGTAGGAGCGCACCACGGCGAGATTGGTGCCCTCCGCCATGTCGAGGTCGATGTCGATCTCGTCGGCGTCGGTCTGCGGAGCCAGCTCGACTGGGATGATCGGCCACAGCAGGAGAACGCCGCCCAGGAGCACGACGGTCACGGCGAGCACCCACAGGCGGCGGTCGAGCGCGAGGCGGAGCCGCGCGGTGTACCAGCTCTCGAGGCGCCGGAACAGGCGCGAGGTCGACGTCGACTGGCGCCGATCGGAGCGCACCAGGCGAGACGCCAGCATCGGAACCACCGTGAGCGCCACCAGGAGCGAGCAGGCCAGCGCGAACACGATCACCAGCGCCAGAGCCTGGAACAGCGCGCCGCTCGTGGTCCGCGTGAAGACCACCGGCAGGAACACGATACAGGTGGTGAGAGTGGAGGCCACGATCGCGCCGGTCACTTCGCGCGTCCCCACCCATGCCGCTTCGTCGGGTGCGATGCCCGCCTCCTCGCGCTTGCGCACGATCGACTCGAGCACGACGATGGCATTGTCGACGATCAGGCCCACGCCGAGCGCCAGTCCGCCGAATGTCATCTGGTTGAGCGTGAGTCCGGCGAAGTAGAGCAGCCCGAACGAGGAGATGACCGAGATCGGGATCGACAGCGCGATGATCGCGGTCGAGGAGCCGCTGCGCAGGAACAGGTAGAGCACGAGGATCGCGAGCAGCGACCCCCATCCCGCGGAGTTGCGGACGCTCGCGATCGACTGGCGGATGAACTCGCTCTGGTCGGTGATCACCGTCAGGTGGAGGTCGCGGCGCTCGGCATTGACGCGCTCGGCCTCGTCGCGGATCTCCTGGGCCACCCGCACCGTGTTCGCTCCGCTCTGCTTCTGGATGCGCAGCGTCACCGCCGGAACGCCGTTGATCTCGACTAGGAACCCGACGTCCTCGTAGTCGTCGCGCACCGTGGCGACGTCCCGCACCCGGATCGGGGTGCCGCCCACCGTCGCCACCACCGTCGCCCCGATCTCCTCCAACGAGGCGTACTCGCCGACCGCGCGGACGTAGAGGTCGGAGAGCCCGCGCCGGACGTTGCCGCCCGGGAGCGTCGCGTTCTCGCGCGCCACCGCCTGCTGGACGTCGAGCGCGGTCAGCCCGGCCGCGCGCAGGCGCTCGCGGTCGAGCTCGACCTTGATCTCCCGCCGGATCGCGCCGCCCACGTTGATGGTGCCCACGCCGGGGATCTGCTCGAACCGGCGGGCGATCTCGTCCTCGAGCAGGCGGGTGAGCGACACCAGCTCGAGCGTCGAGGTCGCGGCCAGGGCCACCACCTCCGCGCGGCTGAGATCGAGCTTGAAGATCCGCGGGGCGTCGGCCTCGACCGGCAGGTCGGAGCGCAGGCGGTCGAGCGCGGCGCGGACGTCGTTGGCGGCCTCGTCGATGTTGGTGCCGCGCGCGAAGTCGAGGCGCAACCGGGACCTGCCCTCCTCCGAGTCGGAGGTGACCCGCTCCAGGTTGGGCAGGCCCGAGAGCGCGTTCTCGATGGGATCGGTGAGGATCTGCTCGATCTCCTCGGGACCGACGTTCGGGTAGTCGACGCGGATGCTGAGCTGAGCAAACTCGACCTCGGGCAGGAGGTCGACCGCGAGGTTGCGCAGCGCGACCACCCCGATGACGATCAGGATCAGGAACGCCATCGTGGTCGCGACCGGACGGCGGATGGAGACCTGGGTGATCGACGCCATCAGAGGGGCCCGCTCATCGGCCGGAAGCGCCGGGGGTGGCGGAGGCGGAGGCGCCGGAGCCGCGCCGGCCGCCGTCGAGCATCTCGTCCTTGGTGGGCGGCCGCGCGCCCAGCGTGCGCGCCGCCTCGCGTTGCTTCGCCAGGAAGTCGCGCAGCACGTCCTCGCGCTGGAGCTCCTCGAGCGCGAGGACTCGCTCCCAGGTGGTCGCGTGCACGCGCGCCACCATCGGCTCGCCCACTCGCAGCAGGTGCTGGCCGACCGTGACCACCCACTCTCCCTCCTCGAGACCGTCCACCGCGGCGCTGCCGCGCCCCTCGGTGAGAACGTCGACCGCGCGGAAGGAGACCGTCCGCTCGGCGCCGGCGAGCTCGCCGCCCACGCCGGCGTCCGGCGAGGCTCCGGCCGTTCCGTCGCTCCCCGCCGCGCCCTCCGGCGCCGCCGCTGCGCCCGCCACGACGAAGGTGCCCTCGACGCCGCTCCGCGGGTCCTCCCACAACGCGCTGGCGGGGACCTGCGCGGCGGGAGCGCTCTCGCCGTAGAGCACGTCGACGGTCAGGAACATGCCGGGGCGCAGCAGCCCCTCGGGGTTGGAGATGTCGATCTCGCCCACCGTCGAGAAGGTGCCGGCGGCGAGGAAGGGCGAGATGCGGGACAGCGTCGCCGGCACCGCGTCCTCGCCCAGCGCAGGCGCGCTCACCAGCACGGGTTGTCCCTCGCGGACGAACTCGAGCATCGACTGCGTGAGTGAGACCTCGACGCGCAGCTCGCCGAGATCGCCGATGACGAAGAGCACGGTCCCGGAGTCGACCAGCGAGCCGACCTCGACGTCGCGCTGCCCCACCCGCCCGGTCACCGGCGCGCGCACCAGCGTCTTGCCGCGCGCGGTGCGCCGCTCCTCGACCGCGGCGACCGCCTGCTCGACACCGGCGGCCGCCTGCTCGGCACCGGCGTGCGCCGCTTCGAGCTGCGCCTCCTGGGTCTCGAGCTCGAGCTCGCTGATCAGGTTCTCCTCCACCAGGACGCGGCTCCTGCGCACCTGGGCTTCGAGCTCGGTGATGCGCGCTCGCGCCGAGCGCGCCGCCGCCTCGGCGAGCCGGGCGCTCGCCTCGGACTGTCGGAGCTGATCGCGCAGCGAGGCGTCGTCGAGACGCACCAGTGGCTGCCCCCGCTCCACGGCGTCGCCGCTGCGCGCGTAGACCTCGGCGACGCGGGCACTGAGCTCGGAGCGGATGGCGACCTGGTTTCGTGCCTTCACGACTCCTGAAAGACGCTGCTCGAGGGGCGTCCGTCCGAAGCGCGCCTGGACCGCCTCGACCGCGGGGATCGACGCGCCGTCACGCGCGCCGCCGGCAAGTGGGTCGTCGTAGCAGCCGGAGAGGACCGGGAGGAGAGCGCAGAATGCGAGGCGGGAGAGAATCGCCACACGTCATTATCCCCCGGCCGGGCCGGTGAGCCAACCGCGCCGGCCGGGCGGGTACTCGGTGCAGTCCGGCCCCAGCTCGCCCTGCCCGGAGGCGAAAAGCTGGTAAGGTTTCGGCGCGGAATCGAGGCTCTCGCGTGGGACCGACGCCACCGCGGCCGCTCGGTTCCGCCCGGAAACTCATCTCGACGGGAGGCAAGACCATGCATTCCAATCGCCATCGCAGATCTCTCCTCGTGACCTGCGCCTTCGCGGCCGTGCTCGCCCTCGCCCTCGGAGCTCCGATGGGCGCTCAGAAACGTGACAGCGACAGCGGTCGCGCCAGCAAGAATGGCTTGACCGAAGGGAAGATCGGCGGCGCCGACGTGAACATCACGTACGGCCGACCCAAGGTCAAGGGGCGCACCATCTGGGGCAACCTGGTGCCCTACTCGAAGGTCTGGCGCGCGGGCGCCGACGAGGCCACCACCGTCACCTTCTCGCAGAACGTGAAGGTCGAGGGACAGGACGTCCCGGCGGGCACCTACGCGCTCTTCTTCATTCCCGAGAAGGACGAGTGGACCGTGATCCTCAACAAGGTGCCGCAGCAGTGGGGCGCGTTCCGCTACGACGAGAGTCAGGACCAGCTGCGCGCCAAGGTGAAGCCGATGGCCACGGACGAACCGGTCGAGGAGCTGACCTACGACGTCGCCGACGACAAGATCGTCCTCAAGTGGGAAAAGCTCGCGGTACCGGTCACGGTCACGAGCTAGCGTCGCTCCTGCCGGAACATCGCTTTCTGCGGGTCAAGGCTTCTAGCGGATCCCGCGCCTGGTCACGAGGTAGGTGGCGAAGCTCCCCAGCCAGTGCCCGCCTTCGTAGTGCTCGCCGGTGACGGCCTCCAGGCCGGCATCGGCGTGCGCCTTCGCGGCCAGAAGCAGCCTCTCGACGCGAGGATGGTTTTCCGGCAGCCCCGAGGCGATGCCTTCGAGCATCCACGCGCGGCTGAGGTTGAGGCCGTCGAGGTGGGCCAGCTTGGGGTCGGATGGATCGGTGACGGCGACCGGCGCGAGCGTCAGCTCCGGCATGAAGCGGCCCAGCCACGCCGCGAAGTCATCCGGTGCCAGGACGCGGCGCATCAGGTCCGCCTCGGCCAGGCACGGTGAGAGGAAGTCCTCGCCCGACGGCTCGTAGGCCAGCGGACAGTCGCGGTCCTCGCCGTACCAGCCGAGCGCGCGCGAGCGCACGAGCGCGGCGAGCTCCTCGCCGCCCGCCCCCGAGTCGAGCACCAGGCCCAGCGCGAACGCGGTCTGGCTGTGCTCGCCCGAGCGCACGGCATGCGAGAGCTTCGGCAGCCATGCGCGCAGGCGCTCCACAGCGGCTTCCTCGAGCGGGAGCAGGACGTCGTAGATCGGATCGTCCGACTCGCGCAGCTCGCCCGCGAGCTGGAGCAGCCACGCCAGACCGTACGGGCGCTCGAAGCTCGCGCGGCCCGGGCCGTTCAGGTACGCCACCTCGCCGGCGACGTTCGCCGGAGTGAGGCTGCGCTCGAGCGCCGCCCGCGCCCGCGGTGCGAACGGTGCCTCCGGCAGAAGCCGCGACAGGCGAGCGAGCAGCCAGTGGCCGTGGACCGACGAGTGCCAGTCGTAGCAGCCGTAGAACGCCGGCGTGAGCTGGCGCGGCGGGGCCACGTCGTCGTCCGAGTGGAGCACGTGGCCGATCTTGTTCGGATACTCCTGGTGCACGCAGGCGAGCGCGAGGTCGGCGAAGCGCGCCGCCGCCTGCGGATCGAGCGTCAGCGCGGTGGCGAGGACGAGCGGCTTGGCCATGAGCAGCACCGGATCACGATGACCGCTCACCGCCATGAAGTCAACACGGCCACCACCGGTCAGCTCGCCGCGCGCTCGCGCCACCACGCCCGCGGCCCGGGGCGGAACCGCGACACGCCGACCGGCGACAGCGTGACGCCCCGCAGGTCCTGCGCGAACCCCCAGGTGGTGGCGTAGGTCCACAGGAAGAGGTACGGCTGCTGGTCGTAGAGCGCCGCCTGGACCTCGCGGTAGAGCGCGGCGCGGCGCTCGAAGTCGAGCTCGTCGCGCGCGCGATCGAAGAGATCGTCGACCCGCTCATCGGCGAAGCCGGTGTAGTTCTGCCCGCTCGGCCAGGCGCTCGAGTGGAACGAATCGCGCCAGATGTCGGGATCGGCGTAGCCGGCGCCGACCCCCGCCAGCGCCTGGAACTCGCGCTTCCGGAGGCGCTCCACCAGCGCCGCGTTCTCCATCTTGCGGGTCTGAAACGAGACGCCGATGCGGCGCAGCGCGTCGCGATAGATGTCGAGCATGCGAATCGCGTCGTCGTAGGTCTGGTAGAGGAGCACCTCGAAATCGAAGCGCACGCGCCGGCCGCCGACCTCGCGATAGCGCCAGCCGTCGTCGGGATCGAGCCGCCAGCCCGCCTCCTCGAGCAGGCGCGCCGCCTCCTCCAGGTCGTAGGGGATGGGCGCGATCGACGGATCGTGGCTCCAGTGGCCGGGCTCGAACGGCCCGGTCGACGGCAGGTAGACGTTGTGGGTCACCACCCGCAGCATGCGCTCGAGGTCGTAGGCGTGGGCCATCGCGCGGCGCACGCGGCGATCGGAGAAGAACGGGTTCGAGCCCGAGACGTTCCACGAGATGTAGCCGATCATGCGCCGCGGCGCCCACGCCTTGACCCCGACCTGCCGGAAGCCGCGGTCCCCGGTGAGCACCGCGAACTGCTGCACGGTGAGCCAGACCTCGTCGAGCTGGCGCTTCTTGAACAGCAACAGCGCGGTGTTGCGGTCCGGCTGGATCTTGAAGATCTGCCGCGCGAAGCGCGCCCGCTCGCCGGGGTAATCCTCCCAGCGCTCGACGATCAGGCGATCGCCGGGCACCCACCGCACCAGGCGGTAGGGCCCGGAGCCCACCACCTGCTCGCGCGCCCAGTGGTTGTGGTAGGCGCTCGCGCGCAGCGTCGGATCCTTCGCCCGCTCCTGGGGATGATCCCAGACGTGGCGCGGGATGATCGGGAAGCGCAGGTGCTCGGTCGCGATCGGCGTCGGACGCTGGTGGGTGACGACCAGCGTGCGATGGTCGATCACCTCGATGTCGGCGATCTGCTCGGCGAAGCCGCGCCAGTAGGCGATCGGCACCCGCGGGTCGATCGCCACCTGCCAACTGAAGCGCACGTCGTGCGCCGTCCACGGGCGCCCGTCGTGCCAGCGCAGCCCGTCGCGCAGGCGGATGCGGGTGGTGCGACGGTCCTCGGAGAAGCGCATCTCCTCGACCGTGACCGGGTTCGGCACCGCCTCGACGCTCGGGTTCTGGTAGACCAGACCGTCGAAGAGGAGCTCGGAGAGAAGCGAGTCCGCTCCGGTGGTGAGGAACATCGGGTTGAGCGAGGTCGGGGTGTCGACCGCGTGGCGCAGCAGGGTGCCGTCGAGATCGGCGCGCTCGGGCTCCTGGTGGGGGAACGGCGCGAACAGCTGGGGTGGGTTGAGCAGCGGATCGGCTCCCGGGTCGTACCCGGGCGGCACATCGGCCGCGGCCGTCCCGCCCACTCCCGGCGGCGCGCCGAGGCAGCCGGCGAGCGACAACCCGGCGAGCAGGAGGGCTGCCGCGGCACACGCCGACGAGAGGCGACTCGGCTGCCGTCGCCGCCGGGCGCGCGCCGCCGCCGCCAGCCCCCGAGGGCCGCGACGACGCGACAGGCACTGCCGGCACGCGCGCATCGAGCTCCTCACACCGTACCACCCCGCGGGCGCGGCGGCGCCGGCTCTCCCGCGCGGAGGGGTGGGGGCCGGAGGCGCCGGCGATCGCCTGCTACAGTCCGCCCCCATGAGGCTCTCGACCGCCGCCCCTCCCCGATGAGCCCCCGCCCCGCGAAGCCCGCGGGCCGCCGGGCCGGCGGCAGCCTCCAGGGCCGGCTCAAGGTCCACGATCCGTTCGAGCTCATCCGCTGGCTCGCCCTGAGCCAGACCGATCCGCGCAAGGCGCTCGCCGAGCTGGTGCAGAACAGCCTCGACGCCGGCGCGCGCACGATCGAGGTCACCCGCGAGCGCATCAAGGGCGCGCCCTGCCTGCGCGTCCGCGACAACGGCGAGGGCGTGATCCCCGAGCTCGATCGCGTGGAGGCGCTGCGCTACATCGCCACCCACGTCGGTCACAGCCGCAAGCGCTCGCTCACGCCGAGCGAGCGGCTCGAGCTCATGACCCAGGGTCAGTACGGCATCGGCCTGCTCGGCTTCTGGTGCCTCGGCGAGGCGCTCGAGCTGCGCACCTCGATGCCGGGACAGAAGCCGCATCGCCTGATCCTGACGCGCGATCGGCCGGACTACACGATCGAGCCGCTGCGCGGACGGATCGGCTTCGACGAGCGTTGGACCGAGGCCGTGGTGGTGGGTCTCCATCGCGAGGCGATGGCGGCGCTGGTCGCCGGGCGCGCCGCCGAGTACCTGGCCTCGGAGCTGCGCGGCCAACTCCTCCAGCGCGAGGTCGCCCTCGAGATCCACGACCGGATGTCCCGCGGGCCGGCGCAGAAGCGGGTCGTGGTGCGGCCGAAGCGGTTCCTCGGCGAGCGCCTCGACCTGCCGGCGCGAATCGAGCTCGCCGGCCACCCGGCGATCCAGCTCGAGGTCTACCTGCGCGGAGACGAGACGACCGAGAACGGAGCCCCCGGCATCGGGGTCTACGCCGCCGGCACCCTGGTGGCGGAGGACTTCCGCGGTCTCGCGTCCCTCGAGCTCGATCATCTGCCGTGGATCGATCCTCGGCTCACCGGGCTCGTCGACTTTCCCGCGCTCCAGGCCGCGCCGGGAAGCCGCCGCGGCGTCATCCCCGACACCACCGCCGCCGCGTTCGCGAACGCCCTTCGCGAGATCGAGCGCGATCTCGCCCTGGTGCTCGAACGATTCGAGCGGCGGCGCGTCGAGGCGCTCGATCGCGCCGTCATCCGCGACCTGCAGCGGGCATTCCGCGACTTCTATCGCCAGCGGCCGCGCTACACCATGCTGCCGGTCGAGAAGAAGGAAGACGTCGCGTCGGGACCGCCGGGGCACTCGGCGGCGAGCGGGGCGGGGGCGGCCGGCGCAAGCGTCGCGCCCGAAGCAGGCGACGGCGGCCCGTCCGACCGGGCCGGCGAGCAGGAGCCCCCCGAAACGGCGAGCGAGCCCCCCTCTCTCTTTCCCCCGGGGCCGCTGGCCGAGGTCCGGATCGTGCCCTCGGACGTTCGCGTCGAGCGCGGCGGACGTCGTGAGGTCCGCGCCAGACCGCTCGATGCCGCCGGGCGCCGCGTCACCGCCGAGGTGCGGTACGCGTGGATCCTCCAGGGACGGGTGGGCCGGCTGGCAGGAGAGCGTGCAGCCGGCGTGAGCCGGGGCGGCGCGGCAGAGCCGGCCGGAGAGCCTGGAGCCGAGCCCGTCGACCCGACGCGCGCTGCGACCGGCCGTGACCGCGACGGCGCGGGCCGCGCCGACGGCCGCGCAGCACGCGGCAGCGCGGAGGGAAGAACCGTGGTGCTCGTCGCGGGCGACGTTCCGGCGCGGGGAAGGCTTCTCGTCGAGGCGACGAGCGGCGCGCGCCGGGCACGCGCCGAGGCGTCGGTCGAGGTGCTCGAAGAGCTGCCGGCCTCCGGCCACGGCTCCGACGAGGGCATCCCCGAGCCCGAGCTGGTCGACGAGCCGGCCGCCCGCTGGCGCTCGCGGATGATCGGCGGCGCGTGGCAGGTCAACAGCGGCCACCCCGAGTTCCGCGCCATCGCCGACCGCCCGGGGCTCAAGCTGCGCTACCTCGCGCTCCTGTTCGCGAAGGAGATCGTGCTGCGCTCGACGCAGGATCCGCGACTCGAGTCGCCGCTCGAGCAGCTGGTGGAGGTCGCGGCCTACGCCGACCGCAAGCTGGGTGAGCGCCGCCCCGGCCGGCGGCGCAAGGGAAGCGGGATCACCCCCGCCACCGAGAGCTAGTCGCCATCCTCCCCGAGCGTCTGCTGGTTACCCACCGCACGCCGGATGAGGGCCGCGCCGTTCATCCGCTCCCTCCCTTCACGTCGAGGCGCTTCCGTGTATCGTGTCGAGACGCACTCATGAACCTGTGAGTGCCCGACGTGAGGCCGATCCTGCTCCCCATTCCACCAACCCGGCTGCGACGACTCCTGCGCCGCGCCGAGCCGGACCTCGACTTACCGCTGCGCGACGAGCTGTCCTCGATCGAGCAGCTCGAGGAGCGCGCCAAGGCGCTCGGCGCCCGCCTGACGATCGATCCCGCGCCCGGCCGAGCCGCCGACCGGAGCTACCCGCGCCTGGAGGAGAACGCGCGCCTGCTCGACCAGGTGTACCGCACGCTGGCCGACGACGTGCACCGCGGCGACTTCATCACTCCGGCCTCGGAGTGGATCCTCGACAACTTCCATCTGGTCTCGAGCGAGATCCGCGGCGTTCGGCAGAACCTGCCGCACGGCTACTACCGCGAGCTGCCCAAGCTCGCGCTGCGCGAGATCCGCGGCACCGCTCGCGTCTACGCCATGGCGATCGAGCTGATCCGCCACTGCGACAGTCGATTGGACCGCCCGACGCTGGTCCGTTTCATGAACAGCTTCCAGACCGTCGCCCCGTTGACGATCGGCGAGCTGTGGGCCTGGCCGAGCATGCTGCGGCTGGCGTTGATCGAGAACCTCCGCCGGCTCGCCGCCAAGACGCTCGAGCGGCGCACCGACCGCCAGGCGGCCGACGCGTTCGTGGCGCGCATCGACCAGGCGGGACGCGGCAGCCTTCCGCTCCTGCCCCGAGAGCTGCATACCGCCTTCGTCGTGCAGATCCTGCAGCGGATCCGTGAGTACGGTCCGCGGCTCGCCGCGGTGCGAACGGCCGTCGACGAGCATCTCGCCGCCCAGGGTATGAGCTCCGAGGACGCCATCCGCGCCGAGCATCAGGGGCAGGCCGCCGCCCAGGTCTCGGTGGCCAACATCATCGGCAGCCTGAGGCTGTGCGGCTCTCTCGACTGGAGCGAGTACGTCGAGGCGGTGAGCCTGGTCGAACGGGTGCTGCGCCAGGACCCGTCGAGGAGCTACACCGGCATGGACTTCCTGAGCCGCGACCGCTACCGGCAGGCGGTCGAGGAGCTCGCCGGGAAGACCGGCGATTCCCAGGTCCGAGTTGCCCTGCGCGCCGTCGAGAGCGCCCGCCAGGCCGCGGAGGGCGGCTCGACGGAGGATCGTGCGGCTCACGTCGGCCATCACCTGATCGGCAAGGGGCGAGCCGGCCTCGAGGTCGACGTCGCCTATCGGCCTCG
>DATKDQ010000119.1:0-9913 GCA_035544635.1 Thermoanaerobaculia bacterium
AGGCGCCGACCTGCGCGTCGTCGCGCGGCAGGATCATGCCGTGCCACAGGAAGCGGTTGCGCGCGACGGCATGATCGAGCGCGACGCGCAGCACCAGCACCGCGCGCAGCCCGGCGGCCCTGGCCACGCGCGCCTCCTCGGAGATCCACGGCGCCTCGTCGTCCAGGCGGAGATCCGCGCTGTCCCACACGCCCTGGCGGGCGTAGACGGTGAGCGCCACGGTGTTGAACCCCGAGCTCGCGAGCCGCCCGATCCAGCGCTCGGAGTCGGGCTCTCTCACCTGGATGCCGCCGAGCAGGAGCTCGCCGTCGCGAGCGCGCCACTCCCCCGGTGTGGACCGCACCGCCGGCGGACGCTCGCCGCGCTCCGGCGCGCCGCCGCAGGCCAGCGCGACCAGGAGCAGGACCACGGCGACGCCGCTCGGTCGGGAGAGCCGACGAGCCCACGGTGCGCCCGAGGTGACGCGCGTTGGAAGCACCTGGCGAGGGTACCCCACCGAACGACTCCACTCCGGCGCAAGGCGGGGGCGGCAGCGCGGCCGGCCCTTCCGCGCGCCTATCGCTGGCCCGGGTGATAACGGCTGCGCGCGTGGGCCTCGACGTCCTGGGGCTCGAACCACGCCGGCTTGAAGCGGCGCGCGGCGTAGAGCTCGGCCTGATCGAAGAAGTGCGGCGACCGGGGATCGGCGCTCTGGCCGAACACCAGCACCGATCGCGCGTCGACCCGATCGCCCAGCTCGACCACCGCGACGTAGGAGTGGCCGGCGACGCCGTCGCGGCGTCGCTGTCCCGGCTCGCGCCGGGTGTAGAAGTTGAAGACGATGCCCAGCGGCCCCGGCGCTCCGGCGACGCCGACACTCGGGCGCTCGTCGTCGAAGCCGCCCTCGCCGCTGGTGTGAATGCGCTGCAGCCGGTTGACCTCCCCCCAGTCGACGCGCCAGTCGCCATGGGTGTCGGCGAGCTCGGCGACGGCACCTTCGAGCGCTCGCACCAGGGGCCAGGGCGTGGGCGGCGGCGCGCTCTCGCCACCGGGCGCCCCGGCCGCGCCGGCCGCGGCGTCGCTCGCGCCGTCCGCGCGCCGCCGCTCCATCCACGAGACGAAGAGCGTCATCGCGCTCGAGTCGAGGCGTGCCACGCCGTCCCAGGCCTCGAGCTCGGCGATCGGCTCGGCCACCCCCGCCGCGCGCGCCGGGTCGGCGGCGCGCAGCCGCCGCCACTCTTCCGCCAGCTCGGGGATCCGGCGCTCGGCTTCGAGGACGGTGGTGTCCCAGGCCGCGCGCTGCCACTCTTCGAACGTGAGCTGCGCAGTGCTCTCGAGGATGCGGCGCGAGATCTCGGAGCGCGGGTTGTCGCGCTCGGGCGCCATGTAGGGCGGGTACCTCGACGGGTCGAGGCTCCCCACTCCGGCGGCCAGGAACGGCGTCGCGTTGCAGTTCTGCAGGTACCCCGACGGAGGATTACGGAGCTGCGGCAGCTCGGAGAAGGCGTGATAGCCGTCCCACTCCGTGGTGGGGTCGCTGCCTTCGACCGGACGCGACCAGTCGAGATCGGTACGGCGCCGCCGCGGCACGGCGCCGTTGTAGACGTAGAAGATGTTGCCGTCGCGGTCGGCGTAGAGCGTGTTGAAGAGCGGGATGGCGAGGCGCTCCATCGCGCGCTCGAACTCGGCGAGCGAGCGCGAGCGCGCCATCGCGAGGCGGGCCTCGAGCTGGCCGCCCTCCTCGAGCTTGGCCATGCGCACCGCGAGCGGGCGGCCGTCGCGCACGCCGACCAGAGGTCCGTGGTGGGTGCGGCGCAGCTCGAACACGCGGTTCTCGAAGCCGCGGTCGGTCTTCACCAGAACGCCTTCCGACCAGGCGTACGCGGCGCGATACCCGTCGCCGTAGCGGTAGGCGTCTGGCCGCGCCGGATCGTCGAAGGTCTCGAAGTAGAGGTCGACGACGTCGGGCTCGTTGACGGTGTGGCTCCACCCCAGCTGCGGGTTGCGCCCGACGCCGATCGTGGGGCTGCCGGGGAAGGTGGCGCCGGAGACGTGGAGCCCTTCATCGCTTCGCAGGTGCCCTTCGATCCACTGTCCCGGCCCGAAGAAAGGCTGATGCGGGTTGATGAAGAGGAGCGCGTGCCCGCTCGCGCTGCGCTCGGGCGCGATCGCCCACATGTTCGAGCCGGCTGCCGCCCATGCCGTGTCGGGAGACCAGGAAGGGCCGGCGGCGCCCGACGCCCCGGCGCCCGGCGAGGCGCCGGCGACCGGCGCAGCGTCCTCTTCCACCGCCTCGTCGGTCGCCATCCGCTCCACCTCGACCAACCGCGCAGCCTGCAGCACGTCCTCGACGTCGAGCCCGGTGCGTCCGTACAGGAAGAGCTGGTAGGTGGCGAAGCGGGCGAACGCGAGCACGTACCAGGGCTCGAAGCGCTCGAGCAGGCGAGGCTCGACCTCGGGATGCGTGCGCAGGTAGAAGTTGAGACCCTCCATCGCCCAGCGGCAGATCTCGCGGTGGCGCTCGTCCATGCGCTCGTACTCCTGGATCGAGAGGCGGCGGATCTCGAGCGCGCGGTTGAGCACGTCGGACGCCAGCCGGCTCTCTCCGTACACCTCGGCGGCGCGGCCGAGGGCGTGGATGTACGAGTCCTCGATCTGCCAGAAGTTGTCCTCGGCCTGAGCGTAGAGGAAGCCGAACGCCACGCTGGCGTCAGTCGGGCCGGTGACGTGCGGTACGCCCCACTCGTCGCGCACGATCTCGACCGTCCGCGCCATCTCCTCGATTCCCGCCAGCCCGTCCGGCGCGCCGCACGAAGCGAGTGACGAGCCGACCATCGCCACTACCAACGCGGCGGCCACTCCCCTTCCTGCCGCGGCGAACGCCGCCCCCCACGGCGTCGGGCGCACGGCCTGCGCGATCGTGAACGTGGAGCGGCACCGATGGGCGCGCGGACACCTCAACGCGGATCCTCCTCATCGGGCTCCAGTGCGTCGCCGTCGAGGAAGTAGACGTCGGCGTCGGCGGCGCTCCCCGCAGCGTCGTCCTCGCTTCCCGCGCCGCCGGCGTCATCCCCACCCCCGGCGCCCGGAGCGAGCCCGAACGCGTTCTCCTCCTCCGACGCAAGCGGAGGCGGCGCCAGCTCGGTGATGTCGACCGGCTCGAACACCGTGCCGAGCACGGGATGCCGTCCGCGCGGCAGCACGACCGGGCGCAGGCAGGCCAGCTCCACCGCGGTCGGCCCCTCGGGCTCTACCTCCACGGTCCGGCGCACCAGGAGCCTGAGCAGTGACCCCGGCCAACGCACCTCGAGCTCGTCGCCCTGAACCCGGCAGGAGCCGCCGAGGAGGGCGCCCCAGAGCCGGCGCGCGCGCCCGAGGTCCGCTGCTGCGAGGCGCAGTCCGACCAGCTCGACCCCGAGCGCGCCGGGCTCGGGATCGCCCGAGGCGGGTGCCCTGGCGCCCGACGCCTGGTCGCTACCCGGCCCGCTTCGCTCGACCAGCTGGACGACGATGGACAGCGCCGCCTTGGGGTGAAGGAAGGCCTCCTTCCACTCGGGATCCGAGACGTCCCGCTGGACCACCGGGAAGCCGTGCTCCTCCGCGTCCGCGCACGCAGCGGCGAGATCCGGCACGTAGAACGTGAGGTGATGGACGCCGGGGCCGCGCCGCTCGAGGAAGCGATGGAGGAAGCCGCCCGCGCGGCCGGCGGGCTCGAGCAGCTCGAGCTTCCCGCCGCCGTAGATCCACTGGCGAAACCTGAAGCCGGGAGCCGCGCCGCCGCCGGCCGGGCGGCCGCCCAGCTCTCCCACCAGGAAGGGCAGCGCGTCCTCGATGCGAGGCACCGCGATCGCGATGTGGTCGAAGGCGACTCTGGACACGCGCGGGATCCCGGGAGGGGTTTTAACACACCGATCGTAGATGTCAGATCGTAGATATCATCGGCCGCCTCGGCGCGCCGCGGTAGTGACAGGATCCGGCGCCTCACAAGGATCGGGAGTGGCGGTTTCGGAGCGGGATCGTGTCATCCCACCGCCGCCCAAGACTCAGGAGGGAAGGCAGTGCAGATCAGAAACAGCACCTTCGTCATCACCGGGGGCGGCTCGGGGCTCGGTCTCGCCACGGCGAGGATCCTCGCCGCCGAGGGCGGCAACGTCGTGCTCCTCGATGTCAACGAGAAGGCGGGCGCCGAGGCGGCGGAGTCGATCGGGAAGCAGGCGATCTTCGTGCGCGCCGACGTCACCGATGCCGACTCGGTGGCGGCAGCGCTCGCCGCCGCCAAGGAGAAGTTCGGTGCCCTCCACGGCGCGATCAACTGCGCCGGGATCGGCGCCGCTCAGAAGACCCTCTCCAAGCAGGGGCCTCACGACCTGGCCGGGTTTCAGCGCATCCTGACGGTCAACCTGGTCGGCACGTTCAACGTCATCCGCCTGGCGGCGGCGGCGATGGCGGAGCGCGACGTACCCGAGGGCGAGGAGCGGGGCGTGATCGTGAACACCGCCTCGGTGGCGGCGTTCGACGGCCAGATCGGTCAGGCCGCCTACTCGGCCTCGAAAGGCGGGATCGTCGGGATGACGCTCCCGATCGCGCGCGACCTGGCGAGCTACGGCATCCGGGTGATGACCATCGCGCCCGGGATCTTCGACACACCGCTCCTCGCCGGGCTGCCCGAGCCGGCGCGGATCTCCCTCGGCAAGCAGGTGCCGTTCCCTTCGCGCCTGGGCAGGCCCGAGGAGTACGGCCTCCTGGCCAAGGCGATCGTCGAGAACCCCATGCTCAACGGCGAGGTCATCCGTCTCGACGGGGCGATGCGCATGGCGCCGCGCTAGCTCCGGGAATGGTGTTTACCATTCCCTCCGCTAGCATGCCTTTGGCGCCGAGGACGGCGCGCCTCGGCCGTCCGCTGCACGGACGGCCTCCTCTTGCTGCGTAGAGACTGAGCAGCCCCTCCCTTCGCCACAGACACCCGGGGACCGGCGGACGGGTTCCCAGTGCGGCGGGGAGGCCTCGCCGGCTCGTCGCGGGTGACGGCGGTCGGCGGTGCCGTAGGGTGACGACCGCGGGCGGTCGGCACTCGCGGTTCAGTGCGTCATTTGTTGGCGAGAGGGCCCATGATCATCGTCATCTGGCGACCCTCGAGGCGGGAGCGGGTCTCGACCTGGCCCACGTCCGCGAGCCGCTCGGTGACCTGATCGAGGATCTTGGTGCCCAGCTCCGGCCGCCGCATCTGGCGGAATCGGAAGAAGACGGTGACCTTGACTTTCTTGCCCTTGGACAGGAAGTCGCGGGCCTTGTTGGTCTTGATATCGAAGTCGTGAGTATCGATGGTGGGGCGATACTTGACTTCCTTGACGTCGATGATGGTCGCCTTCTTGCGCGACTCGCGAGCCTTCTTCTCGCGCTCGAACTTCATCTTGCCCCAGTCGAGGATCCGGCAGACCGGCGGATCGGCACCCGCGCCGACTTCGACCAGATCGAGGGACCTCTCTTCGGCCCGGCGTAGCGCGTCCTCGAGCGGGACGATTCCGAGCTGCGTCCCGTCGGCGTCGATGAGGCGGATGGGACTCGTGCGAATCTCGCGATTCACGCGGGTCCGCTTGCTGGCCATTGGCTTGTTGATGCTCGACTCCTTTCGTTGTCGTCAATCGGTCCGGAGAGACCGGCATAGCGCCGGTCCGAGGCACGGCCTCGTTGTCCAGAGCGCTCGATAGTGTAGCGCCAGAGGAGGTCGCACGCCAGTCAACGGGTTCGCCCGCGAAGGCGCTTGAGGATGCGCAGGGCGGCGGCCTTGTCGCCCCGCCGCTCGTGGAGGCGCACCAGGTTGTGATACGCGTCGAGGAAGTCCGGGTCGCCCTCCACCGCGCGCTCGTAGGACGCGATGGCCTCGGCGGTGCGGCGCTGATCCTCGAGCGCCACGCCGAGGTTGAACGCCGCGGTGGCGTCGTCCGGCGCGATCTCGAGCGCGCGACGGTAGGCGCGCTCGGCTCCGGTGAGCTCCCGCGCCTCGTGGAGCAGGCAGCCCAGATTGAGGTGGGCGTCGGCGAGCCGGTCGTCGGCCTCGATCGCGCGGCGGTACGCCTCCCGGGCCCGATCGGGTGACGACGCCTCGAGCTCGCAGCCGAGCTCGAACCACTCGGCGGCCGAGCGCTCGGTCTCGACGCGGCGCGCGAGCGGCAGGACGGTGGCGAGGCGGGCACCGGAGTCGGGGCGGGCGACGGTCGCAGACACTGCTCCCTCCGGCGCACCGAAGTCGAGACGGATCTGTCCCGAGTCCCGATCCCCGAGTGGTCGACGGTGTGCCCCGCGCCTCATCGTCCGGGCCGGTGGCGAGGCCGGGCGGCCGCGCGCCTCTCGACCGTGATCACTTCCGGGACGCCTTCGACGGGGTCTCGCGGCGCGCGGCGCTCGGCGCGCGGCGGGCCGGCTTGCGGTCATCCGCGGCGCTCTTCGCTCCGCGGCCGCTCTCGGCGACCTCGCTGGCTTCGGTGACGCCGGCACCCGCCCCGCGGCCGCCGGCTCCCAGGCTGGCCTTGAGCGCCTCCATCAGATCGATGATCTGCGCCTTGGGCGCCTCCTCGACGGCGGCGATGACCTCCTGGCCCTCGATCTTCTGCTGGATCGCGGCGAGGATCCGTCCGCGCACCTCGTCGCTGTATTTCCCCGGCTCGAACTGGTCGGCGGCGATCTGCTCGATGAGCTGGATGGCGAGCGAGATCTCCCCCTCCTTGAGCTCCACGTCCTCGCCGAGCGGCACCTCTGCGAAGCTCCGGATCTCGTCCTCGTGAAAGAGCTGCTGCATCACCAGCCCGGAGGCGTAAGGCCGCAGCAGCACCAGGTACTGCTTGCCGCGCGCCGCGTACTTGGCCACCGCGCAGCGCCCGGTCTCGCGCATCGCGGTGGCCAGCAGCCGGTAGGCACGATCGCCCGCCTTGTCCGGGCCGAGGTAGTAGGCCTTCTCGAAAAAGATCGGATCGACCTCGGAGAGGGGCACGAACTCGGTGATCTCGATCGAGGGCGACGCCTTCTCCGACAGCGCCTGGAGCTCCTCGTCGGTGAACGTGACGTACTGGTCCTTCGCGAACTCGTAGCCCTTGGTCTGCTCCTCGCGCGGGACGACCCGGCCATCCACCGGGGAGACGTACTGCTGCTTGAGGCGGACCTGGTGGGTGGCGTCGAGCAGGTTGAACCGAATGTCGGAGGAGTGGTCCGCCGTCGAGAACAGCTTGACCGGGATGGAGACCAGGCCGAAGGAGATGTTCCCCGAGGCGATCGGTCGGGCCGCCATCGCTAGAAGCCTTGACCCGCAGGAGTCATTACAGATGGATCAAGTTCGCTCGCCGGGTCAACGCTTCCGAGCCGCGCGGCGCAGCCGCGCTTGGCGGGGAGCATCAGCCAGCGGGGCCGTGGTAGTGACCACGGACCCGCTAGTTATCATAACACTGGGGTTCAAGTGCCGAAGCGCGCTCGTTCCAGACCGCAGGTGAGACGGCTCGCGAGCGAGGTGCCGGAGAGTCCCGCCCCGAAGGCGCAGGCTCCGGCCAGAGCCGGCGAAGCACCGCCGGCCGCCGGCCGCCTCGACACCTACCGCGCCAAGCGCTCGCCGGACGCCAGTCCCGAGCCCTTCGGCCGCGCCGATGCGGCCTGCGCCGGGGTGTTCGTGGTGCAGAAGCACGCGGCGCGGCGCACCCACTACGACCTGCGCCTCGAGTACGAGGGCGCCCTCCTGTCCTGGGCCGTGCCGAAGGGACCCTCGCTCGATCCCGACGACAAGCGGCTCGCGGTGCGCACCGAGGATCACCCCCTCGAGTATCAGGACTTCGAGGGAGTCATTCCGCAGGGCAACTACGGGGCCGGCGGGATGATCGTGTGGGACCGCGGCACCTGGATCCCGCTCGAGCCGGTGGGGGAAGGGCTCGAGAAGGGCAAGCTGCTGTTCGAGCTTCTGGGCTACAAGCTGCGCGGCGCCTGGACGCTTTTTCGCACCACGCGCCAGAGCCGCGCGCGGGCGGAGAGAGCCCGATCCTCCGGCGGCTCGGCGTCCGCGCGGTCACGGGCGGGCGGCGGGGAGGGCGAGGAGTGGCTCCTGGTCAAGAAACCCGACGGCTGGGCGCGGCGTGGGGGCGAGGACGGCCCGCCCGAGCAGTCGGTCCTCTCCGGCCTCACCGTCGAGGAGCTCGCGGCGGGCGTCGGCCGGGCCTCTGACGTCGAGGCTGCGCTCGACGCGCTCGGCGCGCCGCGCCGCCGGGTCGACCCGGCCGAGCAGCGCCCGATGCTCGCGACCGCGGGGGCGGGGCCCTTCACCGACCAGGCTTGGCTCTTCGAGCTCAAGTACGACGGCTTCCGCCTGCTCGCCGCCAAGGAGGGCGGGCGGGTGCGGCTCTTCTATCGCCGGGGCTCCGACGTCACCCATCTCTTCCCCGACGTCGCGCGGGCGGTGGGCGCGCTGCCGTTTCCCTCGTTCCTGCTCGACGGCGAGGTGGTGGTGCTCGACCAGGGCTCGCGGCCCAGCTTCCAGCGGCTGCAGAAGCGCACCCAGCTGGTGCGGCGCCTGGACATCCAGCGTGCCGCCGTGCGCCTGCCGGCGACCTACTTCGCGTTCGACCTGCTCTCCTTCGGCGACTTCGACCTGCGCTCGCTGCCGCTCGGCGAACGCAAGGAGCGGCTCCAGGCGATCCTGCCGCCGGCCGGACCGATCCGCTACGCCGACCACGTGGTGGAGCGCGGCGAGGAGCTCTACGCCGCGGTCGAGTCGATGGGGCTCGAGGGCATGGTCGCCAAGCGCATCGACTCGACGTACCGGCCGGGGCGGTCGCCCCACTGGCTCAAGATCCGGGCCGATCGCCGCGACGACTTCGTGGTCGTCGGCATGTCGCCGCCGCAGGGCGCGCGCACCGGGTTCGGGGCGCTACACCTCGGGGCCTATCGCGCCGGCGGCGACGACCGCCGCGAGCTGGTCTACACGGGACGGGTCGGCACCGGGTTCTCGGAGGCGCAGCTCGACCAGCTCCATCACCAGCTGTCGGCGCGCCGGCGGCCGGAGCCGGCGTTCGCCGGGCCGGCGCCCACCGGGAAGGGCCAGGTCTGGGTCGAGCCGGAGCTGGTGTGCGAGGTGCGCTACAAGGAGTGGACCGAGGAGGGTCTGCTGCGCCAACCGGCGTTCCTCGGGCTGCGACCGGACAAGAGGCCGGAAGAGTGCCTTCTCCCCGGACAGGAGACGGCGGGGCACGAGAAGGCGCTCGAGCCGCGGGCGGCGGCGCCAGCGGGCCGCGTGCTACACCTCACCAACCTCGACAAGGTGTTCTGGCCCACCGAGGGGTACACCAAGGGCCAGCTCATCGACTACTACCGCTCGGTCGCCGCAGCGATGCTCCCCTACCTGCGCGACCGGCCGCTGGTGCTCACCCGCTACCCCGACGGCATCGAAGGCAAGAGCTTCTACCAGAAGAACGCGCCGGGGCACGCGCCGGACTGGATCCAGACCGAGACCATCTGGAGCGAGTCCTCGAACCGCGACATCGAGTACTTCATCGTGCAGGAGCCCGACGCGCTGGTGTTCATGGCGAACCTGGGCGCGATCCTGCTCCACATCTGGTCGAGCCGCTTGGAGACGATCCAGCTCCCCGACTGGTGCATCCTCGACCTCGATCCCAAGGACGCTCCTTTCTCGGACGTGATCGAGGTGGCCCGGACGGTGCACGCACTGTGCGAGGACATCCGCATGCCGAGCTTCGTCAAGACCAGCGGCTCGACCGGGCTGCACGTGCTGCTGCCGCTGGGCCGCCAGGTCACCTACGAGCAGTCGCGGCTGCTCGGCGAGCTGATCGCGCGAGTGATCGTCCGCGAGCATCCCAGAATCGCGACCGTCGAGCGCGTGATCGAGAAGCGCGCCGGCAGGGTCTACCTCGACTACCTGCAGAACGGGCACGGCCAGCTCCTG
>DATKDQ010000120.1:0-14277 GCA_035544635.1 Thermoanaerobaculia bacterium
AGCTAGCTCCCGGCGTGCGGATCGGTCGCCGGGTCGTGATGCTACGCTCGGCGGCGGGAGGTCGGCATGATTCGGGCCATCGAGCACATCGGTATCGCGGTGCGGTCGATCGAGGAGGCGCGCCCGTTCTACGAGTCCCTCGGGCTCGCCATCGAGCGCATCGAGGAGGTGCCCGGAGAGGGAGTGCGGGTGGCGTTCGTGCCCTGCGGCCACACCCGGTTCGAGCTGCTCGAGCCCACTCGTCCCGACTCGCCGATCGCGAAGTTCCTGGAGCGGCGCGGCCCCGGCGTCCACCACGTCTGCCTCGAGAGCGACGCCATCGGGGACGACGACACGCGGCTGCGGCGCTGCGGCATGGAGCTCCTGCGCACCGAGCCCACGATCGGCGCGGGCGGCGCCCGCGTTCAGTTCATCCACCCTAAGTCGAGCGGTGGCATCCTGATGGAGATCTCGGAGCCGGCGGCTCATCCCGAACCGGCCGAGGAGCGGGCGCAGTGATCCAAACCGGCTCGATCGTCCTCGTCCACCTCTCCAACCCGCCGGAGCAGTTCTGGGGAATCCTCGAGGACCTGGAGCCTGCAGGCGTCACCTTCCGTGGCCTCAACGTGAGCAGCTTCGAGGACTTCCTGGCCCAGGCCGCGCGCGGCGAGGAGCTCTCCTTGGGGTTCTCGACCCTCTTCGTTCCCATGTTCCGGGTGGAGCGGATCTACCTCGACGAGCAGGTCGGCGCCGTGCAGAGCTACCGCCAGCGTTTCGAGGACCGAGTGGGCCAGCCGCTCGCGGTCTTCTTCGGCGGTGACGTCGGCGCCGACGACGACACGCCGCCCTCGTAACCGCCGTCCGCGGCGCCAAGAATGATCTAGGAGGGTGTCCGAGTAATGCAGGTCAGCGTTTCGGAGCACGGGAGCCCGTCCGTCCGCGGACGGGTGACGCGCGCCGTCCGCGGCGCCAAACAGCATCTAGCCGGAGGAGCGTGCTACCAAGCACGCTCCGGAGGCTAGAACAGGACGTGGGCGACGAAGTGCTCGGCCGGGGTCACCGCGCCCCCCGAGAGACGCTCGGCGTCGGCCGGGGTCATCACGAACTGACCGGCGCGGGAGCGCGTGGCGGTGGCCATCGCGAGCTCGAGCGCCTCGATGTCGAGGAAGCGGGCGCGGATCTCCAAGAACCCGGCGGCGCACCGCTCCAGCGCCGCGAAGGCCTCGCCGCGAGATGCGGTGACCACGTCGATCAGCACCCGGTTGGGGGTCGTCCCCTGGAACACGTCGTTGACCCGGAGGCCCTTCGCGCGCAGCAACCCGAGGATCGCCTGCCCGCGATCGCCGCGGAGGGGGAGGCGCGGCATCGCGAAGAAATCGACGTTGCCCGCAGGCGTGCGGCGCAGGGTGCGGGTCTCGGCGGGCTGCTGCGCAGGAGCCGGCTCGTCGTCGGGACGCTCGCGCAGGAGGTCGGCCAGCGTGCGCTGGCTGTGGACCGTGGTCCGCTCCTCGATACGTTCGAGCACCTTCGCCGAGCCCTTGGCGATCTTGTTCATCGCCTCGGTGCGCTCGAGGTCGACCTCGGCGAGCGGCAGCGCGATCTCCTGCCCGCTCTGGAGAACGGCGATGACCCGGTCACCCTCGATCCGGTAGCTCTGGGCCGTCACCTCGTCGCTGCCGTCCTTGAAGTAGATGTTGATCGCCCAGCCTGCCGTGGCGGCGGCGAGTTGGAGCGCGAGGGCGAGCGTGAGGGTCTTGCAGTCGAGCGATCTCATCGGCTCATCTCCAGATCGTGGCTGGGCTGGGCGTCGATTCGCGGCTGCTAGTATAACCACCGTGATCGCTCCGAGCCCAGCCCAGCAGGGTCTCCTCGTGCTCGAGGACGGCTCGGTGTACGAGGGCACGATCGTCTCGCCCGGCACCCGCTTCGGCGAGGTGGTGTTCAACACGTCGATGACCGGATACCAGGAGATCCTCACCGATCCTTCGTACCGTGGCCAGATCGTGGTGATGACCCAGCCCCACATCGGCAACTACGGCACCTCGGCCGAGATCGAGGAGTCTCGCCGGCCGTGGGTGGAGGCGTTCATCGCCCATCAGTTCACCGCGCGGCACTCGGGCAGCGGCGAGGCCAGCCTGCCGCCCTACCTGCGCGAGCACGGTATCCCGGCGCTGCACGAGATCGACACCCGCAGCCTGGTGCGCCGGCTGCGCGATCGCGGCGCCCTGCGCGGCGTGGTGACGAGCGAGCGCTCGGACGTCGCGGGGCTCTTGGAGGAGGTGCGCCACTCGCCGAAGATGGAGGGCCGCGCCCTGGTCGACGAGGTCACCTGCGCCGCACGCCACACCCTCGAGCCGCCCGGCGAAGCGGTGTGCCGGCTCGCCGTCTACGACTACGGCATCAAGACGAATATCCTCCGCTCGCTCTACGCCCGCGGCGCCGCACTGGAAGTGCTGCCGGCGCGCACCCCCGCAGCGATGGTGCTGGACCTGGGCGTCGATGGCGTGGTGCTCTCGAACGGCCCCGGCGACCCGGAGCCGCTGCGCGAGATCGTCGACGTGGTGGCCGAGCTGGTGGCCAGCGACCTGCCGGTCCTCGGCATCTGCCTGGGGCATCAGCTCCTGGGCCTCGCGCTGGGCGGGCGCACCAGAAAGCTCAAGTTCGGGCACCACGGCGGCAACCAGCCGGTGAAGGACCTCGCGAGCGGCCTGGTCGTGATCACCAGCCAGAATCACGGCTTCGCAGTCGACCCCGACTCGCTTCCGAGCGGGGTTCGGGTGACCGAGGTGAACCTGAACGACGGCACGGTCGAAGGCCTGGCGGTGGAAGGACGCACGGTGTTCTCGGTTCAGTACCACCCCGAGGCCGCGCCCGGTCCGCATGACGCCGCGCCGCTCTTCGGGCGCTTCCTGGAGCGGGTGGCTCCGCTCCGCGCCGCCGCCAGCCGTTGAGGACACCGCTCGTCGCCACTCTGGCCTGGCGCTACGTGCGCGGTCGCCGCAGCCTGCTGCTCCACGGCACCGCGCGGGCCGCCCTGGTCTCGACCTCCCTCGGGGTGACCACCATGGTCATCGCCATGGCGCTCATGACCGGCTACAGCGAGGACCTCCAGCGCAAGCTGATCGGAGGCAGCGCGGCGATCGTCGCCTACGCGCTCGACGACAGTCGCCCCAGCCCCGCCCAGATCGAAGCGCTGGCCGCCCTGCGCGGCGTCTCGTCGGTCGACGAGGTGGCCTACGGTCAGGGCTCCCTCTCACGGCTCGAGGATCCCCGGCCGCTCGAAGTCACGCTGCGCGGCCTCGACGCCGAGCAGCTGGAGCGCGGCGCCGCGACCCCGCACGGAGCGCCGCCGGACCGGGCTTCGCCCGGCGCTGCGCGACCCTCCGACCTGGCGCCCTCGAGCGCGCCGCCGGACGGCGTGGCGCCGATCCTGCTCGGACGCGAGCTCGAGCGCCGGCTCGGTGCGCAGCGAGGCGAGATCCTGCGCCTGGTGGCGGTCGATCTCCAGGACCTGCGCTTCCGCTATCGGCGCGTGCGGCACGCGGGCTCGTTCGAGTCCGGTTTCGCCGAGGCGGACGCGGGGTGGGTGATGATCGACCGCGCGGTCGTCGCGGAGCTCGGCGGGCGATCCAGCCTGCTCGAGATCGGTCTGACCGATCCGCTCGCGACCGCCGCGGTCGGCCGCCAGGTCGAGGACCTCCTCGGGGACGTGTTCCTGGTCACGGACTGGCGCCAGTTCAACCGCGAGCTCTTCACCGCGCTGCGTCTGCAGAAGATGGCCTTGTTCCTGGTGCTCGGGCTGATCGTCGTGGTGGCGACCTTCAACGTGGCGTCGACGCTGGTGGTCCTGACGCGCGAGCGGCGGCGCGAGGTCGGAGTGCTCTCGGCGCTCGGGCTCGGCCGGCGTGAGCTCACTGGCGTGTTCCTCTTGTGCGGCGTCGCGCTGGGAGCGGTCGGGAGTGTTCTGGGCGTTGCCCTCGGCTGGCTGGTGTCGTGGCTCCTCACCACCTACGAGCTAGTGCGTTTCGATCCCGGGGTGGCGGCCATCTACTTCATCAGCTCGGTGCCCTTCCGGGTCGAGCCGGCCGACGTCGCCTCGGTGCTCCTGTTCACGCTGCTCGCGACGTTCATCGCCTGCTGGATCCCCGCCTGGCGCGGAGCGGCGCTCGATCCGGGGGAGGCGCTGCGGTACGATTGAGACCATCGAAGGGACGGGTGCGGCGTGTGGGTGGCCCGCGAGGTCGAGGTCCAGCATTCGCCCGGTCGCGAGCGGGCCGCCGGCGCGGAATAAAACGCGCCCGGACGGGCGTTCGTATAACTGATTGGAGGCTCAAGAAGAGCTTTCACCTGCCGGGGTCCCCCCGATTGGCGTCCGCGAGTTGGCATTCGGGGACCTCATGGCGGGGCGGGATGAACGCCCCGCTGTCTAAAGCCCTCCTTGTGCCGCGGCTCCGCTGAGCCGCGCGAGTCACCGCGAGGGAGCCGCTAGGGCGGCTCCCTCGGTCTTTTTCTGGCCAGTCGAAACTCGCCCTCGGCGGATAGACTCGGCCCGACATGCCACGACGGGACGACATCCGGTCGATCCTGATCCTCGGGTCGGGGCCGATCGTCATCGGACAGGCCTGCGAGTTCGACTATTCGGGCACCCAGGCGTGCCGCGCGCTGCGCCGCGAAGGGTACCGGGTGATCCTGGTCAACTCGAATCCGGCGACGATCATGACCGACCCGGAGTTCGCCGACGCCACCTACGTCGAGCCGCTGGTGCCGGAGGTGGTCGAGTCGATCCTCGCCGCCGAGCGGCCGGATGCCATCCTTCCCACGGTCGGCGGGCAGACCGGGATCAACCTCACCATGGAGCTCCACCGGCGCGGCGTGCTCGAGCGGTACGGCGTCGAGCTCCTGGGCGCCGGCGTCGAGGCGCTCCAGCTCGGTGAGGACCGCCTGCTCTTCAAGCAGGCGATGGAGGAGATCGGGCTCGCGGTGCCGAAGAGCGCGCTGGCCGAGAGCCTCGAGGAGGCGCGGCGGATCGTCGCCCAACTCGGCTATCCGCTCATCGTGCGCCCGAGCTTCACCCTGGGCGGCGAGGGTGGCGGCGTCCTCTACAACCGGGACGAGCTCGACGAGGTGGTGGGTTTCGCGCTCAAGGCGAGCCCGGTCCACCAGGTGCTGCTCGAGCAATCGGTCCTGGGCTGGAAGGAGTTCGAGCTCGAGGTGATGCGCGATCTCGCCGACAACGCGATCGTCGTCTGCTCGGTCGAGAACGTCGATCCCATGGGAGTGCACACCGGCGACTCGGTGACAGTGGCGCCGCAGCAGACGCTCTCCGATCGTGAGTACCAGGAGATGCGCAACGACGCGTTCGAGGTGATCCGGCGCGTCGGCGTCGCGACCGGAGGCTCGAACATCCAGTTCGCCGTCCATCCCAAGACCGGCGAGCGGGTGGTGATCGAGATGAACCCGCGTGTGTCCCGCTCGTCCGCGCTGGCCTCGAAGGCCACTGGCTTCCCGATCGCCAAGATCGCCGCGCTCCTCGCCGTCGGTTACACCCTCGACGAGATCCCCAACGACATCACGGGCAAGACCTACGCCGCGTTCGAGCCGACGCTCGACTACGTCGTCGTGAAGATCCCGCGCTGGGCGTTCGAGAAGTTCCCCGGAGCTAAGTCCACGCTCGGCATCTCGATGAAGTCGGTGGGTGAGGTGATGGCCATCGGCGGCACTTTCCGCGAGGCGCTCCAGAAGGCGCTGGCCTCGCTCGAGCTCGACGGCAACCTGTACATGCGCGAGCTCCGGCTGGCCGATCCGCTGCAGCTCCGGCGCCGGCTGACCGAGCCCAACTGGGAGCGGCTCTTCGCGATTTTCGCCGCGCTGCGGCAAGGTTGGACGGTGGCGGAGATCGCCGAGGCGACCGCCATCGATCCCTGGTTCCTGCGCGAGATCCGCGAGGTGGTCGAGCTCGAGAGCGAGCTTTCGTGCTGGGACGTCGAGACGGTGCCGGGAGCGCTCCTGCGCCGCGCCAAGCGCGGCGGCGTCACCGACGAGCGGCTGGCCGCCCTCCTGCACTGCAACTCCGACCAGGTGGTCGAGCGCCGCAAGGAGCACGGCATCGTTTCGGTGTTCAAGCGGGTCGACACCTGCGCCGCGGAGTTCCCCGCGCTGACGCCCTACATGTACTCGACCTACGCCCGGGACGACGAGAGCGCGCCGACGGACCGACCGAAGATCCTCATCCTCGGCTCCGGCCCCAACCGCATCGGTCAGGGCATCGAGTTCGACTACTGCTGTGTGCACGCCGCGTTCGCGCTGTCGAAGCTCGGCTACGAGACCATCATGGTCAACTGCAACCCGGAGACGGTGTCGACCGACTACGACACCTCCGACCGGCTGTACTTCGAGCCGCTCACGCTCGAGCACGTGCTCGGTGTGGTGGAGCGCGAGCAGCCGCTGGGCGTCATCGTGCAGCTCGGCGGGCAGACCCCGCTGAAGCTGGCGCGCGGTCTGGAGGCCGCCGGCGTGCGGATCCTGGGCACCTCGCCCGACGCCATCGACCTAGCCGAGGATCGCCGGCGTTTCGGCGCGCTGCTGCGCGAGGAGGGCATCCGCCAGCCCGAGCACGGCTCGGCCACCTCGCTCGTCGAGGCGCGCGCCGCGGCCGAGGCGATCGGCTATCCGGTGATGGTCCGGCCGAGCTACGTGCTCGGCGGCCGCGCGATGGTGATCTGCCACGACGACTCCACGCTGGTGCGCTACATGAGCGAGGCGGCCGAGGTCTCTCCGGGGCATCCGGTGCTGCTCGATCGCTTCCTCGAGGACGCGGTCGAGGTCGATCTCGATCTGCTGTGCGACGGGCGACGCGCCGTGGTGTGCGGGATCCTCCAGCACATCGAGGAGGCCGGCATCCACTCCGGCGACTCGGCCGCCGTGCTGCCGCCCTACAGCGTGTCGGCGGCCAACCTCGAGACCATGCGTGAGATCGCCCGCAAGCTCGCGCTGCGCCTCGGCGTGGTGGGGCTCATGAATGTGCAGTTCGCCGTCCACCGCGGCGAGGTCTACGTGCTCGAGGTGAACCCGCGCGCGTCGCGCACGGTGCCGTTCATCGCCAAGGCGGTCGGCGTGCCGATCGTGGCGCTGGCGTCCCAGCTCATGGCCGGCAAGACGCTCGAAGAGATCGGCTTCACCGAGGAGCCGGCGGTGCCGGCGGTCTTCGTCAAGGCTCCGGTCTTCCCGTTCAACCGCTTCCCCGGCGTCGATCCGGTGCTGGGCCCGGAGATGAAGTCGACCGGCGAGGTCATGGGCTGGAGCCCGGACTTCGGGGCCGCCTTCGCCAAGGCGCTGCTCGGAGCGGGTGTCCGCCTGCCGAACGAGGGCGCCGCGTTCCTCTCGGTGCACGATCGCGACAAGCCGGGCCTGCTCCCGGTGGCACGCCGGCTCGCCGAGCTGGGATTCGATCTGCTCGCCACCGAGGGCACCGCGAGGTTCCTCGAGGAGCGCGGGCTCACCGTGCGCACGGTGAACAAGATCCACCAGGCCCGGCCGCACGTGGGCGATCACCTCATCAACGGCGACATCCATCTCATCGTCAACACGCCCATGGGGCGCGCGTCCTTCGAGGACGACGCGCACATCCGCACCACCGCGCTGCGGCTCGACATCCCGTGCATCACGACGCTCTCGGGAGCCACCGCCGCGGTGGAGGGCATCGCGTCGCAGCGCGCCGCCGCGTTCAGCGTGGGCTCGCTCCAGTCGTTGTTCGCACGCGCCGACGCTGCCGAAGCCGCTGAGGAGTCGGACCGCGCGGTGCCGGCGCGGTAGTCCCTCGCTGGCGTTGGTCTCGCGTTGGCGGTCGTCGCTCGTTGGCGGCCCTCGTGGGTCGGGAGCCTTCTTTGCGTGTAGGTGGAGCCGCGGCGGGCGGGCGGAGCGGCGTGGCCCCTACGAGGGACCGGCGCGCGCAAGGGGTAGGGGCTCCTCGATCCTCCGTGATTCGGGCACAGATTTGAACAACCGTTCAAATCACAGGTCCGTTCGCGGCGACCTGCCGATGCTGCAGCGGGGCTCGGTTTGGCCGCCGCGGCTCTGCCCTGCCGATCTGCGATCATTGGCGGAGTCATGCCTCCTCCGGCGCGCATCGAGACCGACAGCCTCGGAGAGATCGAGGTGCCGGCGGGCGCCTGGTGGGGGGCCTCGACCGAGCGCGCGCGGCGCAACTTCCGGGTCAGCGGGCTGGTGCTTCCGCCGCGGTTCCTGCGCGCGCTCGCGCTGATCAAGCGCGAGGCGACGGCGGTGAACCTGGAGCTGGGGCGGATCCCTGGCGAGATCGCCGGCGCGATCGGCGCGGTGGCGGGCGAGATCGTCGAGGGCCGCCACCTCGACCAGTTCCCGCTCGACGTGTTCCAGACCGGCTCAGGAACGTCGACCAACATGAACATGAACGAGGTGATCGCGAACCTGGCGATCGAGCGGCTGGGCGGCGAGATCGGGGCGAAGCGCCCGGTCCATCCCAACGACCACGTCAACGCGTCGCAGTCGTCGAACGACGTCGTCCCGACCGCGCTCCACGTCGCGGCGTACGGCGCGGTGGCGGAGGAGCTCGAGCCCGCGCTCGCGGGGCTGGCGTCGACGCTCGCGGCCAAGGCGCGGGAGCTGGATCACGTCGTCAAGATCGGGCGTACCCATCTCCAGGACGCGGTGCCGATCCGGATCGGGCAGGAGGTCTCGGGGTGGGCCCGGCAGGCGGAGAACGGGCTGGCGCGGCTCGAGGCGGTGAAGCCTCGCCTGGCGGAGCTCGCGCTCGGCGGCACCGCGGTGGGCACCGGGTTGAATGCCCCGCACGGCTTCGCGGACCGCGTGATCGAGCGGCTGGCGAGGGTGACCGGTCACCCCTTCGTGCCGGCGCCCAACCGCTTCGAGGCGCTGGCGGCGCGGGACGCCGCGGTCGAGGTGTCGGGGGCGCTCAAGACGGTCGCGGTGTCGCTCACCAAGATCGCGAACGACCTGCGCTGGATGGCCTCCGGCCCGCGCTGCGGCCTGGGCGAGATCGTGCTGCCGTCGCTTCAGCCGGGGAGCTCGATCATGCCGGGCAAGGTGAATCCGGTCATCCCGGAGTCGGTGCTCCAGGTCGCGGCCCAGGTGATCGGCAACGACGCCACGATCTCGATCGCGGGGATGGGGGGCGTCGGCGGAGTCTTCGAGCTCAACACCATGATGCCGGTGCTGGCCTACGATCTGCTGCAGTCGATCGAGATCCTGGCGCGTGCCGCGGCGATGCTCGACTCCGACTGCGTCGCCGGCATCCGCGCCGACGAGGAGCGGATGCGCGAGCTCGTCGAGCGCTCGCTCGCGATGGTGACCGCGCTGGTGCCGAAGATCGGCTACGACGCCGCCGCGGCGCTGGCGAAGGAGGCGTACGAGACCGGCAGGTCCGTGCGCGAGGTTGCCGTCGCGAACCGGGTACTGCCTCCTGACGAGCTCGATGCGATCCTCGATCCCAGGGGGATGACCGAGGGCGGGATTCTCGGGGGCGAGTGAGCGCGATCTCGAGAGCCTCGGAGCGAGAGCGGCTACCCTTCATCCTTCCGGAACTTCTCCATCGCCCGCCGCTCCTGCTTGGTGGGCCGGCCGGCTCCCTTCTCGCGGCGCACCGCGGGACCGCGCAGAGCGCGATCGATGGCGTCGAGCTTCGGGCGGGGACCGCTCAGGTCCTGGTAGAGCGTCGCGGCCTCGGCCTTCGCCACCGGGCGATCGCGGAGCTCTCGAACGACCAGGATGCGCTGCCAGTCGCCGAGGTCGATCTCGACCTTGTCGTCGAGGTGCAGATGACGATGCGGCTTCGCGCGCTCGCCGTTGACCAGGACGCGCCCGAGCGTGCAGGCGCGGGTCGCCTGGGTGCGGGTCTTGAAGGCCCGCGCCACCTGGAGCCACTTGTCGAGTCGGACCGTCGAGTCGACCGTTCCGGTTGGCGACGGTGGGGGGTTCACGACGGCGTGACGAGACCCACGACCCCGTAGCAAGTAGGCGAGCGGAGAGGGTGGTACTCATCCCGGTCACGGGGCGTGCGAGCGGAGAAGTGGTACTCATCCCGGTCGTGGGTCGCGAGCGTAGCGAGCAGCGCCGTCCTCGGCGCGAAAGGGATGCGAGCGGAGGGGGTGATACTCATCACCCCCTCCGGAGCGCAGCGATCTCGCGGTCCCGGCGCTCCTCGATGCGCCGGCGCTCGGCCTGGAACTCCTTCTCCGCGGTGGCGAACTCCACCGGATCGCGGGTCTTGCGCAGCCTTCCCTGGTGGAGGATCTCGAGCTCGGCGAGCTTGGCCTCGGCCCTGTTGCGCGCCTCGCTCATGGCGGCCAGGACGTCGGGCGGGAAGGCCTCCTCGCGGGGTCGGTCGATCCCCTGGCTCTCCATGCGCTCGAGCGCGCGCTCGTAGGCGCTCTTGATGCCCTTCTTGGCTTCGGGCTGGGGTCCCATCCGGTCAGGATAGCACCGGCTCTGGAACCCGACTCGATACAATCTGCCCGTCCGGCGGAGGCGGGGACGCGCCGCCGGGACGTTCATGGAGAGCTCTACCTTTCGCCTCGCCGACCGTCACGCGGCGGACGGTCCGGTCCTCATCCTGTTCATCGACGGGGTGGGCCTGGGTCCACCTGCCACGGGCAACCCCTTCGCCGACCTTCCTCTCGAGGGCTTCCGCCGGCTCGTCAACGGCCCTCTCGTCGCCGGCTGCGCGCGGTCCGAGCCCGGCCGGAGCGTCTGCGAGGCGGACGCCACGCTGGCGATCGAAGGCCTCCCTCAGAGCGCAACCGGGCAGACCGCTCTGTTCACCGGCGTCAACGCTGCGCAGGCGGTCGGCCGCCACGTCCCGGCGTTCCCGGGGCCGCGGCTCAAGTCGATCATCGAGCGCGAGGGCCTCCTGGCAAGGGCGCGCAGGGAAGGTCGCACGGTGGCGCTGGCGAACGCCTTCGCGCCGTCGTACCTGCGCGACGTCGAGGCCGGCCGGCGCCGCGCGTCGGTTACGGTCCACCTGGCGCGCTCCGCGGGCGTGCCCCTGCGCTCCGAGGCCGAGCTCGCGCGCGACCAGGCCGTGACCTGGGACTTCCAGCGCGACTTCTTTCGCCGCGCCGTGGGGAGTCATGTCCCGCCGGTTCCGGCAGAGATCGCCGGCCGTCACCTCGCCGCGATCGCCGCCGCCCACGACCTCACGCTCTACGAGACGTTTCTCACCGATCTTGCCGGGCACGGCCGCGTACCGATCTCGGTGGTGGAGGCGATCGGCCGGGTCGACGCCTTCCTCGCCGGAGTGCTGGACGGCGCTTCCGAGCGGCTCACCCTCGTCTTGTGCAGCGATCACGGCAACGTCGAGGAGCCCGAGCACGGACGCCATACCCGCAACCCGGTGCCGCTGGTGGCGCTCGGCCCACTCGCGCATCGCTTCGCCGGGCTGCGCTCGATCGTCGAGCTCGCGCCGGCCGTCCTGTGCGCGATCGGCGCAGCCGACCGCCGGCGCGAGCAGGAGCCGGAATGGGCCGACGCCGTGACCGACCCGGCAGTGGCCGCGGGCGCAGCGTCATCGTGACGCGACCCGGGAACGCATCGAGGGACGCATGATCGAGGTGCACGGACTGACCCGCCGCTACGGAGACTTCACCGCCGTCGAGGACGTGTCGTTCTCGATCGGCTCGGGCGAGATCCTCGGGATGCTGGGGCCGAACGGCGCCGGCAAGACGACGACGATCCGCATGATCACGGGCTTTCTGCCGCCCAGCGCCGGCCGGGTGTCGATCGCCGGCATCGACCTCGAGGAGCGGTCGGTCGAGGCCCGGCGCCAGATCGGCTATCTCCCCGAGAACGTCGCGCTCTACACCGAGATGAGGGTGCGCGAGTACCTCGCCTACCGCGCCCGCCTCGAGGGGCTTTCCGGCAAGGCGGCGGCCGACGCGATCGAGAGGTCGATCGAGCGCTGCCTCCTCGCCGACGTGCGCCACCAGATCATCGGCACGCTCTCGAAGGGCTACCGGCAGCGGGTCGGGCTCGCCACCGCGATCCTCCACGACCCGGCGGTGCTCATCCTCGACGAGCCGACGGTCGGGCTCGATCCCAAGCAGATCATCGCCATCCGCGAGCTCATCCGCGAGCTCGGGCTCGAGCGCACGCTGCTCCTGTCGACCCACATCCTCCCCGAGGTGGAGCTGCTCTGCCAGCGCGTGGTCATCATCGACCGCGGGCGGATCATCGCGCAGGGGACGCCCGAGGGCCTCCGTCAGCAGTGGCTGGGCCGCACCGCGGTGACGGTGACGATCAAGGAGGCGCCGCCGGACGCCGCCGAGCTGCTGCGCGCGGTCGAGGGCGTCGACGGAGTCGCGGCGGACGGCGCACCGAACGGTCCCGTGCGCTTCTCGCTCGAGTGCGCCCACGGGCGCGATCCCAGGGAGACGATCTTCCGGCTCGCCGTCGAGCGTGGCTGGGTGCTGCTCGAGCTGGCTCAGGCCAAGGCCTCGCTCGAAGACATCTTCGTGCGCCTGACCACCCGCGAGGGGGAAGAGGACGGCGGCGCCGCGCCAAACGCCGCCGCTTCGGACGGGAGCGGAGCCGGGATCGCGGCGAGCGCGAACGGAGCGGCGCGATGAGGGGCATCCTGGTCATCTTCGGCCGCGAGCTGCGCGCCTACTTCTTCTCGCCGCTCGCCTATGCCGTGCTCGCCAGCTTCCTGTTCGTGAACGGCATCACGTTCGCGACGCTGATCGGCTACCTCAACGACGCTCCCTCGGCGGTGGGCGCCCCGATGGAGTTCTTCTTCGGCGGAACGATCCTGTTCTGGCTGGCGCTGGGGTTCGTCGGCCCGATCCTGCCGATGCGGCTCCTCTCCGAGGAGCGGCGCTCGGGGAGCCTCGAGATCCTGATGACCGCGCCGGTGACCGAGACCCAGGTGGTGCTCGGCAAGTACCTGGCCGCGCTGGCGTTCTACCTCGTGCTGTGGGCGCCCACCGTGCTCTACGCGGTGATCGTCGCGAGCTACAGCGAGCTCGACTGGGGGCCGCTAGCCTCCGCCTACCTCGGCGTGCTCGGCATCGGCTCGCTCTTCCTCGCTGCCGGGCTTTTCGCCTCGGGCATCAGCCGCAACCAGATCGTCGCCGCGCTGGTGGGGTTCGCGCTGGTGTTCGCGCTCTTCATCCTCGGCCTGCTCGAGTTCCTGGTCAACGACGAGGGCGCGCGGCAGGTCCTCGGCTACCTCAACCTGATCCAGCACATGGAGGACTTCTCGAAGGGCATCGTCGACACCCGTAGGCTGGTCTACTACGCGTCGGCGACGGCGTTCCTCCTCTTCCTCACCAGCCGGACGCTCCACGCCAACAAGTGGAGGTAGGAGCGATGCGGGAGAGCACGGCGATGCGACGGCAGCTCTTGGCGGGGACCTCGCTGGGTGCGGGCGTTCTCCTGGTGGCGGCACTGGTGCTGATCGTCAACTACTTCGGCTGGAAGTACTGGAAGCGCTTCGACTGGACCTCGGGGCAGCTCTACTCGCTGTCCGAGAAGAGCAGCGCCGTGGTCGCCGACCTCGACCAGGACGTCGAGGTGATCGTGTTCATGACCCCGGCCTCGCAGCTCTACGTGCCGGTGACCGAGCTCCTCTCCCGCTACCAGGCCGCGTCGAGCCGGATCTCGGTGCGCGTGCTCGATCCCGACCGCAACCCCGCCGAGGCGCGCCGCCTGCTCGAGGAGAACCAGATGAGGAGCCTCAACAGCGTGGTGCTCCGATCGAGCGAAGGCGAGCGCCGGGTGATCGAGGAGGCAGACCTCGCCGAGTACGACTACTCGGGGATGCAGGTCGGCCGCGGGCCGCAGATCCGCGAGTTTCTCGGCGAGCAGCTCTTCACCGGAGCGATCCTGGAGCTGGTGGAGCAGCGCAGGCCCAGGATCCTGTTCACCGCCGGGCACGGCGAGTCGGCGCCCGACGACGTCTCGCCCCGCGGATTCTCTTCGGCTCAGGACCTGCTCGGCCGGGACAACTTCGAGGTCGAGACCTGGCACTCGCTGGGGCAGGACCGGGTGCCCGCCGGCACCGATCTGGTGGTGGTCGCGGGGCCGCAGGTGGGCTTCCTCGAGCCGGAGCTCGAGACCCTCACCCGCTACCTGCTCGACGGCGGGCGGGTGCTGCTCCTGCTCGACCCCATCGTCTCCGCCGCCGGCCTCGAGCGCACCGGCTTCGGGCCGTGGCTCGAGAGCTACGGCGTCCGCCTGGGCGAGGACATCGTGGTCGATCCCGCCAACCCGCTGCCCTTCTACAGCGCCGAGACCTTCTTCGCCAAC
>DATKDQ010000121.1:0-15946 GCA_035544635.1 Thermoanaerobaculia bacterium
GCGGGCGCTACCCCACCTGGTCCCGGTGCTCGCCGTAGATCGCGCGCAGCGCGTTCGAGATCTCCCCGAGCGAGACCTCGGTGCGCACGCAGTCGAGGATGGCGGGCATCAGGTTCTTGTCCTCGACCGCGTCGCGGTCGAGCGCTGCGAGCGTCGCCGCCGCCCTGCCCGCGTCGCGCCCGGCGCGCACCGCGCGCAGCCGCTCGACCTGCTCCGCCTCGGCGCCCGGGTCGATCGACAGGATCTCCGGCGGCACCTCGGTGCGCGCCGGGTAGCGGTTGACGCCGACGATCACCTGCTCGCCCTGCTCGATCGCCCGCTGTGTCGCGTAGGCCGCCTCGGCGATCTCATGCTGCTGGAATCCCCGTTCGATCGCCGCCTGGGCGCCTCCCATCTCGTCGATGCGCTCGATGTAGGCGCGGGCCTCGCGCACGATCCGCTCGGTCAGAGCCTCCAGCGCCCAGGAGCCGCCCAGCGGGTCGGCGTACTTCGTGATCCCGCTCTCGTGCGACACGATCTGCTGGGTGCGCAGCGCGAGCAGCGCCGATTCCTCGGTCGGGAGCCCCAGGGCCTCGTCGCGCCCGTTGGTGTGGAGCGACTGCGTCCCGCCGCACACCGCCGCCAGCGCCTGGATGGCCACGCGCACCACGTTGTTGTCGGGCTGTTGGGCGGTGAGCGTGGAGCCACCGGTCTGGGTATGGAAACGCAGCCACAGCGACCTCGGATCCTCCGGCGCGAACCGCTCCGCGACCAGCTCCGCCCACAGCCGCCTCGCCGCCCGGAACTTCGCGACCTCCTCCAGGAAGTCGTTGTGCGCGTTGAAGAAGAAGGAGAGACGCGGCGCGAAGTCGTCGATCCTCAACCCGCGCGCGAGCGCCGCCTCGACGTAGCACAGACCGTTGGCCAGCGTGAAGGCGACCTCCTGTACCGCGGTCGAGCCCGCCTCCCGGATGTGGTACCCGGAGATCGAGATCGGGTTCCACTTCGGCACTTCGACGGCGCAGAACGCGACCACGTCGGTGACCAGCTTCAGCGACGGGCCCGGCGGGTAGATGTAGGTCCCGCGTGCCGCGTACTCCTTGAGGATGTCGTTCTGGATGGTGCCGCCGACCTTGGACCACGCCACACCCTGCTCCTCGGCGACCACCAGGTAGAGCGCGAGCAGGATCGGCGCCGTCGAGTTGATGGTCATCGAGGTGGTGACCTGGTCGAGCGGGATGTCGGCAAACAGCCGGCGCATGTCGTGGAGGGTGTCGATGGCCACCCCGACCCGCCCCACCTCGCCGCGCGCCGCCGGCGCGTCGGAGTCGTAGCCGATCTGGGTCGGCAGGTCGAACGCCACCGAGAGCCCGGTCGTCCCCTGCTCGAGCAGGTAGCGGTAGCGCCGGTTCGACTCGGCCGCGCTGGAGTAGCCGGCGTACTGGCGCATGGTCCAGACCCGCCTGCGGTAGCCCTCCTGGTACAGCCCACGCGTGAACGGGTAGGAACCGGGGTCGCCCAGGGTCCGGTCGTACTCGAGCGGCGCCTCGGGATCGGGGCGATGGAAGGGCGGATCGGGGGCGGGCGCAACCTGCTGCGAAGCTGCCACTTGCGTCCGGGTCTTCTGATTCATGGGCGGTCGAGTATACCTTCCGGTTCGACGCGACCCGCCCGCGGGCGGCCCTCCCGCGCCGGCTCGGCGGCCGCGAGGAAGGTCACTCGAGCGGGGACCATCCCGGCGGTCGCGGGGACCGGGGTGAGAGCCTCGACGGCGGTGGCGGAGGCGCCGCCTCAGGGCCCGGCACGCTCAGCGGCGAGCGTTCCGGCGCGACTGCTACCCTCACTAGGGGTAGGGGTCGAGGCGAAGAAAACCCCAATATCTGGTATGAAATGCCTTGACTTCCCATGCCGCCTGGCGTACCCTGGGCCAATCCGAAAAATTGCCGCGGGCTCGAGAAGCGGAGAGGCTTTTCGGGGACCGACGACGTGAAAACCAAGGGAGACTTCGAGGGTATGGCGGAACCCACTGTCCCCACATTCCCGACCGGCGATCGCGAGCCCACCAACGCCCACGCACCCAGGGGTCAGACCAGGCCCGACCCGGACCGGACGCAGGCCAGGGGGCCGGCCCCCCGCTCGGGAATCCGGGTACGGCGGCTGTTCACCGAGCCCGGAGTCCATCCCTATGACGCCGTTTCCTGGGAGCGGCGCGACGGACTGATCGCGAGCGAGCGTGGCGAGGTGGTGTTCGAGCAGCGCGGCATCGAGGTCCCCGACTTCTGGTCGCAGACGGCGACCAACGTGGTGGCGAGCAAGTACTTCCGCGGCCACCTCGGGAGCTCGAGCCGCGAGTCGAGCGTGCGTCAGCTCATCTCGCGGGTGGCCGACACCGTCACCGGGTGGGGGCTCGGCGGCGGCTACTTCGCGACCCGGGAGGACGGCGAGACGTTTCGCGCCGAGCTCACGCACATCCTGCTCCACCAGCGGGCCTGCTTCAACTCGCCGGTGTGGTTCAACGTCGGGATCGAGCCCGAGCCGCAGTGCTCGGCGTGCTTCATCAACTCGGTCGACGACACCATGCAGTCGATCCTGGAGCTGGCGAAGACCGAAGGCATGCTGTTCAAGTACGGCTCGGGAACGGGCTCGAATCTCTCGACCATCCGGTCGTCGAAGGAACATCTCGCGGGCGGCGGTACGGCCTCGGGTCCGGTCTCGTTCATGAAGGGCTTCGACGCCTTCGCCGGCGTGATCAAGAGCGGCGGCAAGACCCGACGTGCCGCCAAGATGGTGATCCTCGACGCCGGCCATCCCGACATCGTGGACTTCATCCGGTCCAAGGAGATCGAGGAGAAGAAGGCCTGGGCCCTGATCGAGGCGGGGTACGAGGGCGGTTTCAACGTGTCCGGTGGTGCTTACGACTCGATCTTCTACCAGAACGCCAATCATTCGGTACGCGTGGGCGACGATTTCATGGAGGCGGTGGTCGAGGACCGGGAGTGGACCACCCACGCGGTGACCGACGGCCGGGTCATGGGGACCTATCGGGCCAAGGACTTGATGCGCATGATGGCGGAGGCGGCCTGGGTGTGCGGCGATCCGGGCATCCAGTTCGACACTACCATCAACGACTGGCACACCTGCGCGAACACCGACCGCATCCGCGCCTCCAATCCGTGCAGCGAGTACATGTTTATCGACGACTCGGCGTGCAATCTGGCGTCGCTCAACCTGATGCGCTTCTACGACGACGCCGAGGGAGGCTTCGATGTCGCCGGCTTCAAGCACGCTTCCGAGGTGATGATCACGGCGATGGAGATCATCGTCGGCAACGCCTCGTACCCGACGCCGAGGATCGCCGAGAACTCGCGACGATTCCGGCCACTCGGGCTGGGCTACGCCAATCTCGGCGCGCTCTTGATGGCGCGCGGCCTGCCCTACGACTCCGACGCCGGCCGGGACTACGCCGGCGCGATCACCGCGCTCATGTCCGGCGCCGCCTACGCCCAGTCGGCGCGCATCGCGGAGGCGATGGGTCCGTTCGAGGCCTTCGAGGAGAACCGCGAGCCGATGCTGCGCGTCATGCGCAAGCACCGCGAGGCCACCAAGGCGCTCGAGCCCGCGCACGTGCCGCTCGACCTGCTGCAGGCGTCGCGGGCGTCGTGGGACGAGGTCGTCGAGCGCGGCGAAGAGCACGGGCTGCGCAACAGCCAGATCTCCGTCCTGGCCCCCACCGGCACCATCGCGTTCATGATGGACTGCGATACCACCGGCGTCGAGCCCGACATCGCGCTGGTCAAGTACAAGAAGCTGGTGGGCGGCGGCGTCATCAAGATCGTCAACAAGACGGTGCCGTTGGCGTTGAAGCGCCTGGGCTACGAGCGCGAGCAGATCCAGCGCATCGTCGAGTACGTCGACGAGCACGAGACGATCGAGGGCGCCGACGATCTCGCCGACGAGCACCTGCCGGTGTTCGACTGCGCGTTTCGCCCGGCCAACGGCGCGCGCTCGATCCACTACCGCGGGCACCTCAAGATGCTCGGCGCCACCCAGCCGTTCATCTCGGGCGCGATCTCGAAGACGATCAACATGCCGGAGACCTCGACCGTCGAGGACATCGCCGACGCCTACCTCGAAGGCTGGCGGCTGGGGCTCAAGGCGGTGGCGATCTACCGCGACGGCTGCAAGCGCAGCCAGCCACTTTCGACCCGTAGGGAGGAGGCGCCGGCGGTCGAGACGCGGTCGCTCCCCGCGGCGCAGGCTCCGGTGGCGGCGGCCGCGCGCCGGGTCAAGCTACCCGACGAGCGCCAGGCGATCACCCACAAGTTCTCGGTCAACGGCCACGAGGGCTACATCACCGTCGGCCTCTACGACAACGGCCAGCCCGGCGAGATCTTCCTGACCATGGCGAAGCAGGGCTCGACGGTGTCGGGCCTGGTCGACGCCTTCGCGACCGCGATCTCGATCGCGCTGCAGTACGGCGTCCCGCTGCGCACGCTGGTGGACAAGTTCTCGCACACGCGCTTCGAGCCTGCCGGGTTCACCACCAACCCGGAGATCCCGATCGCCAAGTCGATCACCGACTACATCTTCCGTTGGCTGGCCTCGAAGTTCCTGTCGACCGACGAGCAGCGCCAGGTGGGGGTGATCCTGCGCGACCTCCCGGTGGAGGCCGAGCGGCGAGCGGCGGGCGAGCCGGTGGAGGCTGCCCCGGAGGCGGCGTCCCAATGGGCGGCGGCCGAGGGGCTCAAGATCACGTTCCACAACTCTCAGGACGCGCCGAGCTGCCACGCCTGCGGCTCGATCATGGTGCGCAACGGGAGCTGTTACAAGTGCCTCGAGTGCGGTGAGACCAGCGGCTGCTCGTGAGGTCCAGCTTTCCACTCGCTGGACCTTGACGTAGACTCGCCGGGTGACGGAGCCCATCCCGCCCGCCCGGCGATCCTCTCTTGCCCTGCCGCTGGCTGCGGGCCTCGTCCTCGCCGTCCTCGCCGCTTACGTGGGCTGGACCCTGGGCTCGGCCCAGGCCGACGTGGGCGCGGGCGCGGCGGCGCACTACGCTCCGATCCTCACCGAGTTCCGCATGCCATCCGTCGATGGCGGCGTGCTCGGGCCGCCCGACTTCGAGGGCCAGGTGATCGTGGTCGACTTCTGGGCGACGTGGTGCGGCCCGTGCCGGGTGCAGGCGCGGATCCTGGATCCGTTGTGGACCGAGATGCGCGGCCAGGGCGTGCAGTTTTTAGCGGTGAGCCTGGGCGAGACCCGGGAGACGGTGGAGAAGTACGTTGCGGAGCACCCTTACTCCTATCCGGTGCTGTACGACACCGAGGACAAGATCGCGACCGAGGCCGAGATCTACGCCCTGCCGACAGTGCTGGTGATCGATCGTTCCGGGGAAGTGGCGTATCTCCGGCCCGGGCTCTCCGATTCGGCGGCGATCCGCCAGGCGGTGGAGCGTGCCCGGCTCTGAGGATCGCTCGGGGAACGAGCCCGCGGCGGGCGAGCCCGCGCTCGACGTCTCCGGCCACTCCCCGATCAACATCCGCAACCTGTCGGTCAGGTGCGGCCATTGCGACCAGCACCAGACGCTCGCCGCGTTCGAGCGCCGGGGCGATTGGAACGTCTACACCTACGAGTGCGAGAGCGGGATCTGTGATCCGCGCATGACCCGGACGCTGGTCGAGGTCCCGGCGGCGCTCGACGAGTTCGCGAATCGGGATCCCTCCTGGCGGGGAGGCAAGCGCCACGCCGGCGCCGACCACCCGCACGGCTAGAGTCTCGATCTTTCCCTGCATCCGAGGAGAGGTGAGGAAGGTATGTCGACCGTAGTGCACATCGTGGGCACCGGCACCATCGGAGAGCCCCTGATCGGACTGTTCGCCGACTTCGGCGCGCGCATGGGCGTCGACGAGGTCACGTTCCACAAGCGCACCCCGCTCTTGTCCGACCGCGCGAAGCTCAACCATCTGATGGCGCGCGGCGCCAAGCTCGCCGTGGACGACAACGTGCGCGACGACTTCCAAGAGCTCGGGCACGAGGTGAGCTTCGACTCCGCCGAGGCCCTCGCGCGCGCCTCGGTGGTTATCGACTGCACTCCCGCCGGCAACCAGAACAAGGAGATGTTCTACGCCGACGCCAACGGACCGCTCGGATTCCTGGCGCAGGGAAGCGAGTTCGACTTCGGAAAGCCCTACGCCCGCGGGATCAACGAAGAAGTCTTCGACGCGGTCGGTGATCGCTTCATTCAGATCGTGTCGTGCAACACGCACAACATCGTCACCCTGATCAAGACGCTCGCCGCCGACGACGACCACGCCTATCATCTCGACGGCGCCACCTTCGTGTGCATCCGGCGCGCCAACGACATCAGCCAGGTCGACAAGTTCATCCCCTCACCCAACGTCGGCCGCCACGACGACCCGGAGTACGGCACTCATCACGCCCGCGATGCTCGCCACGTGTTCCACACCCTGGGCGCCGACCTCGATCTGTTTTCCAGCGCGCTCAAGGTCAACACCCAGTACATGCACTCGATCTGGTTCCGCATCGCGCTCGCGCGCGAGACCACGCTCAAGGAGGTGGTGGAGAAGCTGCGGGCGAACCCGCACGTCGCGATGACCGACAAGCGCGACGCCAACCTCATCTTCAGCTTCGGCCGCGACCACGGCTACTACGGGCGCATCCTGTCGCAGACGGTGGTCGTGGTGCCGACGCTCGCGGTGCGGCGCGGCCGCGAGATCTACGGGTTCTGCTTCACGCCGCAGGACGGCAACTCCCTCCTGTCGTCGATCGCCGCCGCGCTGTGGCGCGTCGACCCGAACTGGAACAACGTGGCGGAGCGCCTGACTCCGCTGCGCCGTTGGCTCTACCGCGAGATCTGAGGGCCGTGCCCGTCGAATCGCGCACGCCAGCCTCGGTGGCGCGCACGCTCGCCCGGCTCGACGTGGTGGAGGTGGTGGTCGAGAAGCTGGTGGCGGGCGGCGAGGGCTTGGCGCGAGTCGACGGCGCGCCGCTCTTCATCCCGCTCGCCGCGCCCGGCGACCGGCTGCGGGCGCGCGTGGTCGAGCGGCATCCGGACTTCGGGCGCGCGCGCATCCTCGAGGTCCTCTCGCCGGGGCCGGGACGGCGCGAGCCTCCCTGTCCTCATTTCGCGAGCTGCGGCGGCTGCGACCTGCAGCATCTGGACGACGAGCTCCAGACGGTGTGGAAGGCGCGCGCAGCGCTCGAGACGCTCCGCCGGCTGGGGCGGCTCGAGCGGCTCCCCGAGCCGCGCCTGGTGCGCGCACGCGCCTGGGGCTACCGGATGCGGGCGCAGGTGCGCACGGAGCCGGCTGGAGATGGCGTGCTGGTCGGGTACTTCGCACGCGGCAGCCACGCCCTGGTGCCGATTCGCGTGTGCCCGATCCTCGAACCCGAGCTCGAGGCCGCCGTCATCGGCCTCCGGGAACGACTGGGCGCGGAGTCGGCGCCGCGGCGGATCGATCTCGCGAGCGGCGACGACGGGCGGATCACGGTGGCGCCGCCGATCGAAGACCCCCTCGAATCCGACCGCCATGGCCCCGGCGTCCCCCGTGGGCCGGTGACCAGGCGCGTCGGGCCGTGGACGTACGAGCTCGACGCGCGCGTCTTCTTCCAGGCGCACGCCGGGCTCGCCGGGGACCTGCAGCGGGAGGTCTGCGGGCGCTACGACGGCTCACTCGCGGTCGATCTCTACGCCGGTGTGGGCCTGTTCACGCTGCCGCTCGGGCGGCGCTACCGCCGCGTGATCGCGGTCGAGTCCGACCGCCTCGCGGCGCGCTACGCGGTCCGCAACGCGCGCGCCAACGGCTTGGCGAACGTCGAGGTGCTGACGCGATCCGCCGAGAGCTTCTTCGGCTCGGCGCCGCCGGACATCGACCGGGTCGTGGTCGATCCACCGCGTACCGGGCTGCCGCAGTCTCTGCGGCGCGCTCTCCTCGACGCCCGCGTGCCGCGGCTCACCTATGCGTCGTGCCATCCCGCCACGCTGGCGCGGGATCTGCGGGATCTCACCGCCGGGTATGCCGTCACGAGCCTCGCGCTCCTCGATCTCTTTCCGCAGACCGGCCACCTCGAGATGGTGGCGCAGCTCGAGCGCACCGGCGCGTCGGGTGAGGGATCGTGATGCCGCCCCGGTTCGTGCTGCGCCTGGCAAAGGAGGACTTCAAGTTCTCGGCGGCGCACTTCACCGTCTTCTCGTCCACCCGGGCCGAAGAGCTGCATGGTCACAACTATCGAGTGCGTTTGGAGATCGTGGGCGGCTCGATCGACGAGCTCGGGCTGATGATGGAAGTGGGCCCGGTCAAGGCCGAGGTGCGACGGTTGTGCGCCGATCTCGACTCGAAAACGCTGCTGCCCGAGCGCTCGGCGCTGGTCCGCGTGTCGACGGACGACGGCGTCGTCGAGGTGCGCTACGGCCCTCGCGTCTACCGGCTGCCCGAGGCGGGCGTCAGGAGAGTCCCCATCCGCAACACCTCGATCGAAGAGCTCGCGCTCTACTTCTGGCGTCGCCTCGCGCCCACGCTCGAGGCGACGGCCGCGGACGAGCTCGCCGTCGAGATCGAAGAGACCGCCGGTCAGAGCTGCCGTTACATCGCCGCGCTGCGCTACCGGGGTAAAGAGACATGAAGAGCGGACGGCCGCAGCGTACGATGAGGAGCATGTCCCTTCTCCCGCCGACATCGCGGCGCCGTTCCTCTCGCGGCCGGTCCGCTGCTGCCGCGTTGTCGCTGGCTCTCCTCGGGCTCGGCGCGCCATGCGCCGGGCGCGAGAGGAGCTACCCGCCTGAAGAGCTGTTCCAACCGTTTCTCGCCGCCGAGCTCGCGAACTGGCTCCAGGGGCCGATCGCACGCCTGGCGAGCGAGGAGGAGATCGACGGCTACCTCCGCCTCCAGAGCGACGACGAGGCGCGTCGGTTCATCGAGGCTTTCTGGTCGAAGCGGGATCCCGATCCGGCGAGGGAAGGCAACCCCACGCTGGAGCTCTACGAGGCGCGCGCCGCCGAGGCCGACAAGAAGTTCACCGAGGCGACGGTGGCCGGACGGCGCACCGATCGCGGGACCATCCACATCCTCTACGGCGAGCCCGAGTCGGTCGAGTACGAGGAGCTCCGGGACGTCTCCGAGCCCGACGTCGAGCTGTGGCGCTATCCCAGGAAGGCCGATCCGGGGCTCGATGGCCGCCGCCCGCAGCGCGAGTACCGCTTCGCCAAGGTCGACGACCTCACCCGTTTCTACTCCGCCCGGAACGTTCGCGATCCGCGTCGCCGCCGGGGGGATTCGGCGCCCGGGTTCCCCGGCGATCCCGGACGGCCGGCTCCCGACGAGCCGCGCTTTCCGCGGGAGCCGTAGAGGCTGCCGGCGGCCGAGGCTGGATGGATACTGGACTCTCTCAGTTCTGTGGCAGTCCCAGCCGCTCACTCGGGCTGCGGTAGCGCAGCAGTGCGGCCTCGGCCTCGCGGAAGATCGCCTCGGCGCGCGCCTGGAAGGCCTGTGGAGTGAACGACGCCGGCGGCGCCGACACCGCCACCACTGTGCGCTCCGGGCCCTCGCGACGGATCTTGATGCGCACGTCCGACCACAAGAGCGCCCATTGCGGCGTGACCTCGACCCGGCGATCGAACGGGACGCGCAGCACTGCGAGAGCGTCGAGCACGGCGTTGACGACGCGGGTGTCGGCGTCCGAGTAGGGCACGGCGAAGGCACGACTGGCCTCGAACGACCCCGGCGCCAGCACGAACGGGTCGGTGTCGAGCAGGCGCTGATAGTCGGCCGTCGACGCGATCTGGGCGAAGTTGGGATCGGTGCGCGCGTTGAGGCGCATCTTCTCGTCCAGACCGATCGCGTCGGAGAGATGTCGCAGCGCGAGCGCGGCGTACCCCGCTGCTGCGTAGTTGGTCGCGACCAGGTAGAAGGCCTGCCCCGAGCCGCGCTGGCGGCCGAGATAGCGCTCGAAGCGGGCGCTCGCCTGCTCGAGCCGTCCCAGGAAGAGGAGCACCGCCCCGAGGTTGACGTCGTTGTCGAGCGCCGCCGGATCGAGCGCCTCGGCGCGCAGGAACGCCCGATAAGCCGCCTCGTGATCGGCGCCGGCCATCTCGAGCGCGGCCAAGTTCAGCCAACCCTGTCGCTGCGCCGGCTCCAGCTCGAGAGCGCGGCGCAGATCGGCTTCACCACGCTCCATCTCACCGGCAAAGAAGCGGGCGGTCGACCGCAGGAGGAGCGCCTGCCCGTCCTCGGCCGCCGCGAGACGCGCGTCGAGGATGGCAACCGCCGCCGCGAGCTCCCCCGCGTCGATGAGCTCGGCTGCGCGGGCCAGCGAATCCGCCGCCGACTGCGCGCCGGCGCCGGCGGCTACCGGCACCAAGGCAAGCAGCAGCAGCAGCGGGAGGTGGGAGGATCGCACGCGCATTGGCAGGTTCACCGCTCGCGGGCGCGGCGACCGGTTCCGTTCGCCGGTAGCTTCGCGAACTACCCCCGACCCCCCTCCCAGACGGGCCGGAGCGGTCCCTATTGAATCAAACCCCGCGCCGGTTTGGAAGACGTCCGGCCGCTCGGAGGCGCGCGCGGGTGGCGCCGCCGGCGGATCGACGCTCGGCTGGTGGGCGCTCCTGTAGAATCGAGCAGTTGGCAAGCAGCGCCCCGTCCCCGATCGAGATCGCGCGCCAGCTCGAGGCGCGCGTCATCGGTCAGGAGGAGGCGGTGCGCGAGATGGCGGTCGCGCTGGCGAAGAAGATCGCCGGCTTGCGCGTCGGCAACATCCTCCTCATCGGCTCCTCGGGCTCGGGCAAGACGACGCTGATGCGCGCCGTCGAGGAGTATCTCCGCTCCGACCCCGTGCTCGCCGCGCGCTCCACCGTCATCCGCATTCACGCCAACGTCCTCGGCGAGGACGCCGAGCAGGGCAGTCCCGGCGAGAAGCTGATCCAGCGGCTGCTCGAACGCGCCCGCCAACAACTGGGTCACGAGACGCCGATCGAGACGCTCCTCGATCGCGCCGCTCGCGGCCTCGTCTTCGTCGACGAGGTGGACAAGATCCGCAGCACGGTCGGCGAGCGCCCGAACACGACCGGCATCCGCGCCCAGGAGGCGCTGCTCACGCTGATCGAGAACGAGGCGGTGCAGCTCACGCTGCCCGACTGGGCGGGCGGCGGCGCGGCCGAGATCGACTCGAGCGGGCTGCTCTTCGTGGCCGGCGGCGCGTTCGAAGGTCTCTACGACGCGGTCTACGATCGGGTGACGGTCGGCACCGATCGCGGCGCGCTGCAACCCGTGACGGTGGTGCGCGATGGCCGCGTGCACCAGGAGACGCCGTTTCGGTTGCGCGACTGGCTGCGGCCCGAGGACCTCTTCGACTACGGCATGAGCCCGCAGTTCCTGTCGCGCTTCGACGCCGTCGTCCTGCTCAGGGACCTCGGTCCCGACGAGCTGGTCCGCATCTTCCTCGAGAACCACGACTCCGGCTATCGCCAGGCGTGCGAGTACTTCGCCAGCCAGGGCATCGAGCTCGCGATGTCGCCGGCGGCAGTGCGCCGCGTTGCCGAAGAGGCGTCGCTTCAGCCGCGCCTCGGTGCGCGCGCCCTCAAGGAGGTCTTTCGCCGCGTGATTCGAGACTATGAGTTCGATCCGGCCCGGATCGGAGCGGGCCCGAGGCGGACCCTTGTCATCGATCGGCCGGAGGTGGAGCGGGCGCTGCTGGTCGCGTCCGCGCCTTCCTACGCCGCCAAGCGCTGATCCGCGTCGGCAGGAACGACAGCGCCAGCACGGCGAGGCCCGCGAGCAGGAGGTTGCGCAGGACGCCGGCGCGCTCGGCTGCCGCGACCTCGACCAGGCTGGCGGCGAAGTAGGTGTAGAGGAAGGTCACCGGCACCAGCGCGGCCGCGGTCGACCATGCGTAGGTCGCGAACGGGAGCCCGGCGAGCGCCGCGCCGTAGTTGGTGAGCGCGAACGGGACCGGTACGTAGCGCAACCGGAACAACGCCCAGAAGCCGTGCTGCTCGAGCAGCGCGTCGAGCGGAGCGAGCCGCGGCCCCAGCAGGTGGACAACGAGACCGTGGGCCAACGTCCGCGCCAGCGCGAAGCTCAGGAGCGCGGCGGCGAGCGTGCCCAGGTAGGCGAGCACACCGCCGAAGAGCGCGCCGAAGACGGCACCGCCGGCGAGCACCAGCACGCTCGCTGGAAACCCGGCTGCGGCCAGGAGCGCGGTCGCGGCGATGTAGAGCGGAGCGGCCAGCGGCTCCTCCCGCACCCGTTCGAGGGTCGCGGTGAGGGTCTCGATCTCGAGCTGATCGCGCACCGTCTTGCTCGAGATCACGAGGAAGGCCGCCGCCAGGAGAGCGGCGAAAAGAGCGAAGCGGAGGACGAGACCTCGAGGAAGCGTCGGCATCACGGAACGTGCGGCGGCCGGCGAGCGGTCGGTGGCAGCCGGTGCGAGGCGGCGTGGATCAGCTCGAGCCGTCCGCGCCGAGCTCGAAGAACTCCCGCATCTTCTGGTGCAGCACCTCGGCCGCGCGCGGATCCATGAAGTTGAGGCGCAGCTCGTTGATCACCATGACCTCGTTCTTCTCCCATTCCGCCCAGCACTCGGCGCACACCCTCGCGAGCAATTCGTCGGCAAGTGCGCTGGGCAGCGGCGGCCGCTTGGCCAGCGCTTCGGCCTCGCGGCGGCAGCGGCTGCAGGAGACGGTTCGCGACACGCTGCCCTCTAGCAGTCCTTCAGAGCGCCGGACGCAGGAGCCGCGCCGTCCTCGGCGCCAAAATTACTCCCTCACCTCGCCCGGCAGCACGATGCGGCTGTCGGCACGGTCGAGCACGTCTCGCGGGATCTGGACCAGAAGCAGCAGGTCGCCGGCGCTCTTGCCGCCCCGGAGTCCCTTGACCAGCTCGTCGGGGACCGCAATCTTGATCCAGGCAGGACGTTTGGCGTTCTGGCGCGCGCTCTCGATGACGAGCTCTGCGATCGGCGCCACCTGGGTGCGTTGCGGATACTTCTCCAGGGCGAACTCGAGGTTCCTGCGGGAATCGGTCATGGCGGCCATTGTATCCGCCCGCATCGCCGGTGACCGATCCCGCTCTCGAGAGTCGAGAGGTGCGTCGGCGTGTGGGGAGGTCGCGATTCAGGCGCGCGCTGCCGAACCATCCGGCGCGGGCCCTTCAGCAACGAGCGTGCGGAAGTACTCGATGGTCGCACGCAGGCCTTCCTCGAGCTCGACCTTGGGCTCCCAGCCGAGGATCTCGCGAGCGCGGCGGATATCGGGCTGACGGGTCTTGGGATCGTCCGTGGGCAGCTCGCGGTACTCGATCGGCGAGCTCGAGCCGACCAGGCCGCGGATGGTCTCCGCGAATTCGAGGATCGTCATCTCGCGTGGGTTGCCGAGGTTCACCGGGTAGTGCTCGCCGCTTCCGAGCAGGCGCCAGAAGCCTTCGACCAGGTCGTCGACGTAGCAGAAGGAGCGGGTCTGGGAGCCGTTCCCGAACACCGTGAGCGGCTCGCCGCGCAGCGACTGCTGGATGAAGGCCGGCACCACGCGGCCGTCGCGCGGGCGCATGCGCGGGCCGTAGGTGTTGAAGATGCGCGCGATGCGAGTATCGAGGGCGTGTACCCGATGATAGGCCATCACCATCGCTTCGGCGAAGCGCTTGGCCTCGTCGTAGACGCCACGCGGACCGATCGGATTGACGTGGCCCCAGTAGCTCTCGGGCTGCGGATGGATCTGCGGATCGCCGTACACCTCCGAGGTCGATGCCAGCAGGTAGGCGGCGCGGTGGTGCTTCGCGAGCCCCAGCGTGTTGTGGGTGCCGAGCGATCCCACCTTGAGCGTCTGGATCGGCAGCTCGAGGTAGTCGATCGGGCTCGCGGGCGACGCGAAGTGGAGTACGTTGTCGATCGGCTCCTCGATCGCGAGCGGCAGGCTCACGTCGTGCTGGAGGAAGAGGAAGTCGGCGCCACCGACCAGGTGCGCGATGTTGTCGACTCGTCCGGTGACCAGGTTGTCGACGCACACCACGCGGTGCCCTTCGCGGAGCAGGCGCTCGCACAGGTGCGATCCGAGGAAACCGGCGCCTCCGGTGACGAGCGAGGTGGTCACGACGCGGGCTCCTCGCCTTCGGCGCGGCCGCGCGCCGGCTGGTAGCGGCCGCTCGGCTCCGCGGTGTCGCGGCCGACCGACACGTAGCGCAGCCCGGCGTCCGCCACTTCCTGGGGCTTGTAGAGGTTGCGCAGGTCGACCATCAGCGGCCGACGCAGGACCTGCCGCAACGCGTCGAATTGCAGCTTGCGGAACTGGTTCCATTCGGTGACGATCACCACGCCGTCGGCGCCGGTGGCTGCCTCGTAGGGATTGGCGCAAAAGGTGACCTCGGGCAGGAGCGGCCGGCAGGCGTCCATCGCCGCCGGGTCGTAGGCGCGCACCCGGCATCCGCTGCGGATCAGCGCGCGCACGATGGCGATGGCCGGCGACTCCCGGATGTCGTCGGTGTCGGGCTTGAAGGAGAGGCCGAGCACCGCCGCCGTCGCGCCGTCGAGCGTGCCGAACGCGGACTCCAGCTTGCTCAGCATGCGGCGCTGGGTGTGGTCGTTCACCTCCAGCATCGCCTCGACGATGCGCAGGCGGCGTCCGTTGGCGCGCGCGATCGAGGCCACCGCGCGGCTGTCCTTGGGAAAGCAGGAGCCGCCGAAGCCGGGGCCCGGATGGAGGAACTGATTGCCGATGCGGGCGTCGAGGCCCATCCCCCTCGCCACCACCTCGACGTCGGCTCCCAGCACCTCGCACAGCTCCGCCATCTCGTTGATGAACGAGATCTTGGTCGCCAGAAAGCTGTTCGAGGCGTACTTGATGAGCTCGGCGCTCTCGACGTCGGTCGAGACGAACGGCACGCCGGCGTTGCGCAGCGGCGAGTAGATGTCGAGCATGATGCGCAGCGCTTGCGGATCCGCGGTGCTGATCACCACGCGGTCGGGACGCTGGAAATCCTCGATCGCCGATCCCTCGCGCAGGAACTCCGGGTTGGAGACGATGGCGAACTCGCCGTCGCGTCCCGCCCCTTCGCGCAGGATGCTCGAGATCAACTGTCCGGTGCCGATCGGCACCGTGCTCTTGGTCACGATCACCTTATAGCCGTTGAGGTTCTGCGCGATCGAAAGGGCCACCTGACGGATGAAGGTGAGGTCGGTCGAGCCATCGGGCAACTGCGGCGTACCGACGGCGATGAAGACCGCCGAGGAGGCCTGGATCGCTGCCGGGATGTCGGTCGAGAAGGACAGCCGCCCCTCGAGCTCGTTCTTCTTGACCAGGTTCTCGAGCCCGGGTTCGTAGATCGGGATGATGCCCGAGCGCAGGGCGTGGATCTTCGATTCGTCCTTGTCGACCCCCACCACGTTCATGCCGAAGTCGGCGAGGCACGCGCCGGTGACCAGGCCGACGTACCCCGTGCCGATCACGCTGATCTTCATGACGATTGACAGGAGAGTGCCGCGAAAGGACGGAGGCGCCGTGGGACGCTAGGGTACTGGTGGCGACTCGCGCCGCGGTGGGTCCGTTTCCTGCTCGCCGCCTGCTTCGCTCTGCGCCTCTTCGTATCGTTGGCGAACGCCCGCCCGCTGCCGGTTGCGGAGCAGCCAGCGCAGCATCCTCGACTCGTTGACACCCACCAGAATGTCGCTGATCGCTTCGTAGACGCTCGGGTCGTTGAGCAGCCTGGACACCGTGCCCTCGCCCCGGTTGAGCTTCTCGCTGGCCCGGTTGAGCTGGTCCAGCAGGCCTCGCACGTCGGCGAGGAGCTCATCGGCGAGCGCCTCGTCCTTCATCAGCCGGGAAAGCAGACCGTCGCTCGACGCGAGCTCCTCGATCAACTGGTTGAGCTCGGCGGTCGAGGCGTCGAGGTGGTCGAGCGTGGAGGCGAAGCGGTCGCGCAGCTCGGTGTCGTTGACCAGGGCGGGCAGGAGCCCGTCCCCCTCG
>DATKDQ010000122.1:0-2917 GCA_035544635.1 Thermoanaerobaculia bacterium
CTTCGAGACGACTACGACCGCTGCCTGACCGGTCTGCGCGAATCGGGAGTCATCGCCGCCCCCGCCTATCTCGTCGGCGACGAGCTCTTCCTCGGGCGCGCCCACCTGCCCATGATCCGCCGGCTCCTGTCAGGCAGGTGATCTGGCCGCTTCTGGTCGGGGTAAGTGGGTAACCTGCCACCATGAACACCCTCGAGCTGGTCGCGGTCGGCGACGATGTCGAGCAGGCGCGGATCGTGGCGAGGGCCTTGGCAGGCACCGTCTTCGTCGTCCTCCGCGCGGACGCCTCGGGCCTGCCGTTCCGGGCGATGGTGACGGCGGTCACCGACGACGCGGAGACGTTGCTTGCGGCAGCCGGGGTCGGCGCGTACGTCGTGTGCCGGCGGATCATGAAACCCAGGGCTGCCGCCGGTGGACCCGTTGCTCCCGCCATCGAGCTCCCCGGCGTGATCGGGCTCTTCCCAATGGTGCGTCATCCCGGCCTGAGCCACGGCCAGGCCGACCGCCACTGGCGCGACGTTCACGCCCCGCTCGCGCTAAAGCACCACGTCGCCATGTCGCACTACACGCAGCTCAGCGTGGTCCATCGTCTCCACGGCCCCGACTGGGACGGGTTCGCGCTGTGCGGGTTCGACTCGATCGAGGACCTGAGGGAGCGCTTCTTCGAGAGCGACCAGGGGCGCGTCGCGATTCGAGAGGACGTGGCGCGCTTCGCCGATACCCGGAGCTCGCCGCGCCGGGTGATCGTCACGGAAGAGCGCTACGGTTAGAGGGAGCGCCTCTCCGAGCGTGGTGACAGTAACCTATCAGCGGCTCGAGCTGGCCTTTGCCGCCAGAGCTTCCTCTTCCAGAAGCCGGGCCCCGCGCATGATGTTGCCCAGCGCGTAGTTGCCCTCGTGGCAGGCATACTCGAAGACCCGGTCGTCACTCGCGCGCCACACGTACTCGCCGGTCCAGGGCGCCGTCCACACGGTCGGGTCCTCCACCGTGAAGCGGTAGAGCACGTTTCCGTCCGCGAGCCGGGTGAAGCGTTCGAGGACGCGCGCGCTCTCCGAGCCGCCGCGTCCGGGCGCCGACTCGCGGCGGAAGTTGGTGGTCTCCACCACCAACGTATCGCCCTCCCACCAGCCGATCGAGTCGCCGAGCCACTTCTTCACCTCGGCCGGCGGGTGCTCCGAGCTCATCCGGACGACGCGGGCGTCGTGCACCATCTCGAGCAGGATCACCACGTGGTCGTCGGTCTGCACGATGCGCTTGAAGTTGTTGTAGAGGCTGGGGAAGGTCGGTGCTGTGCCGGTGAAGCCGAGGAGGCAGCGCTCGGCGGTGCCGCGCTGCTCCATGTTGTCGTAGGGCCCGGGGCCCTCCTGGTCGATCCACCAGGCCGTCCCGTCGTTGCCGCGACCACGGTCCCCGAATCGCCGCGCCCTCTCGCGCTGCGCCTCCGGCGTCATCGGCGGCATCTGACCGTTCTTCGGATCGATCAGAATCGAGGTCCGAAACTTGCCGTCGACGTTGAAGGCGTCGGCGCCACGATCGATCCAGAACGTGTTGTATCCGCCCACGTTGCCGGCCGCACCCTCGGAGCCGTCACCTCCCTCGGGCGGCGCCTCGCGATTCGGATCGCTCACCTGCGAGCGCTCCTCGTTGCGCAGCCGCTCCGCCTCCGCGATCTTGTCCGCCTCCTCCTTGGTTAGATACAGGTTGTCCCCATACTCGCGCGGCCTGGTGAGCGGGGTCAGCGTGGCCGCGTCGTAGGTGCCGGAGAGATCGGGCCGGCCGGAGGGGGTTCTCGGGATACCGTCCTCGGCCACGACCGCCGCCGCTAGGGACAGCGCGAGGCCGCTGACGAGAAGAGCGATGAGCGATCCGTGGGGAGCACGAGGCGACAGCATGACCAATCCTCCTCCCGCGAGCGAGCGGTCAGCCGAGCTTCGGGGCGCTCGCGGCGACGGTTCAGCGTGGCGTCCGGGAGAGATGATAGCAGTGACACCGGCGACCAGCGCGAGGAGGCCGCCCTCGCGATCGGCCCTGCGAGCAAGGCTCGCGACGGGCGCGCACCAAGCTCTCGATCCAGCGTGCGGAGACCCGGCTACTCCTCGCGGGCCGCGGCCGCGAGCGCCTCGACCAGCGCCCAGCGGTGCCGGTTCAGCTCCCGGCCCACCGCCGTCGGCCAGGCGCTGTGGGTGACGATCACGATCTTCGACCGGGGATCGATCCACAGCAACTGGCCGAAGATGCCGATGCCGGCGTAGGTACCGCCGTCGCGCAGCCACCACAGGTAGCCGTAACCGTCGGAGCCCCTGCTGGGCGCGGTCGATTCCGCCATCCACCCCTCGGGCAGGACGCGCGTCCCGTCCTCGAGGACTCCGCCGTTCATGGCGAAGATCCCGATGCGAGCGTAGTCGCGCAGCGTGGCGCTGATGCAGCAGCCGCCCAGCTCCCCGCCCCCCGGCTCGTGCAGCCTCCAGGTCGCGTCCGACTCCATGCCGAACGGCTGCCAGATCTTGTGCTCGAGGTAGGTGGAGAGGTTGTTGCCGATCGCGGCGCGCAGCAGCGCCCCGGCGAGGTTGGTCTCGCCGGTGTTGTAGTTGAAGGTCTCGCCGGGCGCCGCCGCGCGCGTGCGCGCCGACATGTAGCGCAGCAGAGCCAGGTTGCCGGGCGGCGTCGAGGCGACGTCGGAGGAGGGGTCGGCGTAGTCCTCGTTCCATGCCGCGCCCGAGGCCATCTGCAGCACGTCGCGGATCGCGACGTCGTCGTAGGTCCCGCCCGCGAGCGCCGGCAGGTAGCGGGTGATCGGCTCCTCGACGCTCCCGATGTAGCCGTCGGCGATGGCGGCGCCGATCAACATCGACACCACGGACTTCGCGATCGAGAACGAGATCCAGCGGCTGTTCTCGTCGTTGCCGAGCGCGTAGCG
>DATKDQ010000123.1:0-6435 GCA_035544635.1 Thermoanaerobaculia bacterium
CTCCACCTTCTCCTCCGGCAGCACCTCGGCGATCACCTCGTCGATGCCGAGCTGGCGCGCCACCGCCTCGGCGGTGGTGCGGCTGTCGCCGGTGAGCATGACCAGACGCAGGCCCTCGCCATGGAGCTCGGCCAGGGCCTCGGGCGTCGTCTCCTTGATCGGATCGGCCACCGCCAGCAGGCCCGCAGGGCGGCCCTCGACGGCGACGAACATCACGGTCTGACCTTCGGCTCGCATCGACTCGGCGCGCTCCACCAACTCACCCGCGTCAGCGCCGAGATCCTCGAGCAGCGCGCGATTCCCCAGGGCGACGCGCGAGCCGTCGACGCGACCCGCAACACCCTTGCCCGTGATCGACTCGAAGCTCTCCGCCTCGGCGAGCTCGATCCCACGCTCGTGCGCCCCCTCGACGATCGCTGCCGCCAGCGGATGCTCGCTCGAGCGCTCGAGGCTCGCCGCCAGGCGCACCAGGCGCTGTTCTTCGTAACCGGCGCCGGCGACCACGTCCACCAGGCGCGGCTTCCCCAGCGTGAGCGTGCCGGTCTTGTCCATCACCAGCGTGTCGACCTGGCGCAGCACCTCGATCGCCTCGGCGTTCTTGAACAGGACTCCCACCGAGGCACCCTTTCCGGTGGCGACCATGATCGACATCGGTGTCGCCAGCCCCAGAGCGCAGGGGCAGGCGATGATCAGCACGGCGACCGAGTTGATCAGGGCATAGGCCATCGCCGGCTGCGGTCCCAGGAGCGCCCACACCACGAAGGTGACCACGGCGATGAGGACCACGGCCGGCACGAACCAGCCCGCGACCAGGTCGGCGAGCTTCTGGATCGGAGCCCGGCTGCGCTGCGCCTCGGCCACCATGCGAACGATCTGGGCGAGCAGGGTGTCGGCTCCGACCTTCTCGGCGCCGATGACCAGCGAGCCGGTGCCGTTCACGGTGGCGCCGATGACGCGATCGCCCTTCGCCTTCTCCACCGGCATGGGCTCGCCGGTGATCATCGACTCGTCGACCGCGCTCTTTCCGTCGAGCACAGCGCCGTCGACTGGCACCTTCTCCCCCGGCCTCACCCGCAGCCGGTCGCCCACCTCGACTTCGGCCAGCGGCACGTCCGCCTCCGAGCCGTCGTCGCGCAGCCGGCGCGCGGTCTTCGGCGCCAGGCCGAGCAGCGCGCGGATGGCGGCCCCCGTCCGGCTGCGCGCGCGCAGCTCGAGCACCTGGCCGAGGAGAACCAGCGTCACGATCACGGCCGCGGCCTCGAAGTAGACGTCCACCTCGCCCGACTCGCCGCGGAAGGACTCGGGGAAGAGGAACGGCAAGAGCGTCGCCACCACGCTGTAGGCGTACGCCACCCCGACGCCGAGGGCGATCAGCGTGAACATGTTGAGGCTGCGATGCACGATCGAGTACCAGCCACGCACGAAGAAGGGCCAGCCGCCCCAGAGCACGACCGGCGTCGCCAGCACCAGCTCGAACCAGATCCAGAACCGTGGGGGCGCGATCGCCGCCATCGGATGGCCCGGGAGCAGATGCCCCATCGCCGAAACGACGATCAGCGCGGTGAGGGGCAGCGACACCCAGAAGCGGCGCGTCATGTCGCGCAGCTCCGGGTTCTCCTCCTCCTGGTCGAGCGTTACCGTCCGCGGCTCGAGCGCCATGCCGCAGATCGGACAGGACCCCGGCGCGTCGCGCACGATCTCCGGGTGCATCGGGCAGGTCCACTCGACGCGGGTCGCCGGCGCGGCCACCGTCTCGGGCTCGAGCGCCATGCCGCACTTCGGGCACGACCCGGGGCCCTCCTGGCGCACCTCCGGATGCATCGGACAGGTGTACACCGCGGAGGGGGGTGGCGCAGGTGGGGCGGTGGTCTCCGCCGCTCGGTCACCCGAGAGGTAGCGCTCCGGGTCTGCGCTGAACTTCCGCAGGCACCCCGCCGAGCAGAAGCCGTACCGTGTCCCCTGGTGCTCGTGCCAGTGCGGGCTCGAGGGCTTCACCGTCATGCCGCAAACCGGATCGATGACCGGAGCCTCGTCACCCCCGAACGGTCTCCGCCCGCCGCCTCGGAGGTTGTCCTTTGCCGTGTCGCTCATCGCCCTCTCCCCTCCAGCATGACCGATTGTCCAGACCAGCCGGCCGCTACTGCGCCACCTCGATCGGCGTCCTCCGCAGCACCGCGTCGTCGAGGATCGTCGGCGAAGGCTCCTCGACCAGAAGCATCCCCTGAAGCAGCACGACCGATTCCCACATCCTCCCCAGCGTCTCGACGTAGCCGGCTTCCGCCTCGAACAGCGTGCGCTGCGAGAGCAGCACCTGCGGGTAGGCGGCGGCCATCTGACCGTAGCGCTCGAGGTACAGCTCGTACGCCTGCTGCGCCCGCGCCAGGATGGACTCGCGGTACCGACGCGCGCGCTCGGACTCCCGCTCGTAGCTGCGGTAGACGGGCGCGAACCGTGCCTCGATCTTGGTGCGCGCGCGACGCACCTCGGCCTCGAAGCGATCGAGCTCGGCGCGCGCCGCCTCGATGTTGCCCTGGTTGCGATCGAATAGGGGGATCGTGATCCCGACCTCGCCGAAGATCTCGTTCCCGATCGCCGGCCCCCCCGGCATGACCGGCTCGCGGTTGTCGAGCACGCCCGCCATGAGCTCGAGGTCGGGGATCGGCTCCGCCTTCTCGCGCGCGAGGGCGAGCTCCGCGCGGCGGATGCCGAGGTCGGCGAACCGCATCTCGGGGCTCGCGGCCAGGATCGCCTCCAGCGCCGCGCGCTGCTCGAGCACCGGAGGCTCGTCCTCGAGGGTGTCGGCGAGCCGGCGCGGCTCGAGTCCGGGGTCTCCCACCGCGCTCCGGAGCTCCTGCCACAGGCTCGCCAGCTCGCTCGCCGCGTCGCCGACAGCGAGCTCCGCGGTCTCGGCCTCGATCTCGATCGCCAGCCGATCGGGAAGGTCGGCGGCGCCCGTGTTCCAGAGCTGCTCGGTGATCTCGACCGCCTCGCCCGCCAGTGCGGCGAGGCGCTGGTGCAGGACGACGAGGCGCTGCGCGGCCACCGTGCGGTAGTAGAGCAGCCTCACCCGGTTGAGCTCGCGGATGCGCGCCAGCTCGTGCACGGCGCGCGTGCGCTCCACTTCGTGCCCGAAGATCTCGCGGTTCAGCCGGCGCTTGCCGCCGACCACGATGGTCTGCGCGAGAAAGCCTCCCTGCTTGCCGCCGTCGCGTCCCGAGGAAAGCGGCTCCTCCTCGATGGCGAAGCCGGCGCGCGGGTTGGGGTAGAGCCCGACCTGGCGGCGGAGCCCCTCCGCCGCGCGGATCTGGAGCGCGGTCTGATGGATCTCCGGATTGCGCTCGAGGGTGAGCTGCTCGAGCTCCGCGAGCGTCAGCGGCTCGCCCTGGAGCTCGGGCATCTCCAACGCCTCGACAGGAAGCCGCGATGGCCGCGGCGATCGAGCACCGCCGTGCGCGTCGTGCTGAGCCTCTTGGCCGAGACACCGCGGGCCGAAGCTCGCCGTCAACGCGAGCGCGGCGCACGCCTGGAGAGCGGTCCTCCGCCACGACCGGTCGATCCTCGTGATCATGAGGGCTCCTTCTCGTCGTGCCCGGTCCAAGGCGATGCGTCGATCACCCTCGGCTCACGGCCGAGGAAGGCCGAGCGGGGCGGCGGCGCGGGCAGCTTCAGATCCGGGTCGCGCCGCTTGCGGTCGCGGAGCTCGGCGAGGGTGTCGAAGAGGTGGGGCGGCAGCACGCGCACCATCGTCATCATGCCCATCATGCCGCCGCTCCAGCCGGGCCGCAGGCCCCAGTACTCGGGGCGATCGGCGAACGGCTCGTCCATGGTCATGAAGTGGTCCTGGGGATAGCCGGGCACCGCGCGCGCGTCGCGCGCGGCGGCATGCGAAGCATGGTCCTGGTGTGGATCGCCGCCCGGAGGCGGCTCCTGTGGCCCCTGATGCGCGGGCCCGGCGAGATGACCGACCGCCTCCTCGGCGTTGCCGGCGCCGAGCGAGCGTCCCAGCGAGGGGCCGTTCTCCTCGCCCAGCGCGTGGCCACCGTGGAGCATCCCCATCCCGCGCTCCATGCTGCGACCGGCCGCGACTCCCCCGCCCGGATCCGACAGCGGGCCGACCATCGACGCCATGTGGTTCATCATGTGGTGCGGCAGGTGACAGTGGATCATCCAGTCTCCCAGGTGCTCCGCCTCGAACTCGACGTCCCGCGACTGGGCGACCCCGAGCAGCACCGTGTTCGCCGGCTCCCACGCCGAGCGCGGGATGCGGCCGGCCTCGGTGCCGACCACCTGCCACTGATGACCGTGCATGTGGATCGGGTGGTGGTCCATGCCGAGGTTCACCAGTCGCATGCGCACCCGCTCGCCCTGCTTGACCAGGAGCGGTGTGGTCGCCGGTCCTGCCTTGCCGTTGATGGTGAGCCAGTTGAACTCCATCGCCAGCGTGTTCGGGGTGGGATTGTTGGGCAGGATCGCCCAGCCCTGGAACAGGAGCGCGAAGTCGCGGTGGACGCGCGGGGCGTAGGGCTCGCGCGGATGCACGACGAAGAAGCCGATCATGCCGAGCATCTCCTGCATCGGCATGTGCGAGTGGTAGAAGAAGGTGCCGTGCTGGTGCAGCGTGAACTCGTAGACGAACACGCCGCCTGGCGGGATCGGGTCCTGGTGGAGCCCGGGCACGCCGTCCATCTCGTTCGGCACCTCCAGGCCGTGCCAGTGCATCGACGTCGCCTCGGGCAGTCGGTTGTGGACCACGAAGCGGACGCGGTCGCCCTCCACCACCTCGATCGTGGGGCCGGGCATGGAGCCGGTGTAGCCCCACACGTTGAACGGCTCGCGCCAGGGCAAAAACCGGCTCGCGACCACGTCGCAGGAGAGGTGGAACTCCTTCACGCCGCCGACCAGGCGCCACGGCAGGAGCGGCACCTCGGGCGTCTCGACCGAGACGTAGCTCGGCCGGCGAGGCGCGCGGGACACCGCGCCGGCGGAGGCCGGCGCCGGGGCCGGAGCCGGGGCCGGCGGCTGCGGCGCGCTCTCGTGATGCTCGTGATGCGGCGGCGGCTGCCCGAAGAGCACGCGGCGCCCCAGGAGAGCCCCGGTCGCGAGCGCACCTCCACCGAGGAAGCGGCGCCGGTCGGTCTTGGTTCGATCATTCGTCATCGCATCACTCCTCGAGAAGCCGTCGGCCATTCACCGCCGGGAGTCCCGTCGGCCTGGGGTCGAGATCGCGGCGGCGGAAGCGAAGTCCCCCAGCACTCCATCGATTCATCAGGCCATCGCCATCCTGCGCTGCGCCGCACGCCGCCGAGGGCCACGGCCATGCCGCCGCCGGCGGGCGAGCGGGCCTACGGAGCCGACTGGCGGCGCCTCAGATCAGGAGCGATCGGTGCAGCGTGAAGAGCGGAACAGCAGGCGGGAGCGCCGCTTCGACGCGGAGCGACACCAGAGGTGAGCTGACTGCTCTCGGTGCGAGAGCCAGTCCCGCACCCGGCGTTCTCTCCGGCGCGATCGGCCGGGTGAAGACGAGCGCCGCCTCGAACGCGGCGTCTCGAGCACAGCAGTCAGAGAGGGCCGCGCCCCGGCCGGACGCGAGCTCCGACCCTCCGGCAGCGCCCGACGGTGCAGGATGGCACCCCATGGCCGCGGGCGCTGGCTGCGGACAGGTGAGCACACCGCACAGCGCGACGGCGGACGGGGCCGCGACCAGGACCGCGAGCGCGAGCACCGCGAAGAGCTGGAGGCGGAACGGCGCGCGGCTCATGCCGCAGAGTGTACGCGCGCTTCCCCACCCCGCCAAACCCGGCGCCTTCATCATCGTTCATTTCCGGCCTCCGGCGAACCCGACGGCTCGGTGTCGCTCGCATCGATGCCCGTCTCGCTCGTTGGCGCCACGGCGACGGCGTCGAGGAAAGCGAGCATCGCCTCGTTCACCGCTCCCGGCGCCTCGAGATGGAGGAAGTGCCCGGCTTCGATGAACTGCAGCGTTCCGTCCGCAACCGCCTGCTCCACCCGGAAGTACTCCTCGGGGTGCTGCCCGGGGTCGAGGCGTCCCTGCAGGAAGAGCACCGGCATCGTCATGCTCGCGAACAGCCGCTCCCGGCGGTCGACCAGCTCCTGGTCGAAGTTGGCGGTGCGGAAGGACAGCGGCGCGGCCTCCGCGATGCCGCGGTACTTGAACTCGTAGTCGAGGCGGCGGACGTCGTCGCCCGGGATCGGCAGCGCCGCCAGCCGGCCGCGGTAGACCAGCGCCGGAAAGCGCCGGCTGCGAAAGAGGGCCGTCCCCGCCGCGCTCCCCATGAGCTGGTGCGGCGGAGGCTCGCCGTGAGGCCGGCTCGCCGACTGCTGCATGCGGACGTAGCGCGCGACGCGCGACGCGGCTCCCGGCTGCGCGATCAGGTGATCGCCGATCACGCTGCCGCGATCGTGCGCGACGAGATG
>DATKDQ010000124.1:0-13526 GCA_035544635.1 Thermoanaerobaculia bacterium
TTGGGACCGGGTGCTCGACCTGTCGGAGCGTCCCAACGGGCGCTGGTTCGTCGGCGGCGAAGTGAGCACCTGCTGGAACGCGCTCGACCGCCACGTCGACGGCGGGCGCGGCGGCCAGGCGGCGCTGATCTGGGACAGCCCGGTCACCGGGCAGACGCGCGCCTACACCTACCGCGAGCTGCGCGACGAGGTCGCGCGCGCCGCCGGCGCCCTGCGCGCGCTCGGCGTCGAGCAGGGCGACCGCGTCATCCTCTACATGCCGATGGTGCCCGAGGCGGTCATCGGCATGCTGGCGTGCGCGCGGCTGGGCGCCATCCACTCGGTGGTGTTCGGCGGCTTCGCGCCGCGTGAGCTCGCGACGCGCATCGACGACGCCAGGCCGCGCGTCATCCTCAGCGCGTCGTGCGGGATCGAGGGCCAACGCGTCATCGCCTACAAGCCGCTGCTCGATGCCGCCATCGAGCTCGCAGCGTGGAAGCCCGAGCGTTGCGTCATCCTGCAGCGCTCCTCCGCCGATCCCGCGACGGTCGCGCGCGCCGCGGAGAAAGCGTCCGCTCTCCCGCTCACCCGCGCCGAGGAAACGGCCGCGGCTCCGCCGCTGCCGCTGCACGCCGCCGCCAGCGCACCGGCCGCCCTGGTGCGCGCCCAGCTCACACCCGGCCGCGACCTCGACTGGCGGGAGTGGATCGCCGCGGCTGCGCCCGTCGACTGCGTGCCCGTTGCCGCCACCGATCCGCTCTACATCCTCTACACCTCGGGAACGACCGGCCGGCCGAAGGGCGTCGTCCGCGACCACGGCGGCCACGCGGTGGCGCTGGCCTGGAGCATGCGGAACGTCTACGGCGTCGAGCCGGGCGAGGTGTTCTGGGCCGCCTCCGACGTGGGCTGGGTGGTGGGCCACTCCTACATCGTCTACGCGCCGCTCCTCCATGGCTGCACCTCGATCCTCTACGAAGGGAAGCCGGTGGGCACGCCCGATGCCGGCGCGTTCTGGCGGGTGATCGCGCAGCACGACGTCTCGGTCCTCTTCACCGCCCCCACCGCGTTCCGCGCCATCAAGCGCGAGGACCCGCGGGGCGAGCACCTCCGCCGCTACGATCTCGCCCGCTTCCGCACGCTCTTCCTCGCCGGCGAGCGCGCCGATCCCGACACGCTGCGCTGGGCGGAATCGCTGCTCGGCGTGCCGGTCGTCGACCACTGGTGGCAGACCGAAAGCGGCTGGCCGATGGCGGCCAACTGCGCCGGGCTCGGCATGCTGCCGGTGAAGCACGGCTCGCCGACCAAGCCGGTGCCGGGCTACGACGTGCGGGTGGTGGACGAGAAGGCGCGCGAGCTGCCGCGCGGCACCAGCGGCGCGATCGTGGTGAAGCTGCCGCTCCCGCCCGGATGCCTGCCCACGCTGTGGCAGGACGACGCCGGCTTCGCCAGCTCGTACCTCGAAGAGTTTCCGGGGTTCTACAAGACCGCGGACGCCGGCTTTCTGGACGACGAGGGCTACCTCTACGTCATGAGCCGCACCGACGACATCCTCAACGTCGCCGGGCACCGGCTCTCGACCGGCGGCATGGAGGAGGTGCTCGCGGCCCATCCGGATGTCGCCGAGTGCGCGGTGATCGGCGTGGCCGACCCGCTCAAGGGTCAGGTGCCGCTCGGCCTCGTGGTGCTCAAGGCGGGCGTGGAGCGGCCGCACCAGGAGATCGCGCGCGAGTGCATCGCGGCGGTGCGCGAAGCCATCGGACCGGTGGCGTCGTTCAAGATCGCAGCCGTGGTCGAACGGCTGCCGAAGACGCGCTCGGGCAAGGTGCTGCGCGGCACCATGCGTCGCATCGCCGACGGTGAGGAGTGGCGGATGCCGGCGACCATCGACGACCCCGCCATCCTCGACGAGATCGGCGACGCGCTGCGCCGGCTCGGGTACCCGCCTTCGAGCTGAGCCGACGCCGACGTTCCTCTCACCGCCCCACCGCGTCGAGTCGGCGACGGGTCACCGACGAAGGCGGCGCGGAGCCGCGGCAGCCAGACCGTCATGTGCTCGTAGTGGCACGGCAGTCTGGGTCCACGCCGCGCTACGCGCGAGGTCTGCCATGATGACCGGGCAGGCCATGCCTCCACTGTCCTTCCTAATCCTGCTCGCGTTCGCTCCTCCCGACCAGCCGGGAGCGTTCGCGCTCCTCGAGGAGGCGCGGCGCGCCTATCGCGCGCTCTCCTCGTACGCCGACTCGGGAGAGATCGTGGTCGAGACGGCGGGCGGCGCCGAGGCGCGGTTCCACTTCGAGACCCGTTACCACTCCGGTCGGGGCAGCTACCTGCTCGAGCGACTCGGGGAGAGGTCGCCGGACGTGGTCGAGACGCCCGCGGTGTGGGCGGTCTGGCAGGACGAGGCCGGCGCCTTTCTCTACGACGGGAGTGGCGACTCCTACCGTCCGGTCGAGTCGGTGGGCACGGCGCTCACCGAAATGCTCGGCGTACATCGCCGCGCGGCGGCGCTGGTGCCTCTGCTACTGCTCGACGAGGAAGACTCGCTGTTCTCGCCGCTCTCGCCGCTCGCGGCCAGCGTCGCCGGCACGATCGGCTGCGGGCGCGGGTCGCCCCCGCCGGGCGATCCTGAGCCGACACCTGCGGGCCAGGGCGGCTCGGGCTCTCGAGGGCGGAGCGCATCAGCCGCTCGGCGCTGCTGGGCGATCGACGTCTCGCCGGAAACCGGCCCCGACCTGCGGCTCCACCTCGACGCCGAGACCTACCTCGTGCGCGCGGCCGAGATCACGGTCGATTCGATCGAGGCGCTCGTCCCCGGGCCCGACGTCGAGCGCGCCCGGCGCGAGGCGAGGCGTAGGCCGCGCGCCGGAGCCGAGGCGGCGCGGCTCGCCGTGCGCTACCAGCTCGAGAGCGACCCGACGCTCGCGGCCACGACCGCCTGGAGGCCGCCGGCCACCGCTCGACTGGCGCCGGGAACGGACACTGGAGCGGCGCTCCGGTTCGAAGCCGGTGCCGAGTCCATCCCATCGATCGAGCCCGACCAAGATCGCGGCCTGGTCTTCACGGAGGAGATCGAAGTCCGCCTGTCGACCGTCACGGTACGGGTCCTCGACGCCGCGGGACGCCCGATCCGGGATCTCGGCCCCGCGGACTTCGCGGTGCAGGTCGGCGGTGAGCCGGCGCGAGTCGAGTCGGTCGACTGGGTCGCGCCCTCGAGCGAGCGCTTCTCGCCGGAGGAGCTCACCGAGCTCGCCCGCTCCGGCGCGACGGTGCCGCCGGCGGGGCGCCTGATCGTCGTCTTCGTCCAGGCCGATCTTCACCCGAGCCGCGCCCCCGGCCACCTGCGGCTCCTCCCCGAGATCCGAAAGCTGCTCGCCACGATCCATCCGGAGGACGAGATCGCGGTGGTCTCGTTCGACTCCCACCTCAAGCTGCGGCAGGACTTCACGCGCGACCCCGAGCTCGTCGAGGGCGCCATCTGGCGCGGTATCCGCACCGGCCGGCAGCGCGAGGCCGAGCCGGGGCGCTTCCCCTCCCTGGCGAAGCACCTCGACTTCGAAGCGGCGCGGCGCGCGGCGAGCCCCGAGCGCGCGCTGCGCGTCGTCGCCGAGGCACTCCTCCCCCTGCCCGGCGAGAAGATCCTGGTGTTCGCCGGCTGGGGGCTCGGCCGCTACTCGGCGGACGGCGTGCACATGCTCCCCGAGTACCACGAGACGCGCGAGGCGCTCGCGCGCGCCCGGGTCACCGTCTTCGTGCTCGACGTGACGCAGGCCGACTTCCACTCGCTCGAGGTCGGCCTCGAGACGATCGCGCAGGACACCGGCGGCACCTACGAGAAGACCTTCCGCCAACCGGCGCAGATGACGCAGCGGCTCGCACGCGCCCTGGAAGGGCACTACGAGATCGCGTTCTCCGCGCCGGCGGGCCTGGAGAAGGCGGGAAAGGTGAGGGTCGAGCTGGTCGGCCGGCGCGGGCAGGTCCTGCTGCGACCCACGCGTCCGGGGCGCTGAGACGGCGGCACGATCGGCGCGATCGTTCCGCGGCCGCCGGCCCGATCCAGGGCGACTCGCCGGCGGCGCCGCACCGCCGGCCTCACGGCTCGCCTCCGCCGTCGGTCGGCGAGCCCCGGCCGCGTCGCAGCAGCGCGGTCACGATGCCGTGGAGGGTGCGCACCTCCTGCTGGGTGAGCTCCGCCCGGGTGAAGACGTTGCGGATGTTGCGCTCCATCGAGGGGCGCTTCTCCGGCACCTCGAAGAAGCCCTTCCGCTCGAGCTCTCCCTCGAGCCGGGTGAGGAGCTCCGACAGCTCCTGGTGCGTCGCCGGGCGCTCGGTCGGACGCGGGCCGCGATGGGGCCGCACCGCCGCCTCGCCGCCCAGCGCCCACCATTCCCACGCCAGGACGAGCACCGCCTGCGCCAGATTGAGGGAGGAGAAGTCGGGGTTCGCCGGGATGTGAAGAAGGCGCGCGGCGAGCACCACGTCGTCGTTGTCGAGGCCGGTCCGCTCGGGACCGAACAGCACCGCGCAACGCGCGCCTGCCGCGGCCGCCTCGCGCAGCTCGAGCGCTGCCGCGCGCGGCGCGGAGACCGGCTTGATCATGTCGCGCAGGCGCGCCGTCGCCGCGTAGAGGAGAGAGACGTCGGCGACCGCCGCCGCGGTCGAGCCGAACACCACCGCTCGATCCAGCACGACGTCGGCTCCGGCGGCCGAGCGATAGGCAGTGGCGTGCGGCCAACCGGCCCGCGGCGCGACCAGCCGCAGGTCGCCGAGGCCGAAGTTGAGCATCGCGCGCGCGACGGCGCCGATGTTCTCGGCGAGCTGCGGGCGGACGAGGACAACGACGGGCGACGCGACGCGCGGCGGCCGTGCGCTGGCCTCCGCCCCGTTCTCGATCATGTCCGAGCCCATTTCCGCCGGCTCGCGGGCACGCTGCTCGACGTTCTCACGGCTGACGGTCTCACGGCTGGGATATCCTAAGCCTTCGTCTCGAACGCGCCCGGTCCGAAAACGACGCTGGAAGGAGCCTCCATGATCCGAGTCTCGGTCTTCTACCCGAACCAGTCCGGCTCCCGCTTCGACCTCGACTACTACGTGAAGCGCCACATGGCGCTGGTGGAGAGCAAGCTGGGAGAGCGGGGGCTGGTGCGCTGGGAGGTCGATCGCGGGCTCGGCGGCGGAGCGCCCGGAGCGCCGGCGCCCTACGTCGCCGCCGGACACCTGTACTTCGAGTCGCTCGACTCGTTCCAGCAGGCGTTCGGCGCGGCCGCCGGGGAGATCATGGCGGACGTTCCGAACTACACCGATCTCACTCCCCAGGTGCAGGTCAGCGAGATCGTGTCGTAGGCGCGCGTCGGTCGGCCGGCTCTCCAGCGGCGAGCCCTCCCCGCTCCCGGGGAGGAGGGCGCGAGCGGTGACGAGGAGAAGAGGCCGCCGCGGGAGCGAGCCCGCAGAGTGTCGACCACGCTCCGCTGCCGCGCCGCTCTAGGCCGACCGTCATGCACATCGGCGAGACCGTCTCCCACTATCGGATCGTCGGCAAGCTCGGCGAGGGCGGCATGGGAGTCGTCTACCACGCCGAGGACGTACGCCTCGGCCGGCCGGTGGCGCTCAAGGTGCTGGCGCCACAGCTCGCCGCCGACGCCGTGGCCCGCCGCCGCTTCGCCGACGAGGCGCGGGCCGCCTCGGCGCTCGACCACCCCAACATCTGCGCGATCTACGACGTCGGAGAGGCGGACGGCGGACGGTTGTTCCTGGCGCTCGCGTTCTGCGAGGGCGAGACGCTGCGCGCCGCGCTCGACCGCCGCCCGATCGAGCCGCCGCGAGCGCTCACGATCGCCGCCCAGGTCGCCGACGGCCTCGCCGAGGCGCACGCCAAGAGCATTCTCCACCGCGACATCAAGCCGGCGAACCTGATGCTGCGTCCCGACGGGCTGGTGAAGATCCTCGACTTCGGGGTGGCCAAGCTCGAGCGCGACGCCGGCATCACCGGACCGACCGACAGCATCGGCAGCCCGGCCTACATGGCGCCCGAGCAGATCCGAAGCGGCCGCGTGGGGCCGGGCGTCGACCTGTGGTCGCTCGGCGTCGTGCTCTTCGAGATGATCACCGGACAGCGGCCGTTCGCGGGCGACGTGCACACCGTGCTCGACGGCATCCTCCACCGCGAGCCGCCTCCGCTCGATGCGCTACGCCCCGGCGTGCATCCCGAGATCTCGCGCATCGTGGCGCGCTCGCTGGCGAAGGATCCCGCCGTTCGCTACGGCTCGGCCCGCGAGCTCGCAGCCGATCTGCGCGCCACGGAGTCGGAGAGCGCCGAGCCCACCCGCATTGTCGACTCCCGGTCCGCGCCTGCGGGAGCGACGTCGTCCCAGGCGCGGTCGCAGCCCCAGACGCAGGGTGGGGCGTACGGCTCGGGAGGTCCGAGAGCGCAGGACGGCCAGGAGCCGCAAGCCAGCCTCGCCGTTCTCCCTTTCGCCGATCTGAGCCCGGCCCGCGATCAGGACTGGTTCTGCGAGGGCCTCGCCGAGGAGCTCATCACCGCGCTCGCCGAGGTGCGTGGGCTGCGCGTCGCGTCGCGCGCCTCGACATTCCAGTTCAGCGGCGAGGACCCGCGGGTGATCGGCGAGAAGCTGCGCGTCGAGACGCTCCTCACCGGAAGCGTCCGCTCGGCCGGTAAGCTGCTGCGCATCACCACCCAGCTGGTGCGCGTCGAGGACGGCTCGGTGCTCGCCTCGTCGCGCTACGACCGCGAGATGGAGGACATCTTCGCGATCCAGGAGGCGATCGCCGGCTCGGTGGTGGAGATCGTGAAGGCCCGTTTCGGCGAGCACATCACGCCGCCCCAGGTGAGGCGGCCGACCGAGAGCGTCGAGGCCTACAACCTCTACCTCAAGGGGCGGTACCACTGGAACCGGCGCACGCCGGACGGATTCCGGAACGCGATCCGTTTCTTCGAGCAGGCGATCGCCATCGATCCGGGCTTCGCGCTGGGCTACGTGGGACAGGCCGACTCGCACGCCATGCTGGGGTTCTTCGGGCTCGCGCCCCCCCGGGCGGTGGTGGTCAAGGGCAAGGAGCTGTGCCTGCGCGCGCTCGAGCTGGATCCCACGCTCCCCGAGGCGAGAACTGCGCTCGCCCTGCTTCACGGGCTCTACGAGTGGCAGTGGGAACGCTCGGAGGCCGAGCTGCGCGCGGTGCTCGATGCCCACCCGGGTCATGCCATGGCTCGCCACGCGCTCGCGATCTACGTGCTGGTCCCGCTGGGGCGCTTCGACGAGGCGCTGGTGGAGATGCGCGCCGCGCTCGCGATCGAGCCACTGTCGCTCCCGTTCAACGTGAACCTCGGTTTCATTCTCTACATGGCTCGTCGCTACGTGGAGGCCGAGCGCCAGCTGCTCACCACGCTGGAGCTGGATCCTGCCTATCCGCTCGCCCTGCTCGCGCTCGGCGAGACCATCGCCCAGGTCGGAAGGGTGGACCAGGCGATCGACCTCATGAGGAAGCCCACGGACTCGATCGAGAACCGCGGCTTCCTGGGCGCGCACCTCGCTCGCGCCGGTCTGGTCTCGGAGGCTCGCGCCGTCCTCGCCGAGCTCTCCGATCCCGGGCCAGGCGGATACATGTCGCCCATCTTCGCGGCGCAGGTTCATCTTCACCTCGGCGAGACCGAGCGGGCGCTCGACCTGCTCGAGCGCGCGCTCGAGGAGGGCGCTCCGCGCCTGGTCTGGATCGGCGTGCGGCCTTCCTTCGATCCGCTGCGTGACCACCCGCGCTTCCAACGCATCCTGGACCGAATGCGTCTGCCCAACCTCGGGCCCGAGCACGCCGGCTCGAGTTGAAGGAGGATCCGGCTGAGTGGGGATTCGGCGATGGCCGGTGATGGAGCCCTCCCCAGCGGCACTCTGACCTTCCTCTTCACCGACATCGAGGGCTCGACGCGGTGGCTGCGCGACCTCGGCAGCGCGTACGCGAAGCTGCTCGAGGATCAACGCGACCTGCTGCGGAAGGCGGGCGCCGAGCACGGAGGCCAGGTCGCCTCGCGTGCGGAACGGCTGCGCGCCGAGGCCCATGCCCTCGAGGAGACCCTGGGCATCCACGAGGCCTTCACCCCCGCGCCCACCGCGGGGACCGAGTAGCCTCTCCGCGGACGAGCCGATCGCCGGCTCTCGACGGCGAGTGAGCGATTCCAGCTCCCGCCCTCGTTGTGACCTCCGGGGGATTCGGCTACGCTGTCAACATTCCCGCTCGACACCAAGGAGCTTCGAGCCCATGAAGACCCGTCGCTCGCAGTCGGCCATTGTCGCCGTTATCGCCGTCCTCGTCGTCCTCCTGGTCGCAGCACCGCTGTCGGCCAACGGCCTCAAGGCGGCCAGGCCCGAGGAGGTCGGCCTGTCCTCGGAGCGCCTGGCCCGCATCGGAAAGCGCATGCAGGCCTACGTCGACTCCGGCGAGATTCCCGGCGCACTGGCGCTGATCGCCCGTCACGGCAAGATCGCCTACGCCGAGCAGTGGGGCTTCGCGGACCGTGAGAAGCAGGTGCGGATGAACCCCGACACCCTGTTCCGCATCTACTCCATGACCAAGCCGATCACCTCGGTCGGAGTCATGATCCTCCACGAGGAGGGGCGTTTCCAGCTCACCGATCCGATCGCGCAGTACCTTCCCGAGCTGGCCGAGCTCGAGGTGCGCGGCGAGCAGGCCAATCCCGCGACCGGCGAGGTGGTCGTCACCACCCATGCGGCGCGCAACCCCGCGACCATCCGCGACCTCCTGCGGCACACCGCCGGGTTCACCTACGGCTTCTTCGGCAACACCGAGGTGGATCAGATGTACCGCCAGCAGGGAATCCTGTGGGACGACAAGGACATCGCCGAGACCGTGCGCAAGCTGGGCCAGGTGCCGCTGCGCTACGAGCCGGGCACGCGGTGGCACTACTCGGTCGCGGTCGACGTCCAGGGTCGTCTGATCGAGGTGGTCTCGGGTCAGCCGCTCGATCAGTTCCTGAAGGAGCGCATCTTCGAGCCGCTCGGCATGAAGGACACCTTCTTCGCTGTGCCCGACGGGAAGTGGGACCGCCTCGCGACCCTCTACTCGCCGGAGGGCACCGGCGAGGGCAGCGATCTCTTCCTCACCTCCCCGGGCGGCGGCGCCAAGAAGCCGCTGGTGCCGGCCGACTCCGAGCGAGCGAACCGCGGCTATCGCGGGGGCGTCTCCCACTTCTCGGGAGGCGGCGGGCTGGTCTCGAGCGCGATGGACTACCTGCGCTTCGCCCAGATGATGCTCGACGGAGGCGAGCTCGACGGCCGGCGCATCCTGTCGCGCAAGTCGGTCGAGCTGATGACCACCGACCATCTCGGCGACATCCCGGGGCTGTGGTCTCCCGGCTACGGCTTCGGGCTGGGCTTCGCAGTGCTCACCGACCTCGGCGCGACGGGAGCGCTGGGCTCGGTCGGCGAGTACAACTGGGGCGGTGCGGCGGGCACGCGGTTCTGGGTGGATCCCAAGGAGAGCCTGATCGGGATCTACATGATCCAGATCCTCCCCCACACCGGCCTCGGTTACGGCACGGAGTTCCGGAGCTTCACCTACCAGGCGATCGCGGATTGATCGTGCCTCCGCCGGCCGGAGGGTCGAGCCCTTGAGCGCGCTTGCCCTACTGGCCTGGCTGTTGGCGGGGATCGCGGTGCTGGCGATCGCCTACCTGGTGCGGCCCCGGCAGGATCCGCTGGCGTTGGGGCCCACGATCCTCGCCGGCATCGGCGGCGCGGTTCTCGGAGGCATGGTGGCGACGCTGGTCGGGGGCGAAGAGGGAACGCCCGGGTTGCGCACCATCTTCTCCACCAGCGCCGGCGCGATGCTCGCGATGCTGCTGTTCCGGCTCAACTGGCGCAGCCGCAGAACGAAGTAGAAGAGCAGGGCGTTCCGAGGCGGCGCCGGCAGCAGGCACCGGCGACCGCGGGCGTCACGGCCGAGCGATCCAACGTCAATAGAGTGCGCCGCGCCCCCGCGGTCCGCCAAGGTGGCGCGGCACCTGGAAGGATCCTAAGGAATGGAAGCCCAGCTCTGGCATGGCCTCAGCGCGGAGGAGGCGCTCGATCGCCTGGGCAGCACGAAGCAAGGGCTTTCGAGCGACGAGGCGGCGCGACGCCTCGAGCGGTACGGCCCCAACGAGCTCCGAGCCGCCGATCGCGTCTCGGCGTTCCAGCTCCTCCTCGCCCAGCTCAAGAACGCGCTCATCCTGATCCTGATCGCCGCGACCGTGCTGTCGGCCTTCCTCGGCCATCTGGTCGAGGCCATCACCATTCTGGTCATCGTGCTGTTCGCGGTCGTGCTCGGCTTCATCCAGGAGTACCGGGCCGAGAGGGCGATCGAGGCGCTGCAGCGAATGGCGGCGCCCAACGCGACAGTGCTCCGCGACGGCGAAGAGGTGAAGATCCCGGCCCGCGACCTGGTCCCGGGCGACCTCGTTCTCATTGCCGCCGGCGACCGCTGTCCCGCCGACGCGCGGCTCGTCACCGCGGTCAACCTGCAGATCGAGGAGGCGGTGCTCACCGGCGAGTCGATGCCGGTCGAGAAGGTCAGCACCACGCTCGCCGCGACCGAGCTGCCGCTGGGCGACCGCAAGAACCTGGTCTTCGCCGGCACGGCCGCCACCTACGGTCGCGGCAGCGGCGCCGTCACCGCCACCGGCATGTCGACCGAGTTCGGCCGTATCGCCGGGATGTTGGCGACGATCGAGACCGGACGCACCTCGCTCCAGGACGCGCTCGACCGGGTCGGCCACGTCCTCGCGCGCGCCGCCATCGTCCTCATCCTCCTCATCGTCGGCATCGGCATCTTCCGCGGCCAGCCGCTGCTCGAAATGATCCTCTTCGGCATCGCGCTCGCGGTGGCGGTGGTGCCCGAAGCGCTGCCGGCGGTGGTCACGATCTCGCTCGCGCTCGGAGTCCAGCGCATGGTGAAGCGCAACGCGCTGGTACGCCGCCTGCCGGCGGTGGAGGGACTGGGCAGCGTGTCGGTGATCTGCTCGGACAAGACCGGCACGCTCACCCGCGACGAGATGACGGTGCGCAGCATCTTCGTCGCCGGAAAGACGATCACCGTCACCGGTGCCGGCTATGAGCCCACCGGCACCTTCTCCACCGAGCAGGGAGAGCCGCTGGCCCATGGGGGTGAGGGGCAGGGGGGGCTGGCCGAGATGCTCGAGGCGCTCCTCGAGGCGGCGACCCTGGCTTCGGACGCGCGGCTGCGCCCGCCGGCCGCGGAGGGCGACGGCAAGGATCTACGCGGCTGGCGCCTGCACGGCGACCCCACCGAGGGCGCGCTGGTGGTGGTGGCCGCCAAGCTCGGTGTGGACCGCGCCGCGCTCGAGGCGCGCTACCCGCGCACCGCGGAGACCCCGTTCACCGCCGAGAGCCGGCGCATGACGACGCTTCACGACGCTCCCGGTGGCGGATCGCTCGCCTTCGCCAAGGGTGCGCCCGAGGTCATCCTCGCCGCGAGCTCCCACCAGCTCACGCGCGACGGTGAGCGTCCCCTGGAGGAGGCCGATCGGCGTGCCGTGCTCGAGTCCGCGCTCGCCATGGCGCGGCAGGCGCTGCGCGTGCTCGCGGTGGCGCGCAAGTCCGACACCACGCTGGCCGCCGCCGAGGACGGCCTCACCTTTCTCGGCCTGGTCGGCATGTTCGACCCGCCGCGCGCCGAGGCCGCGCCGGCGATCCGCGTCTGCGAGCGGGCGGGCATCCTGGCGCTCATGATCACCGGCGACCATCCGGCGACGGCCGAGGCGGTGGCGCGCGAGCTCGGCATCCTCGACGGCGGCCGCGTCGTCACCGGCATCGAGCTCGACGAGATGGAGGACGAGGCGCTCGAGCGTCAGGTCGGAGAGATCAAGGTGTACGCCCGAGTGTCACCGGCGCACAAGCTGCGCGTGGTCTCGGCCTGGCAGCGGCGCGGCCACTACGTGGCGATGACCGGCGACGGCGTGAACGACGCGCCCGCGCTCAAGAAGGCCGACATCGGCGTTGCCATGGGACTGACCGGCACTGATGTCTCGCGCGAGGCGGCGGCGATGACGCTGACCGACGACAACTTCGCCTCGATCGTGGCCGCGATCGAGGAGGGTCGCCGCGTCTTCGGGAACGTGAAGAAGTACCTCATGTACCTGCTCTCCTGCAATATCGGAGAGATCGGACTGATGGTGGTGGCCTCGTTCGCGGGCCTGCCGCTGCCCCTGACCACGGTGCAGATCCTCTACGTCAACCTCGCGACCGACGGGCTGCCGGCGCTCGCGCTGGCGGTCGATCCCCCCGACGCCGACCTCATGAGCCGGCCGCCGAGAGGTCGGCGATCCGGTCTTTTCTCGCGTCCGGTGGTCACGCTGATGCTGCTCGGCGGCGTGTGGGCGACCGTCGTCAACTCCGGCCTCTTCGCGTGGGTCCTCGCCGCCGGAGCGTCCGAGGCGAAGGCGCGCACCATGGTCTTCACCTCGATCGTGCTCACCGAGTTTTTCAAGGCCTACAGCTTCCGCTCGGAACGGCTGTCGGTAGCCGTGCGCCCGTTCGCGAACAAATGGCTGAACCTGGCGATCGGGTGGGAGCTGGTCCTGCTCGGCTTCATCCTCTACTTCCCGCCCATGGAGCGTGTGTTCGGGACTCTCGCGATGAGCCAGCGCGAGCTCGCCGTGGTGGCGGGCGTCGCCGCCACCATCGTTCCGGTGCTCGAGATCGGGAAGTGGTTCCTGCGGCGCGCCGAGCGCCGCCGCGAGCCGGCGGCGGGCTCGGCGGCGCCGGCGTAGCGAGCCTCGACTCTCGCCCCTTCAGAACCGGAACGACACGCCGGCGACGATCTCGCGGCCGCCGAGATCGATGTCGCCGAACCCTCGGAAGTCGCCACCGAGATCGTCCTCGACCGAATGCCAGCGGCCCTCGGCGAAGATGCCGAACGCGTCCGTGATCGGGATCTCGAGGCCGACCAGGAAGAAGCCGCCCACCGCGTTGCCGTCGGCCGTGAAGGTCCCGGAGAAAATCTCGGACCCGCGATCGAAATCGATGAACTCGCCCGACTCCTCGAGGTCGTAGCCGTAGAAGCCGATGCCGCCGCCCACGTACGGGCTGACCACGGCATCGCGGCGCAGGATGTGGAACACCAGGCCGAGGTCGAGCTGGGTGATCTCGAGCGTGGTGTCGTGGACGATCTCGAAGCCGAGAGGATCGACGAAGTCGATGAAGGCCGCCCTGCCCTTCCCCTCGTAGCGGCCGGCCGAGACCAGCACGCCGAAGCGCTCGGTGAGCATCCGCGTGTAGTCGACCCCGAAGATGGTGTCGTCGAAGTCGTCGACCGAGCCGGTGAAGTCGAAGGCGCGCTGATCCCAGTACTGGGACTCTCCGGCGGGCTGGAACTCGCCGATGCGCAGGCGCACGGTGTTCGGGTCGGGGTTGTAGGGACGGCGCCGCTGCGCCGCGGACGGGACGGCCGCCGCGATCGAGAGCACGACTACCAGGAGCGGAATGCAACGTCTCGGATTCATGACCGGCATCCTCCACACACCC
>DATKDQ010000125.1:0-2148 GCA_035544635.1 Thermoanaerobaculia bacterium
CGAAGGCGCGATCGGAGCAGACTTCGGCCCAGCGCTCGGGCTGCGCGACGATGGCGTCGCGGATCTGGGCCAGCGGCTCGGGATCGGGGCGCCACATGCCGGCGCCGACGAAGACGACGCCCGGCTCGAGGTGAACGTAGAAGCCCGGGGCGTGCACGTCCTTGCCGAAGGTGTGCCGAAACTGGATGCCAACGTTCGTCTTGTACGGCCGCTTGTCGTGGGAGAACCTGACGTCGCGGTGGATGCGCATCAACGATCCGCCGGTCCTCTGCGCCAGCGCCAGGAAGTGCGACGAGATGGCGTCGATGCGTGGCGCCATGGCCTCGATGAACGCCAACGCCGGCTGGAGGACGGCGGTCTCGTAGCGGTGCTTGTTGGCGTTGAACCACTCGCGATCGTTGTTCTCCTCGAGCTCGCCCAGGAAGGCGAGCAGGGCGGGATCGAAGGCGTGGAACCTGCCGCGGGTGGCGCGGGCCGGCGCACCGGAGGCGGCCTTCTGCTTGCCTCTGGGGCGCGGCCTCGGCGATGGGTGGCTGGCTGTCGTCATGCCTTGCTCCCGAAGGTCGCGATGCGCTCCTGCGCTGCGGGCCCCGGCCCAGGGCTCTCGCCGCCGTCCGCGCTCTCCGGCCGATCCGTCGGGTCGCGGTCGAGGGGCAGGCTCGACAGGAACTCGAGCAGCGCCGCGTTGGTCGCCTCGACCGCCTCCTGCTGCACCCAGTGGCCGACGCCGGGAACGACGACGACGCGGTCGAGCCGCGGCGCCCAGGGGCGCATCAGCGCGTCGAGCCGCGCCGCGTCGGCGCCGCGAATGACGCCATCCTTCTCTCCGGCGACGAAGAGGACCGGCTGCTCCACCTTCGCCTCCGCGAGCTCCGGCGTCGACTCCCAGTTGCGGTGGAAGTTGCGGTAGTAGTTGATGCCGCCGCGGAATCCGGCACGCGTGAGCTCGGCGACGTAGTAGTCGAGGTCCTCGGCCGAGAGCCAGCCCGGCAGCTCGGTGGGCCGGCCGAGCCGGCCGATCCAGCCGCCGGCGTTGCGCTTGGGGTCGGTGATGGACGGAGCCTCGCGCGGGGTGTCGGGCGAGGTGTAGAGCCGCGACAGGATGCCGCGAGGATCGTCGTCGAGCTCGGCTTCCGCCACGCCGGGCTCCTGGAAGTAGAGGATGTAGAAGAAGTTGTCGCCCTGCGCCTGAGCGAGGCGCTCGACCAGCGAGGCGTCCCCGCGGCCGGCGTAGGGCACGCTCATCGGCGCGATCGCCGAGATGCGATCGGGTTCGAGGAGGGCGCACTGCCAGGCGAGGATCGCGCCCCAGTCGTGGCCGACCACCACGGCGGTCTTTTCGCCGTAGTGATCGATCAGGCCGGTGACGTCGCGGCAGACGTGGTGGACGTCGTAGGCCTCGACCTCGGCCGGCGCGTCGCTGCCGCCGTAGCCGCGCAGATCCGGCGCGACCGCGCGATAGCCCGCCGCGGCGAGCGCCGGGAGCTGGTGACGCCACGAGTACCACGACTCCGGCCACCCGTGGAGGAGGAGGACCAACGGTCCTTCGCCGCGCTCGGCGACGCGCAGATGGATCCCGTTCACCTCGATAAGGCGCAACGTGTTGCCGAGAACGGTCTCGATCAACGGGGCCTCCTTCTCCGGTGCGTGCGCCGCTTGGGCCGTGAGCACCGTCGCCGCGCTCGCAGCGGCCGCGAGCCGAATCAGCCCTAGGCGGCGTCTCATTCGAGCGGCGAGTTTAGTACAGCGATGTATACGGGAGCGTCCTCTCCAGAGGCCGCGGCGATCCGGGAGTGAGCGCCGCGGCGGGCTCGAGAGTGTGGACGGCGCGACGTAACCCCAGGCGGATGGGCCGCTTGTCCACGATCCGACCGCTCTGGCACCGCCGTTGCTATTACGCTGGGTCGCAGATGCGCTCGAGCGTCGATCGAAGTCGTGAACGAGCCGTCGCCGGGCGAGAATGAAGAGCGCCCGGCGACAGCGAGGCCCTGCCGCTCCGGCTGGGCCGGGTGTGTGGAGGATGCCGGTCATGAATCCGAGACGTTGCATTCCGCTCCTGGTAGTCGTGCTCTCGATCGCGGCGGCCGTCCCGTCCGCGGCGCAGCGGCGCCGTCCCTACAACCCCGACCCGAACACCGTGCGCCTGCG
>DATKDQ010000126.1:0-13611 GCA_035544635.1 Thermoanaerobaculia bacterium
GCCCTCGGCCGTCGGCTACCAGCCCAACCTCGCCACCGAGATGGGCGAGCTCCAGGAGCGGATCACCAGCACCAAGAAGGGCTCGATCACCTCGGTGCAGGCGATCTACGTGCCGGCCGACGACCTCACCGATCCGGCGCCGGCGACCGCGTTCGCCCACCTCGACGCCACCACCGTGCTGTCGCGCGCCATCGTCGAGATCGGCATCTACCCCGCGGTCGACCCGCTCGACTCCACCTCGAAGATCCTCGACCCCCGCATCCTGGGCGAGGAGCACTACCGGGTGGCGCGCTCGGTGCAGAACGTCCTGCAGCGCTACAAGGACCTCCAGGACATCATCGCCATCCTGGGCATGGACGAGCTGTCCGAGGAGGACAAGCTCACCGTCATGCGCGCGCGCAAGATCCAGCGCTTCCTGTCGCAGCCGTTCTTCGTCGCCGAGCAGTTCACCGGCCGTGAGGGCCGGTACGTGAAGGTCGCCGACACCATCGAGGGCTTCAAGCGCATCGTCGCCGGCGAGCTGGACGACTACCCGGAGCAGGCCTTCCTCATGGTGGGTACGCTCGACGAGGCGGTCGAGGCGGGCAACAAGATGCTCGGCCGGTAGCGGCGTCGAGCGTCGAGGACGTCCTCCGATGAGCAACGGCGCCGCGCACCTCCATCTCCTCGTCGTCACTCCCGAGCGCAAGGTGCTCGCGGAGGCGGCCGACTCGGTGTCGCTGCCGGCGGCCGAGGGCTATGTCACGATCCTGCCGCGCCACGCGCCCCTGATCGCCACGCTCGGCGTGGGCGTCCTCAGCTTCCGGCAGCGAGGCCGCGACACGGCGCTCGCGATCGTGGGTGGTTTCTTCGAGGTCTCCGAGGACCGGGTGACGGTGCTTGCCGACGAGGCGCTCACGCGCGAGCAGATCGACGTCCCCACCGCGCGGCGCGAGCTCGAGGAGGGACGCGCCGCGCTCGCCACCGCCGCCGGTGAAGAGCAGCGGCTGGCGCGCCATCGGATCGAGCGCGCCGAAGCCCAGCTCGCCGTGGCGTCATCCTGACGGATACTCGATCCTGATCCAGGTCTCGTTGCCGCGCTGCTCGAGCTCGGCCTCGACCAGGCGCCCGTCCTTCGAGAACGTGAGGAGCGTCGAGGCCACCACCGCCACCTGCCACCCGCGCTTCCGCTCCTCGGCCTGGAACCGCCGGCTCACCTCCGCCGGTGCCGCCACGGTACGCAGCGCGATGTACGAGCGCCCGGGCTCCGCCGCACCGAAGTCGACGATCGAAGCCGGCTCGTAGACCCAGAGGTCCGACGGGAAGTCGCCCGGTAGGACCCCGAGCAGGCCTCGCGCGCGCACCTCGGCGCGCTCGTCCTCCTCCGGTCGGATCTGGCTGTCGATCGGTTCGCCGACGTCCACCGCCTCGATCGCGGCGCCGTCCGCCGTCGGCTCGCCGCCGCGGCAGCCGGCCGAGGCAGCCAGCACTGCCGGAGCGAGCGCCGCCATGAGCAGGGCCGCGCCGGGGGCGCGGCGGCGCCTCTTCAGCGGGTCTCCTCGTCCACCACGCGCAGGGGACGGAAGCTCGGCGCGAGATCGTGCGGGATCTCGATGTTGCACTCGATGATCTCGTTCTGGCGCGCCACCAGCTCGGCCAGGCTCTGGCGCTTGAGGATGGTCTCCACCGACCGCTTGACGTCGAGGAACACCTCGCGGATCACGCAGTGTCGCGTCCCGATGTCGATCGAGCACGGCTGCGCCAGGATCTGGTCGACCGAGGTGACCTGGCCCTCGAGCGCGTAGAGGATGTCGTGCAGCGAGATCTGGCTCGCCGCGCGCCCCAGCATGTGCCCACCCTGGGGCCCGCGGTTCGACTGGATGAGCTGATTCTTGGCGAGCGAGGCCAGGATCTGGCGCAGATAGGGCTCCGGGATGCCTTGATGCGTGGCGATCTCGTGGCTGGTCGCGGGACCTTCGTCGGCATGCATGGCGATGAACAGCATGGCGCGAATGCCGTACTCGCCTTTTGTCGAGATCTTCATCGAGCGGCCCCGACCCTCCACCGACGCTCGATGACTATACCGTAGGGCTCGAGACCCCTACCGTCGGAGGCCGGCCGGGGGCTGGCCCACGGGTGGCGGGAGCAGGGGGCTGCCGGCCCCGCGCGCGATCGCCTCCGCGGCCGCGAGGAGGTCGGGACAGCCAGCCGCTGGATCGTCCCGGCGCAGCAGCAGCGCGGCCATGCCGGCTCCCTGCGCGCCTTCGACGTCCTCCAGCCGGTGGTCTCCGATGTGGATCGCGGCCCGGGCCTCGACGCCCAGGCGCCCCAGCGCGTGGTGGAAGATCGCCGGGTTGGGCTTCGCTACGCCGAGCGCCGACGACACCACCACGGCGTCGACTCGCGCGGCGAGGCCGAGGCCCTCGAGGATGCCCGGGAGCCGCTCGTCGAAATTGCTGATCACGGCCAGCTTGAGCCCGAGCGCGCGCATCGCCTCGAGCGCCGGGATCGCGTCCGGATACACCACCCACGCCGAGGCGCTCGCGAAGCGGTGGTAGAGCTCGGCCACCGCGAAGGGGCCCGGCTTCTCCGCCTCCAGGAGCTCGCAGAGCCGCTCGACCAGGCGTCCCCAGAACGCTCGCGCCCCCCCGGGAAATGCGGTGAAACGGTCGCGTCCGGCCGGCGTCCGGCAGTCGAGCTCCTGCCACACGATCGGGAAGGTGCGCCGAACGTCCGACGTCGTCACGTGCACGCCGTGCCGAGCGAGGACCTCGGCGTAGATCTCTCCCATCGCGGGACACGAGATGAGGGTCCCGGTGGAGTCGAGGGTGACGGCGGAGAGCGGGCTCACGGATGAAGCAGGCGCCACGGCACGGTCAGGAGGGCGGCCAGGAGCAGGATGTGCACCGCGGCTCCGAACGGATGCCCGAACAAGAGGAGCAGCATCCAGGCGGCGACCAGTGCCGTCGCCACCACCAGCCGCCAGGCGTCACGGCCGCTGCGCCGCGAGCCCGCGCGCCGCTTCTCGACGGTGCCGGCCGCCACCGGTCAGCGTCTCCGATAGATGTTGCCCAGCCGAGAGCTCGCCTGCAACGTCGCGAACACCAGCACGCCGACCGCGACGCCGCTGATCAGAGCGAGGCGCAGCGGGAACTCGCGCCAGAAGTGGGTGATCGCGAGGGTGACGATGCCGGCCGCCACCGCGAGAACCAGCCTGGTGGCGGGCGTCAACCGTCAAGCCCGCCGTCAGTCTCGCGTCTGCGGCTCGACGAACTGTGCGCCTCCGCCCGAGCGCCGCAGGTCGGCCGCCCCGCCGGAGAACCCGGCGCCCCCGATCGGCGGCGTGTTGAGGTTCAGGAACTGGAGCGGGATACCGCTGGTACCCTCGGGCTCGGAGATGAGCGGCATGGAGTACGGTGCGCCCTGCTCGGGCGCCAGGCCACCCTCGGCGGCCAGCGCCGCCTCCTCTTCAGGGGTCAGGTTGTCGTTGGGCGCGAGCCCGATCAGGACCGTCATCCTGTCGAGACGCTTGCCGAACCCGGCCGCCTCGGTCTGCGAGATGACCTCCACCACGCTGTCCCTGGGTACCGTGAGCGTGTTGCCGAAGGTGGTCATGAACAGCACACGGCTCGAGTCGAACGGCGCCTCGACCGGCGGGTACCGGGTATGGAAGACGTTGCCGTTCGTGAGCCGGACCTCGTACTCGAGCGCGTACAGCGGCGCCGTGGCGAGCAGGACGAGCGCGAGGGCGAGCGGGATCGCGGTGTGCTTCGGCATGATGTCGACCTCCGGCCTGTATATAGACAGGCGTCTATGGTAGCACGACCGGGACGGCTCCGTTATTCTCGGAGGCCGAGGGGATTCGGCGGGGTGTACGAGCCTTGATCCACGGCAAACGGGTGTTCGTCGTCCTTCCCGCCTACAACGCGGACCGCACGCTCGAGCGGACGGTGGCCGACGTGCCGCGCGACGTCGTCGACGAGATCCTCCTGGTCGACGACGCCTCCACCGACTCGACCGCCGAGCTCGCCCGCCGGATGGGTCTGCCCACCTTCGTCCACCCGGTCAATCGGGGCTACGGCGGCAACCAGAAGACGTGCTACACGGAGTCGCTCGCGCGCGGCGCCGACATTGTCGTGATGGTGCATCCCGACTATCAGTACGATCCGCGCCTGGTGCCCTCGATGGCGTCGCTGATCGCGAAGGGCGTGTACGACGTCGTGCTCGGAAGTCGCATCCTCGGCCGGGGCGCGATCGAGGGCGGCATGCCGCGCTACAAGTACGTCGCCAACCGCTTCCTCACCGCGGTCCAGAACCTGGCGCTCGGGCAGAAGCTCTCTGAATACCACACCGGCTTCCGTGCGTTCTCGCGCCGGGTCCTCGAGACGCTCCCGCTCGCCGCCAACTCGGACGACTTCGTGTTCGACAACCAGATGCTGGCGCAGGTCCACTACTTCGGCTTCTCGATCGGCGAGGTCTCGTGTCCGACGCGCTACCGCGCAGACTCGTCGTCGATCCGCTTCGCCGCGTCGTGCCGCTACGGGCTCGGCGTGCTCGCCACCAGCGTCCTGTTTCGGCTCGCCCGGCTCGGCCTCGCCCGGCCGGCGATCTTCGACGCCGATGGACCGCGGCTTCCGGCCGCGGCTCCGGCCCGGGACGGCACCGCGGTGGAGGCGGGGACGTGAGCGGCGCCGTCGCCGCACGCGGGGCCACCCGGGTCGGCGGCGCAGGCATGGCCGCCGCCGGCTTCGCGGATCGGCTGGAGGAGGCGATCGAGGCCAAGGGCAGCCCGGTGTGCGTCGGCATCGATCCACAGCTCGAGCTGTTCCCGGCGCCGCTCGCGCATCTGGCGTCGAGCGCGAGCCGAGAGGTGGCGGCGGCGGCGGTCCTGCGCTTCTGCGACCAGCTTCTGGACGCCGTCGCCGACGTGGTGGCGGTGGTCAAGCCGCAGGTCGCCTTCTTCGAGCGATTGGGGCCGCCGGGATGGACCGCGCTCGAGCGGGTCGTCGCGTCGGCGCGCGCCCGCGGGCTCCTGGTCATCGCGGACGCCAAGCGCGGCGACATCGCGTCGACCGCGGCGGCGTACGCCGACTACTTCCTCGGCGATCCCGAGGGCGACACCGAGGTGCCTGAATCCGCCGGCGCGCTTCGCGGCCTCGGCGCCGACGCCGTCACGCTGAGCCCCTACCTGGGCGCCGACAGCCTCGAGCCCTTTCTGCGTCACGTTGCCCGCGGCAAAGGGATCTACCTGCTCGCCAAGACCTCGAACCCGGGATCGAGCGATCTACAGGACCTGAGCGTGACGGCCGACGCGACCGGCCAAGGTGCGCGGCCGCTCTACGCGCACGCCGCCGCGATCGCCGCCCGCGCCGGCGCCGCCTGCGTCGGCCGGCGCGGCTTCTCCTCCGTCGGCATCGTGGTCGGCGCGACCAGCCCGGCCGAGGCCGCCGAGCTCCGCCGCGACCACCCGACGCTTCCCTTCCTCGTGCCCGGCTACGGCGCGCAGGGAGCGGGACCGGACGACATCGCCGCCGCCTTCGACGCGCGCGGCCGCGGCGCCATCGTCAACGCGTCGCGCAGCCTGATCTTCGCCTATCGCACGCCGCGCCACCGCGAGCTGGGCGAGGAGCGCTGGGCCGAGGCCGCCCGGCGCGAGTGCCTGGCCATGCGCGACGCCATCTCGGCCGGGTTGGCGCGCCGCGCCGAGCCGGCGTAGACCGGTGGCGCAGCAGAGCGCAGGGTTGGTGCTCTACCGCATCGCCTCCGCTGGAGAATGCCTCGCCCGCGGCCACCGCGACGGCGCGCCGATCTCGATCTCGCAGGTATGGGTAAGATACGGCGCCCTGCCGGAGCCCGGCCCGCGGCCAAAAGCGCAACGTCGCGGGCCCGGTCGGTCCACCGGCGCTCCGCGGTCCCGCATCGCGGCCGGGCCCCAGCGAGAGCATGACGCAGCACCCTGCCCTCACCCTGGTCATGCCCGTCTACAACGAAGAGGCGGCGGTGGCGGGTGTCGTCCGCGCCTGGGCCGCCGAGCTCGACCGACTGGGTATCGACTACGAGCTGCGGGTCTACGACGACGGATCGCGCGACCGCAGCGCCGAGGTGCTCGAAGCGCTGTCGAGCGAGATCCCGCGCCTGCTCGTCACCCGCCACGCCAACCGCGGTCATGGCCCCACCATCCTGCGCGGCTACCGCGAGGCGCGCGGCGAGTGGGTGTTCCAGACTGACAGCGACGGCGAGATGGAGCCCGACTCCTTCGGCAAGCTGTGGGAGCGGCGCCACCAGCACGACTTTCTCTTCGGGGTCCGCGCCGGACGGGAGTGGACCGCGCCGCGCTGGGTGATGACGCGGGCGTCGCGGCTGGCCGTGCGCGCGCTGTTCGGCCGCGGCGTCGAGGACGTGAACACCCCCTACCGCCTGATGCGGCGCCAGCCGCTGGCGCGGCTCCTCGCCGGTCTCCCCGACGACCTGTTCGCGCCCAACGTGATCCTGTCGGGCCTGGCGGTACGTGCCGGGCTGCGGATCTGGCAGACGCCGGTGCCCCACCAGGGTCGCCGCCACGGCGGCGGGTCGCTCGGGAGCCTGCGCAAGCTGTGGAAGCCCGCCAGCCGCTCGCTGCGGCAGACGATCGCCATCGCTCGCGCCGGGGCCGGCGATCCCGATCCGCGACGCGGCTCGCGCGGGGACGGGGGAACCAGCGCATGAAGGATCCCGGCCGCGTCCTCATCGCCGGCGCCGGACCGACCGGCCTGGGCGCGGCGTGGCGGCTCCACGAGCTCGGCTGCGACGATTTCCTGGTGCTCGAGGCGGCCGGCGGGCCGGGCGGGCTCGCCTCGAGCTTCCGCGACCGGCAGGGCTTCACCTGGGACGTCGGCGGCCACGTCCAGTTCTCGCACTACGCCTACTACGACCAGGTGCTCGATCGCGCCGTCACCTGCGGCTGGCTCGAGCACGAGCGCGAGTCGTGGATCTGGATCAAGGGGCGCTGGGTTCCCTACCCGTTCCAGAACAACATCCACCGGCTGCCCGAGGAGGACTGCCGGCGGGCGCTCGACGATCTCGAGCGCGCCGCGGCCGCGCCGTGCGACGGCAAGCCCGCGCACTTCCGCGACTGGATCGCGACCACCTTCGGCGCGGGGATCGCCGAGATCTTTCTCTACCCCTACAACTTCAAGGTGTGGGGCTACCCGCTCGACCGGCTGAGCGTCGCCTGGATGGGCGAGCGAGTGGCGGTGCCCGACGTCGAGCGCATCAAGCGCAACATCCGCGACAGCCGCGACGATGTCTCCTGGGGGCCGAACAACCGGTTCCGCTTCCCGCTTCACGGCGGCACCGGCGAGATCTGGCGGTCGGTGGCGGCGCTGCTGCCGCCCGAGCGCCTGCGGTTCGGCGCGCGCATCGCGTCGATCGATCTCGACTCGAGGAGCGTCCGGCTCGACGACGGGGCTCGCATGCCCTTCGATCACCTGGTCACGTCGATGCCGCTCGACCTCCTGTGCGAGCGCTGCGAGGGGGTCGACGCCGCCGCCGCCAGGCGCGCGGCCGCCGCTCTCGTCCACAGCTCGGTCCACATCCTCGGCATCGGCCTGCGCGGCGACCGCCCCGAGACGCTGCGCAAGAAGTGCTGGATGTACTTCCCCGAGAGCCACAGCCCGTACTACCGCGTCACGGTGTTCTCGAACTACTCGCCGCACAACGCGCCAGCAGGCTCCGGCTACTGGTCGCTGATGGCCGAGGTCTGCGAGTCCCCGGCCAAGCCGGTCGACGCCGCAGGTCTTCGTGAGTGGACTCTCGCCGCACTGCGGCAGGACGGTCTCGTCGGCCGGGACACCGAGGTCGTGAGCTTCTGGCATCGCCGCGAGGAGCACGGCTACCCGACGCCGTTCCGCGGGCGCGACCAGGTGCTCGAGGCGATCCGCCCGGCGCTCGAGGCGCGCGGCGTCTACTCGCGGGGCCGCTTCGGCGCCTGGAAGTACGAGGTCTCCAACCAGGACCACAGCTTCATGCAGGGCGTCGAGGTCGTCGACCGGCTCACCGGCGAGGGCGACGAGCCGACGATCAACCGGCCGGAGTACGCCAACAGCGGCGTCTTCCTGCGGGCGCGTGAGGGAGGTTAGCGCCGAGCGCGGGGCGCAGCCTCCAACCCGCGGCTGCGCGCCGTCCCAACTGCAGAGGCGTGCTGCTAGGCTCGCTTCATTGCGGAGTCGCCCGCGCGGTCACCTTCTGGCGTCATGCTCCGGGTCAACGGACCGGCGGGAAGTCGAGTCCTCCGATAACCCGTCCCGTGCGCCGGCGCCGCACCTGCGCGGCGTTCGCCCGTTCTCATGTTGATCGCCAGCCTGATCCTTGCCGCGGTCATGATCCTGGTCAACGCGCTCTACGTCGCGGCGGAGTTCGGCGCGGTCAGCGCGCGCCGCAGCCGGCTGCAGAACCTGGCGCAGAACGGCGATCGACTCGCGCGCATCGCGCTCGAGCAGATCGATCCCCCGGAGCGGCTCGACCGCTACGTGGCGGCCTGCCAGGTCGGTATCACCCTCTCCAGCCTCGGCCTGGGCGCGGCGGGGCAGGCGCTGCTCGCCCCTCGGCTGGCGCCCCTGGTGATGGAGCGCGCCGCGATGACGCCGGAGGCGGCGCTCTCTGCGGCGGCGATCGCGGTGCTGATCGTCTTCACCTCGTCGCAGATGGTCCTGGGCGAGCTCTTTCCCAAGTCGCTGGCGCTGAGCAACCCGACCACCATGGTCCGGCTCTGCGCTCTCCCGATGCGCTGGTCGAGCCTGGTTCTCGGCCCCTTCGTCAGGGTCCTCAACGGCAGCGGCAACCTGGTCCTGCGGGGCCTCGGATTCGAGCCGAGCGGGCATACCCACGTGCACTCGCCCGAAGAGCTCGAGCTGCTGCTCGCCGAGAGCAGCAGCGGCGGCGCACTGGACGCGGAGGAGTCGCGGCGGCTGCGGCGCGCTCTCCAGCTCAGGCTGCGTCGAGCGCGGCACCTGATGACGCCGCGAAGAAGAATCGTCGCGCTCGACGCCGATCTGCCGTTCGAGGAGCTGGTCCGACAGGTTCGCGACAGCCCGTACACGCGACTCCCCGTCTATCGCGGCGATCGCGACAACGTCATCGGCTTCCTGCACGCCCGAGATGTCGCAGCCCGGCTGCTCCTCGAGGGTCCACCGCCGGCGCTCGAGGAGCTGCTGCGGGATGCCGTCGCCGTGCCCGAGTCCATGACCAGCGATCAGCTGCTGCAGACCATGCGTTCGCGGCGCGCCCTCCAGATCATGGTGCTCGACGAGTTCGGCGGCATCGCGGGTCTGATCTCCCCGAGCGACGTCCTGCGCGAGGTCCTGGGGGTGGTCCCGGAGGACCAAGGCAGCGCGCCCACGGTGCCCGCGCGGCTCCCCGACGGACGGGTCCGCCTCCCCGGACGGCTGCCGCTCGATCGCGCCGCCCGCTGGACCGGCGTCGCGTGGGAGGGTGAAGCGGAGACGGTGGGGGGGCTGGTGTCGGAGGTGCTCGGCCGCCTGCCCCAGACCGGGGAACGCCTGGTGATCGCGGGCGTCCGCGTCGAGGTCGAAGCGGTCCGCGATCGCGCCGTGGTCAGCGTGGTCGCGACGCCGGTGGAGGTTTCGGGCGGTGGCTGAGATCCTCTTCGTGCTCGCGGTGACGGCCGCCCTGATCGTCGCCAACGGCATGTTCGTCGCCGCCGAGTTCGCGATCATCGGCACGTCGCGGCCCGCGGTGCAGGCGCACGCGCAACGAGGGGACCGGGGAGCGCGCAGGGTCGCCGGGATCGTGGGCAACCCGGTGCGACTCGATCGCTACATCGCCACCGCCCAGCTCGGCATCACCTCGGCGAGCCTCGGTCTGGGCATGTACGGCGAGCACACGCTCGCGGTGTGGATCCTCGAGGGGTTCGAGCGGGTCGGGTGGGCGGCTTGGGTGGGCGCCCACGGGGCGGCCAGCGTCCTCGCGGTGACGGTGATGACCTACTTCCACATCGTGTTCGGGGAGATGGTGCCAAAGTCGCTCGCGCTGCAGCACGCCGAAGCGACGGCGATCCGCATCTCGCTGCCGATGCGCTGGCTCCAGTGGCTGCTCTCGCCGTTCATCCTGGTGTTGAACGGAATCGGCAACGGGCTCCTGCGTGTGCTCGGCATCGACCGCCGGAGCGGCGCGGCGCACATGTTCACGCCGGAGGAGATCGAGATCATCGTCAGCGAGACGCAGGAGAAGGGCGAGCTGCCGGAGCTCCCCGGACACGTGGTGCGCGAGCTGTTCGACTTCTTCGAGCTGACCGCCGAGCAGGTGATGGTGCCCCGGATCCACGTGATCGGCCTCGAGCTCGGCGCCCGCCGGGCCGACCTCGCCGCGGCGCTCCGCAAGGAGATCCACACCCGCTACCCGGTCTACGTCGACGATCTCGATCACATCGTCGGCTTCGTCCATGCCAAGGACCTCATCCGACTCGCGCTCGAGAACCGCCCGCTCGACACCGCGACGGTGCGGCCGTCGCCGTACGTCCCGGGGAGCCTGTCGCTCGAACGGGTGCTCGAGATGATGCACCGGGACAAGGCGCAGCAGGTCGTAGTGCTGGACGAGCACGGCGGAACCGCCGGCATCCTCACCCTCGAGGACCTCTTCGAGGAGCTGGTGGGCGAGCTCGACGAGGGGGACGGCGCCCGGCCCGAGATCGCGAGGCTCGGAGAAGGCGTTCTCCTGGCCGAGGGCACGGCGCGGCTGGAAGAGATCGCGGAGGCGCTCGGGGTTCCCCTGCGTCACGAGGACGTCGAGACCGTGAGCGGCCTCGTGCTGGCGATCCTCGGCCGGCCGCCGGCGGCCGGCGATCAGGTGGTCTGGGACGGCGTCGAGTTGCGCGTCGTCACCATCGACGGCCGCGGTGTCGGACAGACGAGGATCCGCGTCCTGCACCAGGATCGCGGGCCCGACGGGTCAGCCCGAGCCTGACCGTTCAGCGCCGCCGCAGGCGTTCCCGTCCGCGGCGTCGCGGGAGGTGATGGCCTCGGCCCGAGCGAGCCCGCGAACCTCGTCGATCCGCATCGAGCTCTGCAGCAGGCAGAGCCCGCCGATCGCCACCGTGGGCAGCCAGGACGCGGCATGGGCGAGCAGCGCGAACGCCTGCGCCGGCGTCGCGGCGTAGCCGAGCAGGTCGCCCACCACCAGCACGGCGGCGGCGTGGAAGGTGCCGACGTAGCCGGGCGCGGAGGGCAGCGAGACGGCGACCGTGGTGGCGACCACGACGAGGCCGGTCTCGAGCCAGGTGAGCGAGATCCCCGCGGCGCGCGCGGCCATCCAGGTGACGACGCCGTAGGCCAGCCAGATGACGGCGGTCTGGAGCGCGATCGGCGGGAGCAGCCGCATGTCGCCCAGGGTCAAGAGCCCGCGCAGGAACGAGCGTGCGAGCGCCCCGAAACGCCCGCCGCGGCCGGCGAGCGTGCCGAGCCAGGCGCGCACCCGCGCCGAGCGCGACGCCCCGACCAGCCCGCCGAAGCCCGCGGCGACCAGCGCGACCGCGCCCCAGCGCGATCCGCTCGCGACCCGCGAGTCGCCCGCGAGTGGCACCACCAGCGCCGCCAACAGGACCGCGCTCGCCACGTCGAGCAGGCGTTCGACGGCGATCGAGCCGAGCGCCGCCCCGGTGTCGACGCGGGTCCCGCGCCGGCCGAGCGCGACCGCGCGCATGAGCTCGCCGAGGCGCAGCGGCAGCACGCCGTTGCCGAAGTAGCCGATCATCGTCGCCGAAAAGAGCGGCTCGAGACCAACGCGATCGATCGGCGCCAGCAGGAGCCGCCAGCGCCAGGCGCGCACGGCGACGGCGAAGACGGTGAGCGCACCGGCGCCGGCGAACCATGGCCAGCTCGCCTGGACCAGCGCGGCACGCAGCGCTTCGAGGTCGACGCGGCGGAAGGCGACGGCGAGCCCGGCGAGAGCGATCAGGAGCCCGCCGATCGTCTTCGCCCAGGCGACGGGCGATCGCCGGCGGCGGCCCATCGGCCGGCGACCCGGCTCCGGCGCGACGCTCATCGAGCCTCGTTCATCGCGCCTCGTTCGACCCTGACTCCGCGGCTCTCGCGCGCTGGCTCGGCCGGAGCGCGCTCGAGGGTGCGCCGCTCATGACGCCGGCCGCGACACCTCGACCAGCGGGAGCGCATAGACCAGCACGCGGTTCCCGGCGTGGTCGGCGACCAGGAGCTCCCGCGTGTCGGGGTCGATCGCGAGACCGAGCGGCCGGGGCTTGCCGTTCGCGATCGGAGGCAGCACCAGGGTCGCCGCCAGGCGGCCGCTCGCCTCGAACAGCCACACCCTGCCCTCCGCCGGATCGCTGGCGTAAACGGATCCGTCCTCGTCGACCGCGAGGTACGGCTTGTCGAACACGGCTTCGCTGCGCCAGCCCGGCACCCGCCAGGTGGCGAGCGTGAGATAGCGGCGGTCGATCCGCTTCACGCGCTGGTTCCAGGTGTCGGCGACCAGGAGCGTGGCGTTCCAGTCGGTCGCGATCCCGACCGGCTCGTCGTACTGCTCGGGACCGACGCCGCCCCGACCCAGGGTGCGTCGCAGCCCGCCTCCGGAAGAGAAGACGATCAACCGCTTGTTGCCGGTATCGGCGACGACCAGGTCCCCGTCGAAGCCCGCGGCGATGCCGCGCGGACCGTAGAACACCGGCTCCACCACCGCCTCGCCGGATCCGGCGACCGGAGCGTTGCCGAATCGGCCCCACTTGCCCGCGAACCGCCCGCCGGCATCGAAGCGCTGCACCCGGTGGTTCCAGGTGTCGCTCACGAAGATCTCGCCCGACGGTGAGACGGCGACCCCCCAGGGCTCGTTGAGCTGGCCGTCGCCGAGTTCGAGCGGCCCGGCGCCGTCGGGGTCGATGCACCCCGAGGCCTCCCCGCGGCCCACATCGCAGCGGCTGCCGAACGCGCGCCGCAGCGTGCCGTCGCGCTCGAGGATCACGATCCGGTGGTTCGCGGAGTCGGCGACGATCCGCGCGCCGTCCGCCGCGATATCGACGTCGGTGGGCTGCGCCAGCGCCACGCCGTCGTAGCGACCGGCGAGGATCGTGGTCGGCTGGGGAGAGATCTGCGCGCCCGCAACGAGCCCCGACGCGGGTGCCGTCGAGGCGAGCTCGCCCATGCCCAACGACCCCAGACCGAGCGGCGCCACGTCCTCGCGGACGTACATGTCGAACTCCTGGCGCGGATCCCACTTCACCGCGTCGATGTGGGAGTAGTCGCGGTGCATCGCCATGCGCCACAGCAGGCGCCGGCGCTCGGGATCGCGCAGCACCTCGAGCAGGTCGCGGGGACCCATCGAGGCGTAGCCCTGGCGCGGCCACCAGATCAACCGGTACTCGCGCTTGACGTATCCGCTCGCCACCAGCGGCCACGCGGCCTCACGGTTCTTCGGTCCGCTGAGGATCACGGCCGCGCCCTGGGCGAAGTGGGGCTGGGTCGCCCAGGTGCGGCTCTTGGGGTAGTCGCGCAGGTACCAGACGAAGGGCCAGGAGCTCTGGTCGTCGTAGGCGACGAAGAGCTCGCGGTCTCCGGCGGAGCGCTCGCTGATGAGCTGGATCTCGCGCATCGCCCGCTTCACGTCGGGGCTGCCCTGGGCGTAGGAGAG
>DATKDQ010000127.1:0-3380 GCA_035544635.1 Thermoanaerobaculia bacterium
GCAGCGTGCGCTCCGACTTCGCCCGCTCGATCGCGAACTCCAGGCGCGCGGCGTCGATCGCCTCACCCTGGTAGAAGAGCGGAATCACGCCCCAGTTCATCGCCAGCCGGCGCACCACGTGTTCGTCCATCGCGATCGCAATGATCGGGCACTCCGGCCGGTACTTGGAGATCCGGCGCGCGGTGCGCCCGCTCTCGGTCAGACAGATGATCGCCGCCGCCGACAGATGCTCCGACATCGCGATCGCCGCCTGCGCCACCGCCTCGGCCTGCTTGTCGGCGGGGTGCGACACGATCTTCTGGAGCTCGCCGTACTCACGCAGGTTCTCCTCTGCCACCAGCGCGAGGCCGCTCATGATCTCCAGCGACTCGACCGGGTAGCGGCCCACCGCGGTCTCGCCCGAAAGCATCAGCGCCGAGCTGCCGTCGAAGATCGCGTTGGCGACGTCCGACACCTCGGCCCGCGTCGGCCGCGGGTTGCGCTCCATCGAGTCGAGCATCTGCGTCGCGGTGATCACCGGCTTGCCCGAGGTGACGGTGGCCCGGATGATGCGCTTCTGCAGCACCGGGACCTCCGCCATCGGCACCTCGACGCCGAGATCGCCGCGCGCGACCATGGTGCCGTCGGCGGCGGCGACGATCTCATCCAGGTGCTCGACCCCGCGCCGGCTCTCGATCTTGGCGATGATCGGAAGATCGGCACCCAGCGCGCGCAGGTAGCCGCGGATCTCCTCGATGTCCGCCGCCGACCGCACGAACGAGGCGGCGACGTAGTCGACGTCGCTCGAGGCGGCGAACGCGAGGTCCTCGCGGTCTTCGACCCGGAGCTGCGACACCGCCAGGTCCTTGCCCGGGACGTTGACCTTCCTGGTCTCGCGCAGCGTCCCCCCGCACACCACGCGAGACTCGACCTCTCCCCGCCGTACGCCCACCACCTCGAGCTCGATCTTGCCGTCGTCGAGGAAGATCTGATCGCCGAGCCCGACCTCCCCGGCGAGGCCCTGGTGCGAGATCGACACCCCTTCCGAGGACCCCATGCGCCCGTCGAGGTACAGGCTGAACTTCTGTCCGGGGGCGAGCACCGTCGCGCCGCCCTCGATTTGCCCGGTGCGGATCTCGAGCCCGCGCAGGTCGACCATCACCGCGACGTTGGCACCGGTCGCCGCCGCGGCGGCGCGCACGCACTCGAGCAGGCTCTGGTGCTCCTCCAGGCTCCCGTGCGACAGGTTCAAGCGTGCGACGTTCATGCCGGCGCGGCACAGCTTCTCCAGCATCGCCGGGCTGTCCGACGCCGGTCCGACGGTGGCGACGATCTTCGTCTTGCGGACGGCTGCCATGGCCGGGGAATCGTACTCAGAAGCCGTTCGGGCGAGAAGGGCGAGCTCCACCGGCGGGTGGACCTGCCCGGCAGGACGTGGCGATCCCGATCCGGCGCGACGCCGGATCAGTCGCCTAGACCAGCTGCACGTCGGCGGTCGCCTGGGTCACCACCAGGATGCGCTCGGTGTTGTCGTCGGGGTCCGGCGGGAAGACGAAGAAGGCGAGGCGATCGGGAGAGTAGCCGTTGGTGTAGCCCTCGACGACCTCGCCGTCGCGGAAGGTCACCCGCACCCGTCTGCCCAGCCCGGGCCGCTCGATGTCGTAGCGGCGCTGGCTCCGCACCGGTCGCCGGGCGAGCTCCTTGACGAAGAACACGCCCTTGAGGTCGGCGAGATGGACCTCTCGGCTCTCCTCGGTCTCCGAGTCGTTGACGTGGAAGGTGGGCTTGTTGGGGAAGAGATCGGTGCTCCAGCCCTTGATCAGCGAGCCGTCCAGGAAGTGCACGACGAGCCTGCTCTTCATGGCGGTCCATCCTACCTCGGATCGGACCCGCGCCAGGGGGGTTCGCGTTCCGGCCCTCGCTGGCATCGGCGGGCGGCGCTGCGGCTCCACGCTGCCGCTCGTGCGCCGTCCGAAACTCGGCCGCGAGCCGATGGCCAGGTGCCATTCCGTCGGCTAGACTCGGCGTTCCGAGCAACTCCGACACCGGGAGCCAGCGCATGACCGAAGCCGCCGTCGCGGCGAAGAAACCGCTGCCGATCGTGCCCTTCCTCCGCATTCCCGACGACGGACCGCCCTATCTGGCCGGCTGCAAATGCGGCGCCTGCGGGCAGGTCTTCCTCGGGGACGAGCGCGCCGTCTGCAGTGCGTGCTGCGCTCGTGGCCGGATGCAGCCGCTGCGCCTCGCCGACCGCGGCGAGCTCTACGTCTTCTCGATCATCCACCGCTCCTTTCCAGGAGTCGAGACGCCGTTCATCTCCGCCGTGGTCGACCTCGAGGGCGGCGGTACGGTCAAGGGGACCCTCAAGAACATCCCTCCCGATCCCGATCGGATCGAGCTCGGCATGCCGGTCGAGGTGATCTACGAGATCGCGCCGCGCAGGGACAAGGAGGGCAACGAGTATCTGACCTATTACTTTCAGCCGCGGGCGACAAAGGAGATCCGATGAGCAGCGGTGATGTCTACATCGTCGGCATCGACATGATCAAGTTCGGGAAGTTCCCGGACCGCTCCGTGGAGTCGCTCGGCGCCGAGGCCGCGCTTCTGGCGCTCGACGACGCCGGCCTCTCGATCCAGGACATGGAGGCCTTCTACTGCGGGAACCTGATGTTCGCGTCCGGCATGGTGGGCCAGCGCATCCTGCGCGAGATCGGGCTCACCGGCATCCCGGTGGTCAACTGCGCCAACGCCTGCGCCACCGGCGCGACGGCGTTCCGTGAGGGCTGGATCGCGGTCAAGGCCGGGCTCTACGACCTGGTGCTCGCGGTCGGCGTCGAGAAGATGGCGGGAGCGGGGCTTCTGGGCGGGCCGCGCGAGTCGGGCATCCCGACCGAGGGCATCCTCGGCTCGGGCACCATGCCCTGCGTGTTCGCCGAGGCCGGCCTCGAGCACTCACGCAAGTACGGCACCACCTTCGAGCAGTTCGCCAAGGTGGCGGTGAAGAACCACCACCACGCGACCATGAACCCCAAGGCGCGCTACCAGATGGAGACGCCGCTCGAAGAAGTGATGAACGCCGAGATGATCTCCTACCCCAACACCAAGCTCATGTGCAGCGCCAACGTCGACGGCTCGGCGGCCGCGGTGATCGCGTCGGAGAAGAAGGCGCGCGAGCTCGGGTTGAAGCGCGCGGTGAAGGTCACCGCCTCGATCATGACCTCCGACCGCTTCACGCCGCGCGACCTGGTGCTGCCCGACGTCAACACCTGCACCCGCGACGCGGCGAAGCAGGCCTACGAGATGGCCGGGGTCGGCCCCGAGGACCTCGACCTGATCGAGCTCCACGACTGCTTCGCCACCGCCGAGATCCTCCACTACGAGAACCTCGGTCTGTGCGGCGA
>DATKDQ010000128.1:0-14263 GCA_035544635.1 Thermoanaerobaculia bacterium
CCAGCTCGTGGCCGGCTCACCCGGCTGCGCCGCCTCGCCGCCGGAGTCCTGCCGCTCGAGCTCGAACGGCTCGTCGCCGGCGCGCTCGATTCTGACGCGGAGCGGGAGCTCCCGCGCTCCCGGCCACACTCGAGGGATGACGTTGGGGTCGATCAGCGGCAGGCCGCCGTCCTGGGACGGCAGCAGCAGCTGCCGCAGGTTCCCCTCGACGGCCCAGATCTCCGGGCTGCCCGCCCGGCGGACGAAGCAGGTGTCGGCGTCCGGGATGCAGTCGCCGATCTCGACCTCGAAGAGGAGGTCGGAGCCGGGAACCTCGAGCGCGCCGCGGCCGTGGAGCGAGAGGCGGATGGTCTGCCCGATGCCGATGCCGTAGCGCGGCGCCGCGTCGGGGTCGGCGCTGCGCACCACGCCGGAAGCGCCGAGGGTCGACCGCACCACCAGCTCCATCTCGGTCACGCGCACCGGCGCCGCCTGCGCGGTCAGGCATCGCCACAGGCCGTCGAGGCGGGGCGAGTAGACGAGCGAGGGGGCCGAGCCGAGCGTGATCCGCAGCTCGCGGACGGTGAGCCCCTGGGGATCGACGTCGGCGATCACGCGCCCGATGCGCAGGCTGCGCTCCCGCAGCGCCCGATCGCGCCGGTCCAGCCGGTGGTCCCAGAAGACGAGCGCGGCCAGGATCGCGGCGAGGACGATCGCGGTTCTCCACGCCCGCCCCGCCTCACCGCTCGACGACGCCAGGATCAAGGCGTCCGTCCACTCGATCGCGACCGGGCCGCCGCGGCGTTCCAGGCGATCCGGCCCACTGCGAAGACGAGGAGGCCGAGCGGGAAGCCGGCGATGACGGCGGCCCGCCAGAGCAGGCGACGCTCCGGCTCCACGTAGTCGAAGCCGCGCGCCACCGCGCGTCGGGTCACTACCGCCGCCAGGTCCGGCTCCAGGGCGAGCGCCGCGGTCGCGTTCAGGAGCAGGTGGTCGGCGCGGAAGTCGGGGTCGAGGATGCGGTGGTTCTTGAACAGCTCAGAGCCGCCGATGAGAACGAGCCGGGCCGGGCGGCCGGGCTCCTCGGTTCTCCCGTTCGGGTGGGCCATCGCCGCCTCGGCCGGCGGCTCCGGATCCGGCGGCCGGACGTAGAGCGGGAAGACGCCTTCGAGCTCGACCGCCAGCGGCACACGGCCGAGGCGGCGCGCCTCCGGGTGCTCGACGGCCGTCTCTCCCTCGAGCACCTCCTCGGGGAGAAAGCCGCCGGTCCAGTGGTAGCTCCAGGCGCGCGGGGACGTCGTCATCACGACGCGCGCGGTGATGCCGTTCGCCGCCAGGGCGGCCGGGTCGAGCCGCAGGTAGCTGCCCCACACCAGCGCCTGATCGCCGAGGCCGCGCGTGATCGGCGACTCCGGCGAGAAGTTCGCCGCGCTGGCGCGCACGACGAAGGGCAGGGCGGAGTGCTGCTCGCGCAGCTCGCGCTGGGCGTCGCGGAAGATCGCGGCATCGTGGCGGATGGTGGTGGCCAGATCGTCGAAGAGCACCTCGCGCACCAGGTGGATCCCGAGGTCGGGCAGATACATGCCCTCGAGCTCCGGCCACTGCGGCTGCGGCCAGTAGACGAAGGAGTGGCCGCGGCCCGGGTACTGGCGCGCCTGGAGGTTGAAGTGCTGGGCGGCGATCAGGACCGGCCTGCCCCGGCGCAGGAACCCGGTTGCGGCCTCCAGCATGGGGTCGATGCGCCGCCGCGGCTGGAGCCAGATCAGGAGGTCGGCGTCGTCCGGGAGGTGCGGGTCCGGTGGGCTCACGTGCGTGACCCGGAAGTCGTTCTGCTCCAGGATCGCCCGGGCGACGGCGTAGACGTCGGTCCCGGTGGGCGCCATGCGCCCGCGCTGCTGATACTCCTCGTGCGCCTCGGCCGGCGACAGCCGCGGAGAGTCCGGCGCCAGGGCGACGAGCACGTCGCGTCCGGTGCGCAGCCGCCACAGCGCGAAGGCGAGGCGGAACTCCAGGTGCTCGAACGAGAGAGCGTCGGGGAAGGCGAGCACGGTCTCGGCCGCGCCCGAGCGCTGGCGCAGGCGCAGGGAGGCATGGATCGATCGGACCACCGTGACGTGCTCGTCGCGCGACGTGATCTGGATCGGCTCGATCCCCTGCCCCGGCAGGGCCGCGCGCGCGGCGGCATCGAGCGTCTCCGGTCTCACCCGTCGCAGGCTCAGATCCGCGCCCGCGGCGCGCAGCTCCACGAGCGCATCGAGCAGACGGCGCAGATGGCGGCGCATCTCCGGCGGCAGGTGGGAATCACCCGAGAAGACGATCTCGACGTCGACGGCATGCTCGCCGATGGCGCCGCGGGCGAGCTCGCTCGTTCGTGGCGCCAGCCGGCTGAGCTCGCCCGCGCTGACGTCGATCCGTCCCGGGAGGGCGGGCGCGGCGCTTGTGATCGCGGTCACGGCGATCCAGGCCAGCGCGGCGCCGGAGAGGCCGCTCGCCGCCCGACGGAATCCGCCCGGCGATCGTCGACCCTCGACCGCCGCGTGCGGTCGGGGCACGCCGCGGGCGAGTGCGATCCCGGCCAGGACGGCGGCGGGCAGCAGTACGGTCACGCCGCGCCAGAGCAGACGGCGCGAGGGCGAGAGCTCACGGATGGGCTCGCCGCGCGGCACTGTGGCGCCGCCCGACACCAGGCGCTCGTCCGACGCCAGGGTCGCAACCAGCACGTCGACCAGCCGCCCGTGGGCCGCGCCGGGATCGTGGTAGCTGTGGTCGTGGAGCGGTGTGGCTCCGGCCAGCGCGACGATCGAGCCGCGCCACGGGTCGTCGGGGCGCAGCCACACGACGAGCGGCTGCTTCGACACCGGCGCGCCGGCGAGGGCGTCGAGCTCCGGCCCGAGCCGCTGCAGGGAGAGAGCCCGCGGCGCTTCCGGCAGGAGCCGGCTCTCCTCGCTGGTGGTGGCCAGGATCTCCGCGCTCCAGCCGCGCTCGGCGAGGCGCTCCGGGTCGGGCAGGAGCGGCGTCGGAGCGATGAAGAGCAGGGTCCCGTTGGGCTGGCCGCGCAGGCGCTGGAACGACTGGTTGGGGGCGATGGAGCGGATCATGAAGGGCGCCGGCACCGACTCCGTCCCGAGCTCGAGGTGCCCGGAGCGCTGGTCGAGCACGAGGCCGCGCACCGGGCGCAGCCCGTACTCGGCGAGGAGCGGCTCCATGCCGTACCGAGCGCGATCGAAGACCGCCGCCGGCTCCCCGTCGGCCTCGCCGCGGGTGGCCGCGAGCGCGCTGCCGGCGATCACCAGACTGCGCCCACGGTCGAGAAAGCGATCGATCTGGCGCAGCCGAGAGGCGTCGATCCGCTCCGGCTCGATCCAGAACAGGAGGTCCGCCTCGGGCGGGATGGCGTCGCCCGCATCGAGATCGACGTCGATCACGGTGGCGCGCCGCGACAGGTCCTGGCGCAGGTCCGCGAAGCCCGCCGGCGAGGACACCGCCACCGTCGGCCGGCGCGGCCGCTCCAGTTGGCGCAGGTGCCCCACGATGAGGGACTGCAATCGCGGCAGGTGAGCGGGCTCGATGCCGTTGAGGACGACCTGCGGGCGCGGGCCGTACGCGATGGTCAGGCTCGACCACACGGTCCGCTCGCTGTAGGAGTCGCGCGCCACGCTGCGCACGCGGAAGGGAGCGATGCGCTGGCGGGACGCATAGGCGGCCAGCTCGGGGTCGGCGGCGGCGTCGACGATCTGATAGGTGAAGCGGCCGGCCGATGCGCGGGCCATGGCGCGGAGGAGATCCACCACGTCGCGCTCCAGCCGGCGCATCGAGGACGGCATCTGGCTGCGCGGGCTCGTGTAATAGACGACGAGGACCTCGCCGTCGAGCGCTGCGAGCGCCCGGCGCGTCGAGTCGTCGAGCGCGATCGCCTTGACGGGTGCCAGGTCGACGCGGGCGTGGCGATAGTGATCGGCGACCCGGACCGCGTACACGGCGCTCGCCAGCCCGAGGGCGGCGCACAGGCCGGCGGCTGCGGCGTGGCGCCGGCTCACGAGCGCAGCCTCGCGAGCAGGATCGCGTTGATCCACAGGTAGAGCGCGGTCTGGAGCACGAAGTAGGCCACCGCCGGCAGCTCGATCACGCCGCGCACGAAGGGCTGGTAGCGCGGGGCGATCGAGACCGTCTCGTAGAAGAGCGTGCCTGCGCCGAGCGCGGGAGCCAGGCCGTCGACGACCGCCACCACGCGGTCATCGCCGCCGAGCACCAGCAGGGAGCAGGCGACCATGCCGAGCACGAAGGCGATGATCTGATCGCTCGACAGGGCCGACAGACACATGCCGAGAGCGAGGAACATCGCGCCCAGCAGGAAGAGACCCAGGTACCCGGAGAGGATCGGCCCCAGATCGGGCGACCCCAGGACCAGCAGCATGACGACGATCGGCGCGGAGCCGGCCAGGAAGAGCAGGTAGAGGCCGAGGGCGGCGACATACTTGCCGAGGATCGCCTGCAGCGGGTGGATCGGCAGCGTCAAGAGCAGCTCGATCGTGCCCTGCTTGCGCTCCTCGGCCCACAGCCGCATGGTCACGGCGGGCAGGAAGACGGAGAGCAGGAGCGGCAGCAGCTCGAAGAACGCGCTCATCTCGAGCGTGCCCGCGAGGAAGAACTCGTTCATGAAGATGGTGTTGGTCAGCACCACGAACGCGATGGTGTAGACGTACGCGATGTTGGAGTCGAAGTACGCGCCGAGCTCGCGGCCGGCGACCAGGCGGATGCCGGTCCACGCGCCCGCGGGAAGCGCCGCCCGGGAGTCGCTCACCCGGCGTTCCTGTGCGCCCTCACCACGTCGAGCACGGCGTGCTCCAGCGCAAGACCCCGCTCGCGGGCTTGGCCCGCCAGCGCGTCGACGCTGGTGTCCGCCAGCAGCCGACCGTCGTCGATGATCAGCAGCCGCTCGCAGATCGCCGTGAGCTCGCTCAGGATGTGGCTGGAGAAGAGGATGGTCCGATGCTCGCGCAGGCCGGCCATCAGCTCGCGGAAGGCGAGCACCTGCAGCGGGTCGAGGCCGTGAGTGGGCTCGTCCAGCACCAGCACCGGCGGGTCGTGGATCAGCGCCGCGGCGAGGCCGATGCGCTGGCGGAAGCCCTTCGAGCACTGGTGCACGCGTTTGGCGAGGACCCCGGCGAGGTCGCAGCGGCCGATCACCCACTCCATCCGCTGGCGCAGCGCGCGGCCGCGAACACCACGGATGCGGGCCATGAAGGCGAGCAGGCGGTCGACGCGCATGCCCTCGTAGAGGGCGTTGTGCTCGGGCAGGTAGCCCAGGTTCCGGCGGATCTCGAGCGGCTCGCGCTCGACGTCGAAGCCGAGCACGCACACCTGCCCGGCGGTCGGCCGGAGCCAGGTCGAGATCATCCTCATGACCGTGCTCTTGCCGGCGCCGTTGGGGCCGAGGAAGCCGGCGATCTCACCCTCGCGGACGGCGAAGGAGACCTGATCGACGGCGAGCGTCGAGCCGTAGCGCTTGGTGACGTCGGTGAGAGCGATCACGGTTCCGTCGCGATCGCGACCAGGAGCCGGCAGCCGCCGACGAACTCGCGCACGTCGACGTACTCGTCGACGGTGTGCGGCGCGTGCTGCCCGGCGCCCAGCGTGACGGTGGGCACGCCCTTCGCGTTCAGGTAGTTGGCGTCGAGGCCGCCGTTCGCGATCCGCGTCCTGGGGTCGAGCCGGAGCCTGACGCCGGCGCGGATCGCGAGCACGACCGGCGGCGAGTCCTCCGCCATGCGGAAGGAGTCGTAGTCGCGCGCGGCGCGGAACTCGACGGCGCCGGAGCGCCCGCGATCGTCGGTGACGCTCTTGGCGGCCCGGGTGAAGGCGGCGCGGTAGGCGCCGGTGATCTCGTCGATGAAGCGGGGCGCGTGGCTGCGCGACTCGCCGCGCACGTAGACGTGGTCGGTGACCTGGTTGGTGGCCTCACCGCCGCGCAGGATCCCGACGTTGGAGGTGCCCTCGTGGCGACCCTTCTTGACCTTCCCGAAGTAGCCGCGCCTCGCCACGTCGGCGATCGCCCTGCTGGCGATGAGCGCCGCGGAGATGCCGCGCTCGGGCGCGACCCCGGCGTGCGCCGCCTTGCCGCGCACGTCCACCTCCCAGCGGTCGGCGCCGATCGCGCCGATGGTGATCTCCGCCGGGTCGCCGCCGTCGATGTTGAAGCCCATCGCGGGACGGCCGAGGTCGTCGAGATCGACGTGACGGGCGCCGAGGAGGCCGACCTCCTCGCCGACGGTGAAGAGGAGGGTCAGCGGCGGGTGGGGGAGCCGGTCGCGGAGCAGGGTCTCGACCAGCGTCACCAGCGCGGCGCAGGCGGTGCGGTTGTCGCCGCCGAGCGCGGTCGAGCCGGCGCTCGTGATACGACCTCCTTTCCTGATCGCCTTCGCGCCGCGGACCAGAGGCACGGTGTCCATATGCCCCATGAACAACCGAGGCGATGCGTCTCGTATGCCGTCGGTGCCGGGCAGGCGAACGATCAGGTTGCCCACCTCGTAGCCGGGCAGCCGCTCGTGGACGCGGTCGTGGCGGACCCACCCCGGCCTGCAGCCGGCGGCCAGCAGCTTGGCGCGCACCGCGGCGGCGACCTTGCCCTCCCTGCCGGAGAGACCCTCGATCGCGAGCAGATCGAGGAGGTGCTGGAGGGCGCGAGTGCGGTCGACGGCAGCGAACGCCATGGCGTGGTGCGGCGCGGGCCGCGCGGGAGCGGCACGAGTGTACCTCGGGTCGCTACCGCGGACGAGCGCGCGCGACGGGAAGCTCCACGGGGAGTCGCGCTACCGGGCGCGGGCGCGGCTGACGTTCGGGTCGTCCACCACGAACCAGCGCCACGGATGCTCGACCGCCCTGGAGAGCCCGATGCGGCGAGAGCAACCGGCGCGCAGCGGCGGCGGCGCACCGTCGTCCACGATGTGGATGCCACGGTCGCTGGCGACGAGGTCGGCGCCGTCGTCGTCGCGGTCGATCGCGAGCGCCTGACACAGGCGCGCCGGGCCCGAGCACAGCTCGCGCGGCGGCCGGGCTCCGCGCCGCTCGCGCATCGCCTCGACCCCTTCGAGCGGCGCCAGCGCGCGGATCAGGACCGCGCTCCCGGCGCCCTCGTCTTCGCACACCGCGTTGGCGCACCAGTGCATGCCGTAGGTGAAGTACACGTAGAGATGCCCGGGCGGCCCGAACATAGTGGCGTTGCGGGCGGTGCGGCCGCGGTAGGCGTGGCTGGCGGGATCCATCGCGCCGACGTAGGCCTCGACCTCGACGATGCGTCCGGCAGCGCCCCGGCAGACCAGGACCTTGTTGAGCAGATCGGGCGCGACCTCGCGCGAGTCGCGCCGGTAGAAGGCCCTCGGGACGATCTTCGACGGTGGGATCATGGTGCTTCGACGTCGGCGCCTCGGCCGAGGCGGCGCAGATAGAACCCGCGCGGCCCGCGCGCGTCCTTGCCCGGGCAGGTGTGGATAGCGAGCAGGTGCTCGCCGGCCTCGAGCTGGAGCGGGAACGTCACGCCGCGGCCGAGGACGGCTTGCGGTTCGCCCGCGATTTCGGCGATCGGCTCGCCGTCGAGCCACGCTGTGGAGGGACCCCACGGCGCGAGCTCGAGCTGCCAGCGCATCGACTCGGGGATCGAGATCGGATGCACCAGCGTGACACACCCGGACCCGTCGTCGACGCGGCGGGTGTCGACATACGCCTCGATCTCGCGGCCGCGGCCCGGCGGCAGGCGGGGGTAGAGGCGCAGATCCTCGATCGCGGCGGTGGGCGATCCCTGCCCGACTCGTGGCCCCGACCGAAGCGTCTCCACTTGGTCCGGCGGTGGAAGTCGCCAGTCGAGCAGGAACGCGGCGTTGCGGTTCGGGATCATCTCCCACAGCAGGTTGAACCCGTGCAGGCGATGGCGGAGCGCGACGCGCGGATCGGGCTCGAGCCGGGCGGTGAGGAGATCGAGCCCGGCGTACGGCGAGTACGCGAGGTGTCCGCTCGCGAGCGGGCCGGCGACGGCCAGCGGCACGTCGGGCTCGAGGCCGGCGAAGACGCGCTCCTGCACCGCGTGGCGGACCGGGTCGCGCGCGGCGAGGAAGACCGGGTCGAGGACATTGAGGTAGCGCCCCTGCGGCGCCCACAGCATGTAGACCGGCGTCTGCTGCCAGGGCGCGGCGACCCGCGCCCCCACGGGGAGCGCCGCGGCGAACGCCTCGCGGTCGCGCAGGCGTGCGCGGTCGGGTCCCGCCTGCGTGCGCAGGTCGTGGTTCACCCACGGCCGGCGCGCCTCCGGGAAGCTCACCGCGAGGCAGACCGCCGCCGCGACCGCGAGCGGCACGCGCGCGCGGCTCCAGGGCAGACGGGTCCAGCCGCCGATCTCGAGGCCGCGCGCCCGCAGGGCATGGAGCGCCCACAGCGTCGCGAACGGGATGGCGTAGAGCGAGAACCGCGACATCAGGAGATAGAGCAGGGTGAAGGCGGCGGCGGCGACCCCGAAGGCGTCGGCGAGCCGCGTCGCCTGGTCGTCGCGGTGGCGTCCGGCGCCGGCGCTTCCGGTGCCGCGCGCGCCCGTCGCCTCCGCGGCCGTCGCGTCCGCGCCCGGGGCCGTCTGCGGGCGCCGACTCGACAGCCAGAGCACGAGGATCCCGAGCGCCCAGCCCAGGTTCACCATCAACGTCACGTCGGTGTAGTTCGGGGAGATCTCGGTGCCGACGTCGAGCGATCCCCGCTGCCGGAAGTACTCGAGCGTCTGCAGCACCCAGATCTCGAGGTTCTTGGGGAAGTGCGGATGCACGACGAGGCCGAGCCCGGTGCCGGCCGCCGAGTAGGCGAGGAGCCCCCACTCCCAGCGCCGGCGCGCCCAGCCGGTGAAGAGGAACACCGCCACGCAGAGCCCGAGGAAGGCGTGAAACGCGGTGTAGGAGAGCGCGTACACAGCGGCGACGACGCCGAGCAGGCGCCATCGCCGCCGGCCGATCGCCGACAGCGCGAGGATCAGGAGCAGGAGCGACAGCAGCTCCGGCCGCAGCCTCACCCAGCGCCAGGCGAGCTCGGTGGAGGCGAACGCGAGCCACCAGGGCAGGAGGACCGACCAGGCGCCAAGCGCCGGGCGCGTGGCCGCGGCGAGGGTGGCGAAGAGGGCGGCGAGCAGGAGCGCTAGAGCGAGCTGGCCACCGCGGACGGGATCGGCGGCGAGACCCGCGAACGGTGCGAGCAGGAGGTGGAAGAGCACCTCCTTGTCGCCGAAGCCTTCCGCCATCGCGCTGAAGCGGGCCCAGCGCAGTTCGTCGATCAGGCCCTCCTCGAAGTAGGCGCGCGCGATCGCCAGGTGGTAGTAGGCGTCGTTGTCGTAGAGCAGCGGGTTGCGCGTGAAGAACAGGGCGAGGAGCGGCGCCGCGATCGCGAAGGAGAGGATCCAGAGGCGAGTGCCGCTCGGCGGGGGCGACCACTCGAGGATCCTCTTCCTCCAGGCTCCGCCGCCGCTCACCGTTTCCCGTCGTCCACTGCGGGCAGCGCGAAGGCGACCAGCTCCGACGGCTGGAGCGTCCCCGCCAGACCGCCGCCGGCCGCGACCACGACGTACTGCCGCCCGGCGTGGAGGTAGGTCATCGGGTTGCCGTGCGGAGTCGGGGTCATGCGCTGCTCCCAGATCAGCTCGCCGGTCGCCTTGTCGAACGCGGCGAGGAAGCCGGTGTCGCCCATCCGCATCATGTCCTTCGGGCTCTCCTCGGCCTGGATGACGAAGAGGAGGGTCTTGGTGAGGAGCGGCCCCCCGTTCGAGAGGACGCCATTCGCCGCCGCGCCGAGCCGTTCGGGCAGGTCGAGGCCGGCGAGCAGCGGATGGTCCCTGGGCCCGCGCCCGTGCGGCACCACCCACGCGATCTCGCCCTCGTTCAAGTCGTAGGCGGTGATGCGTCCCCAGGGCGGCTTGACGATCGGCAGGTCGTCCGGCCCGGAGAGGAGCCACCCGCCGGCCGAGTTGTAGACGTAGTCGAACTTGACGCGGGCCGGGTCGCCCTTGGTGAGCGCATTGATCATGAGCAGCGTCATCGACGGCACGTAGAGCATCCCGGTCTCGGGGTCCCACGCCGCGCCGCGCCAGTTGGCGCCGCCGGCGGCGCTGGGCAGCATCAGCGTCCCCTTCTTGCCGCCCTCGCCGGTGACGATCGGCGGCGTGTAGAGCGGGCCGGTGACGTAGTCGGCGACCAGGTCGAGCGCCATCTGCCGCAGCTCGGGCGTGAAGTCGATGAGGTCGTCCTCGGTCACGCCCTGGCGCTCGAACGGCGGCGGCTTGGTGGGGTGCGGCTGGGTCGCCGCGGTCTGCTCGCCCGGCACCGTCGACTGCGGCACCGGGCGCTCCTCGATCGGCCAGATCGGCTCACCGGTCACTCGATCGAGCACGTAGGTGAAGCCCTGCTTCGACACCTGCGCCAGCGCTCTGCGCGGCCGGCCGTCGACCGTGAGGTCGACCAGGTTGGGCGCGCACGGGAAGTCGTAGTCCCACAGCCCGTGGCGCACCGCCTGGAAATGCCACTTGCGCTCGCCGGTCGAAGCGTCGAGCGCGACGATCGCCTCGGCGAACAGGTTGTCGCCCTTGCGGTGGCCGCCGTACCAGTCGTTGGTGGGCGTGGAGGTCGGCAGGTAGACGTAGCCGAGCTCCTGGTCGCAGCTCATGGTGGTCCACACGTTGGTGTTGCCGGTCACCTTCCAGGACTCGTCCTGCCAGGTCTCGACGCCGTGCTCCCCCTCCTGCGGGATGGTGTGGAAGATCCACTTCATGGCGCCGGTGCGCACGTCGTAGCCGCGCACGTGGCCGGGCGGCATCTCGGGCGTGGTCGGGCCGTCCGAGACGATCGATCCGACCACCACGGTGTCGCGGCAGACGATGGGCGGCGAGTTGTGGGTGTAGTGGCGGACGTTGATCTCGCGGCCCAGCCGGAGCGAGAGGTCGGTGAAGCCCTCGCCGTCGACACCGAACGCCGGATCCGGCTTGCCGGTCGCCGGGTCGATCGAGATCAACCTGCGGTCGTGGGTGGCGAACAGGATGCGCTCGATGGTGCCGTCGGTCCAGTACTCGACGCCGCGGTGCTGCCAGCCGGCGTTGGCCGGACGACCACGCCAGTAGCTCGCGGGGTCGTGGGTCCAGAGCGTGTCGCCGGTCGCGGGATCGAGCGCGACCACCAGCCCGAGGCTGGTGGGGAGGATGACGCGGCCCCCGACCATGAGCGGCGTGGGCTTGAAGACCCCGGGCCGGTAGCGCGGCTCCCTGGCGTGGATCTCGTCGTCGGGCGAGCGCCAGCGCCAGGCCTCGACCAGCGTCGTGACGTTCGAGCGATCGATCTGGTCGAGCGCGGAGTAGCGGCTCGACGCCCGGTCCGCGCCGTAGTGGCGCCACTCGCCCGGGGGCGCACCGTTCTCGCCGCGCGAGGCGGGCGCGAAAGCCAGGGCGGCGGCGGGCGTCGCGAGGAGCAGTGCAGCCAGCGCGTGGCGGAGCATCGGCGGGATTCTGCCACGGTTCGCGGGGAGCGACTCGGCAGCGGTCCTGCGTAGGCGGCGCCGCGGCGGGCTGGGCGGGTCGGGGCCGCTCCTACGAGGTACCGGCGCGCGCCAAGTACAGGGCGATGGAACACCGGGCGCGCGCCTGCGTACGCGGCGCCTAGTCGACGTTCGAAGGGCCGGCCGCCTCGATCGAGGGTGGGGTACTCCCGGTTCGGAGCGCTCGAAGCCCGGCGGCCGCCATTCCGAAGGCGGTCGCGACCCAGACCAGGAGCGCGACCGGGAGCATGGCGCGCGCCACGCCGGCGAGCGGGGCGAACGGAAGCGCTTCGGCGAGGCGGAAGGTGGCGGCGGAGTACATGCCGAGGGGAAACACCATGCCCCAGTACTGCGGGTCGTAGACCAGAGGGTGGCGGCGCCAGAGGTGGCGCCAGGCACCGAGCAGGACGAGCAGCGGGATCCACCAGGTCGCGGTGGACCAGAAGAAGAGCGTGAAGCCCGCGAGGAAGGGCACCATGGTGGTGAGGAGCGGCGAGCGCTCCGCGGCGAGCAGGAGCGAGGAGCCCGCCAGCGTCGCGATCGCGACCGCCCCCATGTTGATCCAGTAGGGCGGCGTGAGGGTGGCGGTCTCGAGCGCGAGGAAGGTGAAGCGATAGAAGATGAGCGTGATGATCGCCAGGTACAGCATCGATCCCACGAGGAAGAAGACGAGCGCGACGAAGGCGACCGTCTCCGCCTCGAAGCCGAACGGCGTCGCGAGCGCGATGCCCAGGACGGCGACCGACTGCGTGGCGACGGCGGCGATCAGCCACGCGCCGTTGATGCCCTCGGCGAGCGTAGGCTTCTCGCGACGCACGATCACCGCGGTGAAGAACGCGTACATGACGGCGACCCAGAGCAGGAGCCCCACGCCCCAGAGCGCGCCGGCGGCGCCGCGCCAGCCGGCGACGAGCAGGCACTGGCTTCCCAGCACGTTGGTGCCGGCGACCAGGGTGAAGAACCCGGGGCCGCGCGCGTGGCTCGCGAGATCCGCGAGGAGCCGCCCCGGGTAGAGCGCGGCGCGGGCGAGGGTGAGCGCCGCCAGGACGCCGTAGGCGGCCAGGTTCACGGCCAGGAGCGCGCTCGCCAGCGCCTCGAGCGACATCAGCCGGCAGGCGATCGAGACGATGCCGGTGGCCATCACCAGCGCGAAGTAGCCGGGGTAGAGCCCGGCGACGGTGGCGGAGAGCCGGCCCGCGAGCGGGGTGGTCATCGGCGATCGAGTCGATAGACGTAGCGCAGGAGGCCGGCGACGAGCAGGAAGCAGACCAGGCTCGCGCCCAAGGCGGGAGCGGCCACGCCGAGCTCGCCCCCGAGGTAGGCATCCATGGTAGCGGTGAGAAGCCAGAGCTGCAGGACGACGATCAGGACGACGATCGAGACGATGCCGGTGAGGATGGTGGCGCGCTGCGCGCGCGAGAGACGGCGCGGCCCCCGCTCTGTGGCGGGCGCGCTCACGTCATCCGCCTTTCGACGCCGCGAGCGAAGATCTCGTCGCCGTCGAGCTCGAGCTCGACTCGGGGAAGCGGCCGCGTCGGCGGTCCGGCGAGCGGCCGCCCCGACGTGAGATCGAAGAAGCCCTGGTGGCAGGGGCAGTAGAACCGGCCCTCGTCGACCTGCGGGAAGACCGGGCACGAGAGATGGGTGCAGCGCGCGTCGAACGCGACCACTTCCCGCGGACCCAGGCGCACCAGGAGCTTGGGCTCTCCCGCCCCCGGATAGTCGAACTGCAGGCTCGCGCCCACCGGCAGCTCGGAGAGGCGAGCGACCGGAGCGCGCCGGAAGCCGGTGCGGCGGCCGAACAGGCTCTTGGCGAGGATCCAGGCCTGGCCGGCTACGAACGCGAAGCTGGTGAGCGCGAGGAACTTGATGAACTCGCGGCGGGCGACGTAGTCGTCTTCCGGCACGTCGATCGGAAAGTCGCGCCGCCACTTCGGCTGGTCGGCCCACGGACGGCCGTCGGGCGCGATCGTCAGCTCCTCGGGGTCGCGCCTGCTCATGGCCAGGCCTGGTCGTACATGTTGGCGAGGAGAGGATCCGAGACCTCCTCGGCCGGCTCGCCCTCGAGCGAGGCGGTGACGGCGAGGAGGTCGGCTCCGGAGGCGCGCGGCACCAGCATCTTGACCCGGGTGGTGACGACCTGGGCGCCGAAGCGGAAGGCGTCGACCGCGCGCGAGCTCGGCCGCAGCCGCTCGATCTCCTCGGCGGTGCCGTAGAAGAGCGCCTGGCTCGGGCACACCGACGCGCACATCGGCTTGAGACCCTGCGAGGTCCGGTCGTAGCACATGTCGCACTTCATCATCAGGCTGGCGGCGTCGTGCATCTTGGGAACGCCGAACGGGCAGGCGAGCACGCAGTTGTTGCAGGCGATGCAGTGCGCCTTGCGCGCCGACTGGACCACGCCGTCCCCGGTGCGCTTGATGGCGTCGGCGGGGCAGACCTCGGCGCATGTGGGCTGGTCGCAGTGCATGCAGACCACGGGCACCGTCTGCGGCGAGCGCGAGCGGTCGACATAGTCGAGCTGGATCATCGCGACGCCCTTGTGGGTGTCGCACTCGGTGCAGGCCTGGACGCAGGCGTTGCACCCGATGCAGCGCCCCGGGTCGATGTAGAAGCTGAATTCGGAGGGCACCGGCATCGTTCAGCCGATCTCTTCCGCGCTCGCCGGCCGCACCCGCGCCGCGCACGCCTTGTACTCGGGAATCTTCGAGATCGGGTCCTGCGCCGCGATGGTGAGCCG
>DATKDQ010000129.1:0-2199 GCA_035544635.1 Thermoanaerobaculia bacterium
TCTTCGCGTGGGGCTGGCAGCTCACGCACGGCATCGGCGTCGTGGGCATGAACCGCCCGGTGTCGTGGGGCATCTACGAGTCCACCTTCGTGTTCTGGATCGGCATCAGCCACGCCGGCACCCTGATCTCGGCGATCCTCCGGGTCACGGGCGCCGAGTGGCGGCGGCCGATCACGCGCTGCGCCGAGGCGATCACGGTGTTCGCGCTCTGCGTCGGGGGCCTCTTCCCCATCCTCCACCTCGGCCGCGCCTGGAAGGTCTTCTGGGTCATGCCGATCCCCAACACGCGCGGGCTGTGGCCCAACTATCGCTCGCCCCTGGCCTGGGACTCGGTGGCGATCACGGCCTACCTCATCGGCAGCGCGCTCTACCTGTTCCTGCCGCTGGTCCCGGACCTGGCGATCATGCGCGACCGCACGCGGGGATGGCGACAGCGCTTCTGGCGCGTGGCCGCGCTGGGCTGGAGCGGCACCGTTCAACAGTGGCGCACGCTCGAGGCCGGAATCAAGACCATGGCCGTGGTCATCATCCCGCTCGCGGTCTCGGTGCACACCATCGTGGCTTGGGACTTCGCCATGACGCTGGTGCCGATGTGGGGGTCGACGATCTTCGGCCCCTACTTCGTCGTCGGCGCGATCTACTCCGGCATCGCCGCGCTCCTGGTCGCGATGGCGCTCCTGCGCTCCGGCCTGCGGCTGGGCGAGTGGCTCACCGACCGCGTCTTCTCCAACCTCGGTCTCCTCTTCGTGGTGATGACCATGGCGTGGGGGTACTTCACGTTCGCCGAGCACCTCACCGCCTGGTACACCAACGAGACCGCGGAGGCACGCGTCCTTTGGCTGAAGCTCACCGGCGACGCGGCGCCGTTCTTCTGGACCATGATCGGGCTCAACTTCGTCGTCCCGATGCTGGTGCTCCCCTTCCGGTGGGGGCGCCGCCCGATGCCGCTTCTGGTCGTGAGCCTGGGAGTCGTCGCCGGAATGTGGCTCGAGCGCATCCTCATCGTCGTGCCGTCGCTCTCGACGCCGCGCCTCGCCTACACCGTCGGCAGCTACTCTCCGAGCTGGGTCGAGCTCTCGATCCTTGCCGGCTCCTTCGGGGTCTTCCTCTTCCTCTATTTCGTGTTCATGCAGGTAGCGCCCATCCTCTCGATGTGGGAAATCGTCGAGGGTGAGCACCGGGCGGCGTCCCTGGCGAGCTCGGCGGCGCCGCACTCCGTCGATCGGCGCCGCGAGGGAGTCGCCTCGGCCGAGCGCGGCGAGAGGGCGGTCGAGATCCGATGACGATCCCCCCTGGCACGCGTCGCCTGGACGCGGTCCTCCCCGGCGAGCCCACCCTGCGCTCCGTCCTCGACCGCCTGGCGCGAGAGGCGCCGGGCTGCCGCGTGGTGGAGCTGCGCTCCAGGGTGCCTCCGTCCGAGGACCTCGCCGCACTGGTGGCGGTCCGGCGCTCGTGCGTGCCGCTCCTGGGCATCGCCGGAGGCGCCGTCGGAGCCGCAGGAGGCTGGCTCCTCGCCTACTTCACCGCGCACGCGTTCCCGGTCGTGACCGGACACATGCCCATCGTCGCCGGCCCGCCGACCGGGATCGTCGTCTACGAAGGGATCGCGCTCGGCGCGGTGCTCGCGACCACTCTCGGGGTGGTGCTCGAGGGCCGGCTCGGGCGCAGGCGTAGCTCGCGCGCGGCGCCGCCCCCGGGTGCGAGGGGGATGGCGGAGGAGGAGCTCGCTCGCGCGGTCGCCACCGGCGCGATCGTCCTCACGCTCGAAGCGCCGGACCCGCAGGCCGAACGCGCGCGGCGGTTGCTGGCGGAGGCCTCGAGCAGCGCGTGAAGCCGCGCCGAGGCCGGGTGCCACGCCGAGCACGGCGCCGGCCGGTTCGGCTCGTCCTTCGATACGGGAGGTGACGGCTTGAGAGTCGACGTGGAGACGACGCCTATCCGCGACCTGGTGATCGTGAAGAACCAGGTCTTCGAGGATGACCGCGGCTTCTTCCTCGAGGTCTACCGTCGGGACGAGTTCGCGCAGCACGGGCTGCCGACCTCGTTCGTCCAGCTCAACCACTCACGCTCGGCGCTGGGCGTCATCCGCGGCCTCCACTTCCAGTGGGACCCGCCGATGGGCAAGCTGATGCGGGTGATCGTGGGAACGGCATACCTGGTGGCGGTCGATCTCCGCCACGGGTCGCCCACCCAGGGCCG
>DATKDQ010000130.1:0-5134 GCA_035544635.1 Thermoanaerobaculia bacterium
TCGCGAGCAGGAGCGTCCCGAGCAGTCGGCGGCCCGGGCTGCCGGTTCGCGCCGGTCGCGGCAGGGGCGCCGCATCCGGCAGCCAGCGCTCCATGCGCGCGAGCGCCGCACCGCCCAGAAGCGCTGCCGCTCCGAGCAGCCACCACAGCCACGACGGGCGTTCGGCGACGGCCCACGGCTGGCGTAGTTGCCACGTCGCGAAGCCGCCCAGCGCCAGGGCGCCGGCGAGAAGGGCGAGATCCAAGCGGCTCCGGGAGGGGCTCTCGGCAGGGAGCGACCGAGCTTCGGGGGCGACGGCGGGCTCCGGCACGGGCTCTCTCAACGCATCTCGACCACGTCGACGCGGTCGCCGGAGGCGGCGATCGCGTAGCGACGCCCCGGCGGCAGGGCGAGCATCTCCTCGCGCGCCAAGGTCCGAGTGAGGAGCACGATCTGCGGCTCGGCCGCCTCCGCGCTCGTGGGGTCGCCCGCGATCCAGCGCACCCGCGAGCGGCGCAGATACCAGGCGAGGAGCGGATCGATGCGCTCTCCGCTGACGACATCGATCCGGGGCCGCTCGCTCTCCGGCCGCTCCTCGAGCGCCGCGACGTCCTCGGCGAGGCGGCGTACCGGCGGCAGGCCGTCGCGGGCGTCGTCGCGCGCCACGCGGTGAACGCCGCCGAGGCCGAACGCAACCGCCAGGGTCAAGGCGGCAGCGACGCCGACGCGCTGCGCCGCGCGCGACCGCCCGCGCGCGGCGCGCTCCGCGAGGTCCTCGAGCCCGAGCGCCGCCGCGAGGAGAAGCGGAACCTGGAGCGCGAGCCAGGTCTCGGCAGCACGACCCGGGCGTAGCTGCAACGCTGCCCCCCACAGGAGCCACAGTGCGAGCGTCTCGGCCTCGACGCGCGTCGCGGTGGACCTCGCCCAGCCGCGATCGGCTCCTGCGCCGGCGCGCCACGCGCGGACGAGGCCCCAGGCGGCGAGCCCGGCGAGCGCGAGGACGTACGCGAGCGTGAACCGATCGTAGACCGGCGCGCTCGCGCTGGCGGCCGCCTGGGTCGCGCCCGCAGTGAAGGAGGCGAGCCAGGACTCGAGGGCGACCGAGACCAGCGCCGGCCCGCGCCACTGGAGGAGCCCGGTGGTCGCTCCGGCGAGCGCCGTCGCCGCGGCGAGACCGAGCAGGACGAGCCCGCGCGGTCGCCCTCCCGCCGCGGCGCCGGCGCGGCTTCCCGTAGTCAGGAGCACGGCGCCGGCGAGAACCGGCGGCAGGAAGTCCCAAGCTGCGGGTCCGCTCACGACCAGGAGGCCAACGGCGATCGACCACGCGACCCACTGCCGCCGCGAGGCCTCCGCCGTTGCCGAGCCGGGCGAAGTACCGGCGAGCCGGCGCAACAGCAGATGGCAGGCGACGGCGGCGCCGACGGCGAGGATCGCCCCGCTCGAGCGTCGCGACTGGGCCACCAGCCAGGGATCGACGGCGAGAAGCAGGGCGAGCGGCACGACGGCGGGCCAGCCCGCCGATCGCAGCCCGATCGGCAAGAGAACGAGCGCCGCGCCGACCGCCGCCGGAACGAGCCGCGCCAGCCCGTCGCTCGCGCCGGTGCCGAGCCAGAAGAGAAGGAAATCGAGACTGAAGAGGAGAGCGCTTTCGGGCTGTGGCAGGAGACGCGCCAGCCCCTCGTCCGCGCCGGTGACCGTCCACCACGCCGCGATCGACTGGCTGGCCTCCCCGGCATCGAGCGGCGAATGCCCGAGACCGACGAAGCGAGTGAGCGCCGCCGCCAGCAGGAGGGCGAGCACGGTGACCGCGGTCGAGCGCGATCCGAGGGTCATCCAGAGTCCCGCGCGCGGTAGATCCGCACCGCGTCGTTCTCGAACACGACGTCCATCGCGTCGGCGAGAATGGTCTCGTGCGCGCCGGTCACGCCGTAGCGCGCGCGTTCCTCGGGACCGAGATAGACGTATCCGACCTTCCAGGCGGCGAGCGCTGCGGTGAGCTCCTCGCGCGACGGCGGAGCGTAGATGCGGGCGAGCGCCTCCTCGCGTCCCGCGACGAGACGCCCGAACGCCGCGCCTCGCCACTGGTACTCGTGGCCTCCCCAGCCGAGGAGCGTGGCGCGCCCGGTCAGAATGCTCGGCAGGTTGTGCTCGGCGCGGTAGCTGTCGCCCGAGCGCTGCACCACCACCGCGTCGGCCGGCGTCGAGCGGCGGATCCACTGGATCGCCTCGAGCTCGGCCGGCCGCCACCGCTCGATCCAGGCGCTCGCGTCGAGCGTCGGATCGGGCGAGCCGAAGCCTGCGGTCTTGGTGTCGAGCGCCGCCACCGGGTAGAGGAGGCCGGGCGCCAGGCCGAGCACGCCGAGCAGCGCGGCCGCGCGCTGCCGTCCGCCGCGCTTCCAGGCCAGCGCGATCCCCAGCGTGCCGGCGCAGGCGAGCAGCGGCCACGCCTGGTACCAGAACTTGAACACGGTGTTCATCCTCGTCCCGAAGCTGTCGTGGAGGTAGAGGATCTCGGGCAGAAGGACGAGGCCCACTCCCGCCGCCGCCAGCAGGAGGGCGAACGTGACGCCGTCCGCGCGCGCGGCGCCAACGGTCATCCAGCGCGCGCGGAGCGTCTCCAGCGTGAGCGCGAGACCGGCGGCGAGGAGCGCGAGGGTAGGCCAGCCGGTGAGCCATCGCCCGAGCGCGATCCGCGGCAGCGAGGAACGGTCCCGTGCGCCGAGCACCTGGCCCAGCCAGCCGTCCCAGGCCCCTCCCCAGGTGGCGAGCGCACCGGCGACGGCGAGCCACAGAGCGGCCGCCCCGACGATCGCGATCCACAGCGCGAGCGCGCGCCGGAACCGGGCGGCGGCAGGGTCCCAGGCGCCGGCGACGAGCAGCGCGACGCCGGGCGCGAGGGTGGCGAACATGACGAAGACCTGGTCGAACGCCGTCGGGTGGAGGAGGTTGGGAACGATCCCCCGCACCTGCGAGGTGGCGGTCAGGTGGTAGGGCAGGAAGAGGATGGAGGAGCCGAGAGCGAGCAGACCGCCGGTCGCGACCGCCGCGGCCGCCGCCGCGACGGCGACCCGTCTCGCCGCGCTGCGACCCGGGCGGGCGGCGGGCGCCGAGTCCTCCCCCTCCCCGCCCACGCCAGAAGCGCCAGAAGCGCCCGATGCAGCGCGCGCAGCCGCCGCGGCCGCGGCCACCACCACGATCGACCACACCATCGGCACGTCCCAGGTGTTGATCGCCGTGATCGACCCCACGACCACGAGGATCACCACCAGCGCGGCGGGACCGCCCACGGCGCCCGCGATCCGGCGTGAGCCTGCCGCCGGCGGCGGAACCGCTCGAGCGAAGACCGCGAGCGCCAGCGTCAGCGCCGCGAGAACGACCGGCATCGAGAGCACGTGCGGATGATTGTCGCCGAGGAGGTAGCTGAAGAAGGGAAACTCCGTGATCGCTTCGATGGTCGCCCCGTCGACGCCCCGGTCCTGGACCACCCGGCTCGATCGCCACCACCACCAGTTCTCGGTCCGCAGCGTGTCCGCCGTGCCGGCGAGCGAGCGGCCGATCCATTCCAGCGGAAGCGCGAGGTTGGCGGTGAGCCCGACGACGGCCGCCGCGCCGAGCCCGGTGCCGATCGCGAGCCGGCGGCCGGATGCGGCGGCACCGTGCCCGGAGAGCGACGCCAGGTCGTAGCCCAGGCCGAAGCTCCCGAGCAGGAGCAGCGCGAACCAGGTCGCCTGTGCCAGGTTGTAGGTGAGCTCCGGCACCGTTCCAGCCAGGTGGCCGAGCGTGGCGAGCAGCCAGTACCCCAGGTAGTAGTAGCTGATGGGATAGCCGGACAACCAGGGATCGCGCGGCGGAAAGGAGTCGCTGGTCGAGACCGCCACCAGCAGCATGAGATCCATCGGCTCCTCGGTGTGGTCCGCGGCGGGATCGTGCGCGCGCACCCAGCACCAGGCGGCGAACGCGACCAGGAAGAGCGCCTCTGCGGCGATCACCAACCCGCGATTGGCGCGCACCCACCCGACGAGGTCGCCGAGCGACCCCTCCCGCCCGCGTGCGCTCGCCGCGATCGCCAGTACGGCGAGGACCGAGAGCAGGGCTCCGCCGACGCCGTTGCGCAGCAGGCCCGCCGCCGTGCCGAGCCAGAGCACCACCCCCACCAGGACGACGCCGATCGTCTTGCCGGCGCAGTAGCCGCGGTCGGGAAGGGCGGGGAAGGCCCGCGCCGTCAGCACGGAGCCGACCACTCCGACGCACTGCACCGCCAGGTACCAGACGAGGATCGTGACCACGCGCACCCGATTACTTGGGGGCGTCGGCGGAGCCGAGCTGGTGAACGGACCGCCCCTTGCCGGCGGCGAGGATCTCAGGGGGCCGCACGGCCGTCCTCAGCACGTGCCAGGCGGCCCTCCAGATCTCGTGTCGATCGATCTTGGAGGCCCCCGCATGGCGGCACTCGAAGACGATGGGCACCTCGCCGATGCGGAACCCCGCGCGGTGGACGCGCCAGACCATCTCCTCGAGAAACGAGTAGCCCGAGGCGCGGATGCTGAACGGGTCGACCGCCTCAAGGGCCTGCCGTGCGTAGCACCGGTAGCCTCCGGTGCAGTCGCGCACCGGTAGGCGCAGCAGGATGCGGGTATAGGCGTTGGCAAAGGCGGACAGCAACCGCCGATGCAGATCCCAGTTGGCGACGCCGCCGCCCGGCACGTAACGGGAGCCGATCACCAGATCGTGATCGACCATCGCCTCCAGGATGGTCGGCAGATGCCGAGGATGATGGCTCCAGTCGCCATCCATGGTCACGACGCGACCGTGCCCGCGCTCGAGGGCGTAGCGGAAACCAGCGAGATACGCGGAGCCCAAGCCGAGCTTCCCCGCGCGCCGCAGCAGCTGCAGGCGCGGTTCGGTCCTGCCGTTCTTCGCCACCAGGTCGCCGGTTCCATCGGGGCTCGCGTCGTCGACGACGAGGACCTCGAGCGACCGATCCTGCTCGAGCACACCGCCGGCCAGAGAGAGGATGTTGCCGGCCTCGTTGTAGGTCGGAATGACGACGAGAGCGCGCGCCGACACGGAGTCACCAGTGGTAACGAGCCCTGGGCATGTTATGCGATTCGTCCGGCTCCCTCGACCGGCGCACGGAATGCCGGCGGAGAGGCTG